>CAZYOE010000035.1:0-35797 GCA_964648725.1 uncultured Pseudobdellovibrionaceae bacterium | reverse complement strand
TCAGTGCCAGGATTCCATCATTGATCATTTCAGAAAAAGCTTGATAGTCTTCACTCTTTGGAAAAACTTGAGGTGCAAGTGCTACCCATTCAGAGCTCACTAAACAGTCATTGAAAAAAATCATGCTGGCGGGACACGCATGTTGGCCCAATTTCTTTTCTGGAAGTCCAATGTTGAGGCCAGGAGCCCCACTGGGAACGACCAGTATCAGTAGGTTTTGTTCGGGTGTATCGGGTGATTCGGTGGTAACGACGACATGGTAGCTGGCCCAGCTAGCATTTGAAATAAAAATCTTTGAGCCGTTAAGTAAGTAGCTTGTGCCGAAGGGGTGAGCCCAACTACCAGCTTTGGACTTCTTCAATAAAGTAAGATCCTCCTTGTCGCTTCCGGCCGTCGGCTCAGTAATCGCCGCCGTTACTAAACAAGGATTGTGTGTTTTCTCGCCGTTCTTAATGTCCAGACATAAGCGTTCAAGAATCGAAAAATTCTGTGCGAGTGAAATTAGGGTTAATCCTACATAATGGGCCCCGACTATATTGGCTGTACCCAGGCAATGCGACCCAATGATTTCATTAAATACGTTCATGGTGAGGGGGTGAAAGCCGCCTCCCCCAAAGATGCGCGGAATCCACAGACTTAAAAAACCAAATTCATTAATTTTGTTTAGTAGAATTCGATCGAGCCTGGAGCGACTATTTTCAAAGGCCGATTCGGCTTCTGCCAAATGAGGTTCCAAAAAACTAGCAACGAAATGATGACAGAGTTTATGAATAAATTTAATTTCGGAAGCCAAATCCGGAAAGCTTCGGTCTAATAAACGGGAAATGGATGTGGGCGGGAGACCAAGCCTCAAAAATAATTCTTCTTCATTTTCTATGGTCAATTCATCCTCTTTCATTGAACGCTACTGCCTTAAACTCGCCATTTCTTGCTGTGCCAACCGGGTGTAATAAGTAGTCTTATTGGAATACTGGTTGGGATTAATACCCAGGACTTTCAAGCTTTTTCGTAGCCGTCTGTTCCAAAAGGCCCACCAACTGGCGCTGATGTCCATTTTAACAATAAAAATCATCGCCTTCATCCAAATGGTATCAGTTTTGTGAACAGGAAGATTGGCGTAATTCCAGTAAGAAAAGAGCCACTTAATACCCGCTCGATGGCGAAGCTCGTCTTTTTGGACGTTACGAAGATAAGAGGCCAAATGCGGTAACTGCATGACTTCGGCCTTCTCACGCAGTTGAGCATAAAAATCTTCCGCAAAGATCTCATAAAACAGCAGTGTGGCAACAAAGGGTAGAGGGCGAGCAAGTACGAGGCTTTCAAGACGGGAGAAGATCTGGTCGTAGATGATTCGATCACTTAACGTTCGTTTGGTTTTCACGAATCCGAAGGTCTCTCGTAAATAGATTTTAGTTTGGCGCGCATGCCGAAGCTCATCAAGCGCGTGATGACCTACATATTCAGACACATCGGGCGCAAACGAAAAATACTCTATCAAGGGTCGCACTAAGTGCTCTTCCTCGGCTTCAGCCGACGCTGATGAAGAAAGTATCGAAGTCCACGCTGTTTGCTGTACCAAAGTAAGATGATTCACGGAATCAGGCTGTGGATTCAGTGAGCTTTCTTGGGCTGATTTAAATTCAGCATTGATTTTTTCTATCCGTGAAAAATCAAGCATGGCATTCCCCCTTGCTTGAGGTAATTGACGTGAAGACTATACTGATGTCCGAAAACCTCTCTGAAAGCGTATTTTTTTTTCTTTCCTAAGTCGAGTGAATATGTTTAGCTTTTTAACATGGCAAATCAAGTCTACTATCAAAACTGGTGGTCCAAACTTTTATTTCGTAAGAAGTTTGAAAACCAATTCTTCATTCCACTCCCCCATTCATACGTTGAAGACAGGCTATTTCGATGGATTGAAAATAGAAAGTTTTCTGGTGGCTTGGATCAAATTGAAATCATGAAACCAGTATTTATTGTCGGGCTGCCTCGATCGGGAACGACACTGTTGTACAACTTACTGTGTGCTCATGAGCAAGCGGCTTTTGTAACAAACTCCATGAACTCCTTTCCAGAATCTCTGGAAACGATAGAGTGGCTTCGCAAAAAATATCAGTGGAATGTGAGGGGCGAGCGTTTTTTGCAAGACTCCATTGAAGTTGATTTTGGAAGTCCTTCCGAACCACTGACGCTGTGGGGCAAGTGGATGGGAAGAAATCCGTCCTCACTATATTGGGAGGAACAGTCCATTATTGATCTACCGACGGGACGAGTTGAAGAGATCAAAACCGATGTGAAGAAAATTTTAAGAAGCTTCGGTGGCCACGGTCGTCGCTTTGTCGTCAAGTATCCTTTACTACAAACGGAGCTCAAAGCTGTTCAAGAGCTCTTTCCTGATGCAAAGTTCATTCACATTTTGCGAGACCCTCGGATGGCAGCAAATTCTTTAGTAAAACTCTATCGGCTGTCTAATGAACAGTTGAAAAAGGTCAAACATCCGTTATTTAGTGAGGTTGTGCCTTATCCGCGGATTAAAAATCTGCAGACCTATGTGGAGGAGTTCGGTGCGGATAGTCTTAAGTGCACGGCCCATGTGTGGAAGGATGCCATCGAACTGGTGCGGGAGGTCTCCGTCGATCTTTCAAACTATTGTGAAGTCAGATATGAAGATATCTTAGCGAATCCAAAGGAAGTAATGACTAAACTGTTTCAGTTTTGCGAGCTTTCCTGGCCCTCCCATCAAAATGCCAAATTTGCGGCGGAACTTTCCAAAGTTGGTCAAATAAGGCACATCAATAAATATGGTGGTTTTGAAGACGTCGAAAAGATTGCGACACCTTTAATGCAAAAGCTAGGATACTATTAAAGGTTGCTCCATTTCCTAGACTTAGGTTTGAGGCTTTAAATAAAATCTATTTTACAATTAAATGAAAGTCCAACTACCCTAACAAAGTACGAAACCAAACTTTTAACAATCCCTTATGGAGGAATTATGAAAATACTTGGCCATGGTTGGCTAGCGGTCATACTTTGCATGACACAAATGGCATCAGCCGAAAAACTGGAAAAAGTGAAAGCAAACAGTGCACAAGTTCATAGAGTGGATGCAATTCCAATTACTGATACAACGTACCTTAATCACCAGGTTGTTCAGGATATCGTGGTTGAAGAAAAGAAGAATCGTGCTACCGGACGATCCATTGCAAGTGAGGATAAAGTATCTGGGGATTTCAAAAACTTTCGTGATGAAATGATCGCAGTTCGGGATGGTATTCAGTTTGAAAAGGTCCTCACAACTTGGGTAGAAAAACTTGATATGAATGAAAAAGACCCACAAAATAATCCTTTGGAGAACGACGCGAAATTCATGATCGCAAGAATGCGCGCCTTTTTGCCAATGAAAGGGATTGCTTGGAGAATGACTCCAATGGTTCACAAAGTGCCAGTATCGCAAGAGGTTCTTTTGGCGACTCTTCGCAACTACGCCGAACAAATCATGATTAACGAGCCAGACAGTCATGTTCAGGCTCAGATGATGTATTTCACGATGCCATTACCAGGTGTAAAAAAACCGATGAACATCGAGGCCGATTTTATTACTTTCCTATTGAAGGAGGTAAAGCCTGAACTGACGAAGTCCATTAAGACTCTCGAAGCCATGGCCAATAGCCGACAGATGCAGAGAAAAGCCGAAGGTCGGGATGTTGGTTTGTACATTGATACTAAACTCCGTTTCGGAAGCAATTCCTTTAACGGAACAGATTATGCGCCTTATGAACGTTACAAAGCAGTAGGGTATGGTGAACTTTTTGCGGCGATCGCTCGTATTCACCGAAGAATTGCTGCCATTGAAATCATGGGTGCCTATGATTGGAATCGTCACTTCCAGTTCCGTCAGTCGGTGGCGCAGAAATTTGGTATTGGAAAAGCCCAAGATGATCTGGTGGAATGGATAGATGGACTTCCTTACATTTCTGGTATGACTCGTAAAGAGCGAGCGAAAATCCTTGTTAACTCGCGAGCCTATGACTCACTTTATACTTTGGTTAAAAATGGCGGGTCGGCCCATTTAGCAAATGCCTATAAAGAAATGAGCCAATCTGCGTTTTATCTTGTGAAAGCGTGGGAAGTTCTTGAGAAAGAAGACCTAGATCGTGCTTGGCAATTAGATCCAGAACTTTTCAGAGGTCGTAAAGAGCAAGTAGCGGTTGGGATCGAGAACATCAAAAAGATTTTTTATGATGTCGATTTTGATTTAACTGATGCCAAACCCGCTCCTGGTAAGCCTCAGGAACTCATTGGTTCTTTGAGCGGAGAGAAGGTGTATTTTGACCTTAAAACTTTCATGACCGACCCCGCATCTCAACCACAGGATCTCAAAGAACTTGTTGCTGCCACTCATGATGTAGATCATAGCGAGATCATGGCTCTGAAAGAATTGGCAGCTAGTAAGACTAATGGTATTTCTCCTGTGTATGCGACGATCAAAGAGGGTAAACGGCAGGATATTCTAACTATGAAAACCAAATTGGCCGGCGACAAGAAAGAAACTGAACAGAATTTCCGCGATTACCTGTACGGTCGTGGTACTGGCTGGAAGACCAAAGTGTATGCTCCATTATTCGGAACCATGAACAATGGTGGTGATGTAGCCCGCAAGATGGGTATCCTCAATGAAACACGGGGAGCGAAGTACGCTACTATGTTGTTAACTCCATTTATCCGGTAGCCTAAAGTTACTTTGTTGGAGGGCTAGTGGTAAAGCTAGCCGCTCCATAGGTCGTAGAATTAATAAAATCCAAAGCCTGGGCTCGATTCCATTCATAGATGAGTTTTTTATCAAAACACAGCATACCAGTTTCATTAAAACGTTCAAAAGAATCATCAGTCAGATTACTGCTCCCAATAAACAGGGCTTCGTCATCAAAACTCCAAACCTTGTAATGTAAGAACTGAAAATAAGTCCAGACGGTGGCCTTAGAATCGACCAAAAAATTAAAATAAGTGATGAAATGGTTGTGCGCGGTCCGAAGAACGTCCCATTGATTGAGACGATGCATCCACCCCGCAAGCATAAACAAACCGTGTTTAGCGATAGAATCTGCAAGTTCGCGCAGTGCCATTGTTAACTCTCCGTTACCTCCTCCGACACCATTTCCTATGTAGTTCACCGAAATTCCCTGGAGTGAGCGTTCGGCAAGCAAATTCAAAACAGTGGTAGCGTTTGGCTTAGGGTCAGAATCTTTAGAGAAGGCCAACTTCACACCACTAAAGGTGATTTTCTGTCTGGAAAATTGAGTCATTTGTGTGAGAGCTCTCTGGATCGATCGTGACTGCCCCATTGGCTTTTGGGTGAGAAATCGACAGAGTCCTTTTGAGGAGGCGGTTACGTCGTTACTGGCGAGGCCGCGCAGTTTGGAGTCGACTTCATCTTTGATAGCAACCGTGACACGCTTTTGGAGGTCACTATCTGAGAGTTTTTCATGGCTTGGTCCCCAAAGATCCAAGAAGTCGCGCCAGGCATCGGTGGCTGCAGGGCCCTCGACATAGAGCATGACATCCCGATCTAAATTGTTAAATCCATCGGCCTGCAAAAACATTTTAGCCAGGCTCTGCGATCCAATAAGCAATTGTTTTTCGTCATTTACATAATAGGAAGAGTGGGTTGCCGATTTGTGAACGGCAATGCCTGCGGACCTAAGACGTCGCAAGCATCCTAAATTGGCAATCGAATAGTTTTTGTTAACATTCACCCTAACGTCAATTCCCTCTGCTGCCCGTTTTTCGAGAAGACCGACAATATTTTCACTCCCCTCATCACAGGCCAGAGCCAGTAAATTAACAAAGATAAATTGTTTAGCTCCAGAAATAATCTTTATAATGCCTTCTTGGCTACTGCCGTTCTGATAGAGCATAAGGTTTCTATTGCGGGTCAAGTCGGTTTGAGTGATTCTATCCATAGTCAATTGAAATTGTTTGTCTGTTGTCCATCGGCTGGGGGTCAATAAGGATTCGTTGTACTTGACAGGCAATTCACGAATGGGCAAGTGGGCGAGATCCTGACCGCCTTGTTCCCGATAACACTGAGGTACGGAAGTATAGGTCGTCCAATCTAAGGCATGTTGTGTACTGTCAGCCTTGGCTCGCGCCAGCCATTTTTTAAGGCCGACAGATTTAATATAGTTAACGATTAGTGCGGGGGCGGCGCTACATTGAGTGGCGGTTTCAAATGGGGCATTGCTCTTGGCAAAACTCGCCTTCATAACTGTTCCCACACCCATTAGGATAACTATATGCAAAAAGGAAAAAAGTTTCTTCTTTGTCAAGCGCACCTCCAGCCGCTATTCTCTTAAAGACTATGGAAAAAGCAATAAGAGAAAAAGTATTTATCACGGGAGCATCAAGTGGCCTAGGCCGGGATATCGCCCTAGTTATATCCAAACAAAAAAGGTTTGATTTTGTGGTTTCTGGTCGAAACCAAAAAGCTCTTGCTTCATTGGCAGCGCAATTACAGCAGTTCGATTCGGAGTGCAAAGCAGTCACCATTGTGGGTGACCTTCTTGAAGAAAGTGTCATTAAAGAAATTGAGTCCTCAAACATCGAAGTCGACATTTTTGTAAATAACGCTGCATGGGGAGTCTCAGGTTGTTTTTTTGAACGACGTTGGGAAGATCACGAAAAAAGTATAAAGCTCAACACCCTGATTGCTACTCGCTTGTTGCACCACTTTGGTAAAACTATGAAATCAAGGGGCAGAGGTACTATTGTTAATATTGCTTCTCTCAATGCGTTCTTTCCAACGCCTTACTTTGCTTCTTACTCAGCGACTAAGTCATTCCTACTTTCACTTGGAGAAGCCCTGGAGGCTGAGCTCGCGCCCTTTGGAGTTAAGGTCATTAATATTTGTCCCGGTGGGATGAAAACCAATTTTCATATCGCTGCCGGTCTCGATGATGGAATCATCGGAAAATTTACTGGCATGATTGCCTCCTCCCGCGACATCGCCAATCATGTGGTTAAGGCGTTGGATTCAAATCAGACGGTTTATATACCTGGCACACTCAACCGTTTGTCTTTCTGGCTTAGCAAACTGATTCCGAGGCGAGTGCTTGTGGCCAGAGCCGGTGCAATTTACAAGGAATTTTCCAATCATGCAGAAAGTTAGCCAAAAATTATTCTTTATTTTCGCCATAGCACTCACTAAGATTGTTCGTATTTGTTGGCGCCACTCACGCCTCTTTCTCATTTTAGCAGTTCTAAGTACAATTTTCCTCGGCACTCAAATGTCCAAAATGAAAATTATCTTTTCGCCAGAAGACCTTGCGGGCCAGGGCATAGCTGAAGCTGATGAAATAAAAGAAATAAAAAAGCGTTATAATGATGGGGTCACATCCATATTGATTGTTTTGCCTCCCCCTGGGCAATTTAGCTTTACCGCTGAGGAAGCCTGCCGCATTCGCAAATGGTATTCTTATACCCAAGAAGTGCTTCGCGACTTCAAGAGTACGAGTTCAAGTTTTGATCTCATACATCCAGTTTCCTTAGGTGAGAATCGTGTCGGTATTGCCAACGTGGTGAGCCTTGATTGCGATAAACACGCTTGGCGAGTTGATCCCCACACCATCAAACAGGAGATGGATCGCGTTCCCTGGGCATTTGGCAATGATAAAAAGGATCAACTGAGTTTAGCTTTTACTTTTACCTATGTGGATGCTGAATATTCGCGTTATGGCACTTACGATCCGAAAGCGGTAGGACGACTGAGAGAAGAAGTGAATCAGTATTTAGCTCCAATCGTACCAAAGGCGTCTATTTCTTGGGTCGGACCGGCTGACTATCAATGGTATATTCTCGAAGGCTTTGCATTTTCAAAATGGGTAAACCTTGGAATGCTTATCTTACTCATTCTGAGTTTGCGCATTTTATTTGGCACCTGGAAAACAGGATTTATTTATTCATTTTCTCTGATCATTTGTGCGATCTGGGTTTTTGGAGCTAAGGGTCTTGTGGGTTCCAGCTATGACGTGCTTTCGACAGGTCTTTTTTTAATTTTGGGCATCAGCTCTCTAGAAGACTTTGTGTTTGTTTCCGGAGAACAGATGCGGGGGCGTTCGTGGCGCTCAGCGGTTCGCACCATGATTGTGCCGAGCTTCTTTACGTCTCTCACAACCATGATTGGTTTCCTGTCACTTTATGTTTCAGATATAGAAGTAGTGCGGCGTCTTGGGGTGTGGGCAGCGTTTGGTACGCTCATGGAGTGGGCGATCGTGATCATTTTGATCCCTTGTATCCTGAAGGAGTTTCGTCACCTGCAAAAGTGGGTCGAACCAGCAAAGTCTTTTGGTTTTTTTCGTCTCGAACAAATCGCGACGCGAGTGCCGAGCAAAAGTCTAACGATATTGAGTTTATTTGTTTACCCAGCGGTATTTTGGTCAGTAGGTCGTTTGGATTTTAACGAAGCTCCCCAAAAGCTTTTTCCGCCTCAACAAGAGTATTCGAAGGCTCTTGAAAAATTACAAGAAGGCAAAGAGTGGATCGGGACAGTTTCCTTGATTTACGACAACGAAACAACACCTCAGCAGGCCGAAACTATGGTGGAAAAACTCAAAACCACCAAAGAAGGTGCGCTCTTGATTAAGGCCCATCAGAGTCCCCAGTCGCTGCTCACTTGGTTGATGGAAGGAAATTATTTTACCGAAGGCGATATAATGGCCATGCTGAAGTACAACACCGTGTACGAGCAAATGGTGGATGAAGACGGACGGGTGAGGGTTTTACTTTTTGTAAAAGACATTGCGGTTGACGCCATCAATGGACTCAAAGCGAAAGTGGATGAGCTTTGTAAAAACAGTGGGTGCCATTTGGGGGGAGAATTGGTGGCCTATGCACAGTTTGCAGGTTTTGTTCCCAAGACTCTCTTTGAAAGTTTAGCAACCAGCTTAGTTCTTGTGGCCATCATCATTGGGTTTTTATGCTTTGCATTTAATAAACAAAGTTTGTTGCCAAGCCTGCTCGTTTCGTCGTTCTGGGGCCCCATCGTAATGGTAGTCCTATTGGGGATTACTCAAAGTACTCTCGATTTCTGGCGCAGTCTTTTTGCCAGCATCCTGGTAGGGCTTGCGGGAGATAATGGCATTCAATTTCTATTTGCTTCGCGCAAAAAAGATCTTTCTGAAGGTATAAGTGAGCGAGGGGGCGCATCGGTAGTCACCAGCGGAACCATGGCACTGACTTCGCTGGTTTATTTGGGTTCTTATTTTAACCCGCCCAAGGCCTTCGGTGTCATCCTGTGTTTGGGAATGTTCGCCTGTCTCGTTGGTGATCTTTGGCTCTTAAGAGGTTATCTGGAGCTTGGGCTTAAGTTCCCACGCTTTCCTTTTCGTCCCTTCCATTACTTAGCGGAAAGGTTCCAAAAGAAACCATTGATCTCTTTTACCAAAGAATAAATAGCCTTGGCATCACGGGCACATTCGGTCACTTTGGCAAAAGGAAGTTCAATGGTTTTCTTTTCGTAATTAACGGTAAAGTGATTGGCCCGGTCGGTGCAGCGACCAAGAACGACTAAATTGGGATTCAGTTTTTTGGCTTTCGCAAGGTTTCTTTCTGGAATGAAAACTAAACTTTGAAAGTCGCCATGATCCCCCATCCATAACATCAGTGGGTGCATCTGATTGTGTTCGCAAAAGGTCAGAGCTTTTTTGCTCGCGAGTTTCGGGTTCCATTGCAGATCAAAACCAACACCATTCAATCGGGCCACGATATACAAACACGAAGCAAGTCCGTCACTGGTATCGATCGAGGCGCTGAATAGGGGGCGCAACTTTTCCATGACTCCGGGATTGGGGGATGGCCGAAACCAATCTTCAGGAAATTCTTCTTCAGGTTTATTCAACAAATATCGATAAGCGATGCAAGGGCCGACTCCAGTTTTGTTTTTCTCGGTTACGGCCACGTAGTCTCCGGGGCTCGCACCTATGCGCGTGAGGGGTTTTTTATGAGTGACACCAAAAATAGTTGAAGTCATAACGTAATCACCTGAATAACCAGAGTCACCACCCAGCAAGTTGACACCTCCAGCTCGGAGGGCAGCATTAGCGCCTCGATAGAACCCCGCTTTGACTTCAGCGGTGGTGCCAAATTTCCATTGTGTGGATAAAACTAAACCAATCGGGCTGGCGCCAGTCACCGCTAGGTCTGAGACTGAGGACATCACGGTCATCCAACCCCAAAGATAGGGATCTTTGTAAAGATTAATAGAAATCTCTTCGCCCACGGAATCGGTGGAGGTACAAAAATAAGACTTATTTAGTTTCACGATTTCGCAGTCAGATTCAAAGACCTGGTTGGTTTGAGCTTTTGAGCGTGGGGAGTTTTTGGTGAGTCCAATCACTTCTTGGAATTCGCGAATGTGATTCATAGACGGTCGTCGTTTTGATTTCATAGAATGCAGTTTCCATCGAGGTTTTGAGCAAATCAAGCCAATTCACTGGACTTAAGACTGTAGTCTTGTTGACCGACCTTTGTAGGGCTGCCAGCATCACTCAATATGGTGGAGCGAAGACGCGCGATTGATGGATTTCTCGCTTAAACTAAAACTCGATGACCACGGTCTTGATGAACAACCAATTGAATCTTCGAGTTCAATGTCGCAGCTTCAGTGCCGATGGCTTTGTAGGTTTGATCAAAACTTCCCACATGCCATTCGATGGGAATTTGTAACTTGCTTAGCCCTGGCCAGTAGTTTGGTTGTTTGGCCACAGACCAATTCATCAGAGCTTGGGTCAATTGGTCCCGAGAATAGTCGCTTTCCCGGCGATACACAGAGTTATCCACAGAGGGAGGCTCTTGCAAAACTGGTTGCTGATGCCAATCTTGCATCAGCGAGTTCCACTCTTGTGTTTTGATTTTTCTCGCCCACTCTAAATCCCGCTGGAGACGCGACTCACGATCAACTTCTTTTTTAAGGCCCGGATTAGCGGAAAGAATCATGGCGCGCGAAAAGAGCTCAGGCGCTTCGAGTAAGGCGCCCAAGGCCAAGCGACCTCCCATCGAGTAGCCCCAAAGTTCCACGGAAGTCTTTTCAGGAAAGTCAGTTTGAACCATTTTTATAAATGCATCTGTCCACTCTCTCAATGAAAGCGATGCATTCAGTCGCTCATCGTTCCACAAATTGATGGCCACCAGCTTTTTCTGAGGCGCATAGGTTTGATGCCATTGGTGCCAATCGCTCGGCAGGCCAAAAAACCCATGAAGTGCTATGACAACTGCGTTTTCCATAGATTTTCGATTTCAGTTCGTAGGGTTTGGGACTGTTGTTCGGAAGGGCGTAACTCTAAAATATTTGGTCTTTCTGACAATCCTGCAGTAAGGGACGATAAACAAGAATAGGTTAATCCCCACATATTAGCCCAGGCTTCAAAGCCATAAGGATGGCGATTGATAAAAGCTTCGCGACCAAACATGGGTTTAAAAATGTGCCCGCCCCCATTGTTCATCACCGCGAGAGTCCAAGTGGAGGATGTAGGCAATTGCCGCAAGATCCAGGGGGCGCTTAAGTCATAAAGAGTTGTTAAGTCGCCCAGGAGCGCCCACGAATGATGGGTTTTTGGCATCCACCCAAAAAAAGTAGAAAGCTGGCCGTCAATTCCGTTGGCTCCGCGATTTCCTGAGATGGCCGTCGGCAAAATAGGTTCGGCCATCCAATCCCACTCGCGAACCGGCAAACTATTGCCAAGATACAAGGGCCGTTCATTCACAATTTTTGAAAGGTGTTTTACTAAACTTAATTGTGATTCCGGGTAACTTTCCAAAGCCTTACTAATAGCACCGTATATATGAGTATCGCGCTCTCGCCACTCTAAGGGAAGGACGGCGGATTCCTTGTAATGTTCTGTGACCGTTTTCAGAGTTTGCAGGGGCGCCAAAGTTGACTCACGCGCCAAGCCACTCAAAGTTGAATCGGTGAGGCTTAATACTGGAACACTAAAGCGTTCCTCCAGATCGCGCCAAACTCTGGTGGTGGGCACGCTGCCAATGCGAATGACTCCGTCAAAAACTTTTTGTGCTAATAAATGTTGAACCAAACGTTCGCCAGAACGAATGCGGTTTGCTTCTAAATCAGGGTGACCGCGTAATCCCGAAAGTGATTCAATCCACCAGGCGCCTTCAAATCCCGCCAAGGTTTTTGCCACAAAAGAGCGTTGATCCTGATTCAAACCACTGAGGATAAATAGTGGGTGTTTACACGAAAGAAAAAAATTTCGCAGACTTACTGGTTCAGCATAAAAATGAGTGTCTAAAGTGATTTTGTTTTTATTGAAAGTCCCCTCCGGTAATTGCGGAATATCTCCGTTCAGTAAGGGTTCGGCAAAACAAACATTGAGGTGCAAGGGGATGGTTTGGTCCCATTGAAGAGTTTCAAGCGCCTGTAAATCTTCGTGCAAATCCACTGTGGGCAGTGAGTAATGAGAAAAGATACCAATCTGTTCAATGGACTGAGGCGCGCCGGTGCCACGATAACTGGGTGGTCGATCGGCAGTAATAAAGATAAGCGGTGTTTGAGTATAAAAAGCTTCAACTGCGGCTGAAATCAATTCGGTTGCGGCAGTGCCACTGGTGGTAATGATGACTACGGGCTTTTTAGTTTGTTGGGCGCGCCCTAAGGCAAAAAAAGAAGCCGATCGTTCCTCAAAAAAATGAAACAAATGACCATGTCTGTCTAAGCGCGCTTTATTTTCATCGAGAAGAGTGATGAACGGACTATTGCGGGCACCGGCGCAAAGACAAAAATCCACCACTCCCAAGGAGCGAACATACTCAATGACTTTTGCAGCTATGGTTAAATTCACTTTATGAACCCTCAGTTTTTTAAATTAACCCGAGCAATGCTTTAACAGACTCTCGCTTTGCCCACAACTCCTGCCACTCGCGGTTTGAATTGCTTTGCGCCACGATGCCACAACCAGCACGCACAATAGAACCCGTGGAATTCCACTCTAAATTTCGAATCCCTACTAAACACAGATAGCCCTCTTGAAGAGCTATTCCAAAGGGGGCGCCAAAGTGACCGAGTTCTTGGTGACCAAAGAGGTTTTTCAACCAATGCCAATGGGTTTTATGGGAGCGCAAGCCCAGAGCTGATGAAGGGTGTAACCGCTGGATCAAACGAAAATCAAACTCCTCACTCGTCGGTGGTGCCTCTAATTGAGCTTCAATTTGTGTTTGCAAATGGAAGAGGTGGGGCAACTCAATCACCTTAGGGCCTTGGGTGGTAATCTTGGCATCAGTCCTTAGTTTTTCGCTAAGGTCTTCCACCACAATCTGGTGTTCATGACGCTCTTTTTGATCGTCTAAAAGCTGCGACCCTGAATTGGGAGCTTCAGGCGGTTTTGCCTTTGGCAAAGTACCGGCAAGAGCCATGGTGTGAATTTTTTCGCGTTCACGATGAAACAAAATTTCGGGGCTGGCACCGAGCACTCCCGATGAGTCTGTCCAATGCCCATAGATATGCAAATGCGGCGGGCACTTTTTTAACAGACTTAAAAGCAAAGAGCATTTTCCCGTGGGAGAGGGCGTCCATGAAGACCTTTCCGAAGTCATGACCACGGCTTTTTCAATGGTGCCCCCCTGAATTTGCCTTTGAATCTCGGCAAAATCTTGATCGAAGTGGGCCTTTGACTGAATTTCCCAAGATGGCAAGTTGAACTTTGGGTCCTCAAAAGCGCCATTTTCAAGTGCGGACGCTAACACTTTCCGCTCAATTTTAAGGCAATATTTAAAATATTGAAGGTCCTTCGCGGAAACTTCAAAAAAAGTGGGAGTAAACACAGGTCGCGGGCCTACAAGTTCAATGCCAGGTGCTATAGAAAGACTGGTTTCTGTCTTGCAATTAGTTAAAACAAAAAAAGATCCATCAAAATCTTGCGTAATAGCCCCAGGGCTTGAGAGGATCTGTTGAATAGCGTTGGCATAGACCATAAGGGCGGTTATACCCTGGTGAAATTGCAATTTCAAAATGGTATTTAAGTATAATGTATGATAGAGGCATTTTCTGATGGAAATTGAAGTCGCAAAAGAAGTTACCTTAATAGAGCCAAAGGATCGGCCCATGGGCAAAAATCTCGAAGCTGGCAAAAAGGGCAATCCGGTTAAGGTGGGTCAAATCACTGTGGGGGGGCCTGATTTTGCCGTTATTGCAGGGCCTTGCTCTATCGAATCGGAAGGCCAATTTTCTGAAACCGCTGAATTTGTTAAAAACCATGGTGCGGCTTTTTTGCGCGGTGGAATTTGGAAGCTGCGCACGAGCGCCGAGTCCTTTCAGGGACTGGGCTCATCGGCTTTTGGTTTTATCAAAGAAATTTGTCAAAAAGTTAATTTACCTCTGTGCTCAGAAGTCACTGATATCCGTCAAATAGAAATTGTTGATGACGTCGTAGGAGTCTATCAAGTGGGCTCTCGCAATATGCACAACTACGAGCTTTTAAAAGAACTTGGTAAAACCAATAAACCAATTGTGTTGAAACGCGGTTTTGCCGCCTTGGTGGATGAATGGATTAAAGCGGCTGATTACATCATTCGTGGTGGTAATGATCAAGTGATCCTTTGTGAGCGCGGTATCCGCACTTTTGAAACTGCCACTCGTAACACCCTTGATTTAAATTCGGTGGTTTATCTTAAAAAGCACACTAACTTCCCAGTGATCGTTGACCCCTCCCATGCGGTTGGTGTTCGAGATCTAGTTCCGGCCTTATCTTATGCGGCGGCAGCCTCTGGCGCTGACGGAATTATTGTCGAAGTTCACCCTCGTCCACATGAAGCTTTATCAGATGGACCTCAAGCTTTAACCTTTGATGATTTTGAAACTCTCATGAAGAGAATTGAGTCAATCCTTTTGGCCTTTGATAAGAAAGTGGCGAAACCAGTATGAATGTAACCGCTAAAAATCCAAAGACAGTTAAAACAATGTTCGCCAGTGTCGCGCAAAATTATGATCGCGCTAACTCAGTTCTGTCGATGGGTATTCACCATTTATGGCGCTCTAAATTGGTGAAGCTAGTTGGTTTAACAGCAGGTGCCAAGGTTCTCGATTGTGCAACAGGCACTGGTGATCTAGCAATCGCTTTTAAAAAAGAAGTGGGCCCAACAGGTGAAGTGATTGGGACTGATTTTTGTGAAGAGATGCTGGCTTATGCTCCAGCAAAGGCGGCGGCTCAAAATCTGGATGTTAAGTTTCAATTGGCCGACGTGATGAACTTGCCCTTTGCCGACAATACTTTTGATTGCTCGAGCATTTCTTTTGGAATTCGCAATGTGGCCGATCCTGTTAAAGGGATTTCTGAAATGGCTCGCGTGATCAAACCGGGTGGCAAAGTGGTTGTGCTTGAGTTTGGTCAAGTCACGATTCCAGTGGTTGGGGCGCTTTATAATTGGTATTCACAAAAAGTTTTGCCGAAGATTGGTGGTTGGGTAACCGGCCAACCGCAAGCTTATGAGTATCTCCAAAAAACTTCAGCGGCTTTTCCTTGCCGCGATCAGTTCTGTAAGATGATGATGAGCACAGGCTCCTTTGCGAAAGTGAACTATCATTCACTGTCTTTCGGAATTGCGTATATCTACATCGGCACCAAAAAATAAAATTTGGACTCTGCCGCTGAGGCCACTAGGCTAGATTCTGCTGAAAAAGAGCCAAATTCAAGGCGCCAAGCTTCAGATCGAACGAGGCGTAGTTCCCCTACGTTGAGTGAGAGATGAAGTGAAGGCAACGCAGAAGTTGGACTTTTTCAGCGGAATCTAGGCTAGCGTTTTTTCCAGTAGGCCCAACCGCCAAACAAGATGGCGAGAGTATATCCCACAAAACTCGATACGGGAATATTTAGTATCGTCTTAGAGGTTTGTTGCCCGAGCATGGTGGTGGCACTGATAATCAAACTGGAAATAATAAGTCCCCAATACATCATCACGCCAAAACGATCAATCGCCTTGGGCAAATTGCTAATACCCAGAAGATCGACCTTTAAGGCAAAGCCTGGATGATTGATCTTCCGAAGTGCTTGCCGGACTTGGCGTGGCAAAACGTAGAGTAAATTTTTGGAATCGCGCAAAACTTCAAAAAGTTCTGTGGTGATTTTTTCGGGATCATACTGGCTTTTTGCCAGCTGCATGGCGAACTCAAGTGCATAGTGCAAAAAATCAAAATCTTTAATAATACGGCGGCTGAGTCCTTCAATGGTAACAATGGATTTAAAAAACATCATCAATTCGGTTGGAAGCGCCACATGATTGCGAGTCGCTACCGAGGAGGAATTCATCAATACGCGGCCCAAATTCACGCTCTTCAGGGTAAGGCCATAATAGGGCGCAACCACATCGCGTAACTCACGCGAGAACTTATCAACGTCAGTGAGTTCATTGAAAGGCGCAAGGTTGACATACTCTTCGGCCAGGCGATCATAGTCTTCGGTGGCGAGAGCCAATAGCATATTGGCAATGGCGGTTTGAGTTTTGCGATTTAAACGCCCAACCACTCCAAAATCTATCAAACCAATTTTATTGCCTGGCAAAATAAAAAAGTTTCCGGCATGAAGATCACCATGAAAAAAACCATAGTGAAACACCATTTCCATATAACAACGGAGGCCGGCCTTAACAATGGCTTCGCGATCAATTGTTTTATCCGCGAGCGCATCTTCGGAGCTAAGGGGGATACCTGTGATTGTCTCAAGAACTAAAACTCTTTCCGTAGAAAGCTCTAGATAAACTTTAGGGATAACAATGTGCTCGTCGGATTTAAAGTTCTCCAAGAAGCGCCGAATATTATTGGCTTCAATCAAAAAGTTAGTTTCGAGTTCCAGTGTCTTGAAGTATTCGTCAACAATGCCTACCGGATTATAGGGGCGGGTTTCTTCGATGTATTTTTCCAGAAGCTCCGCCAGAAAATAAAGAACATTCAGGTCATCATTGATAGTGGCCACAATCCCAGGACGCTGCACTTTAATAACAACGTCATTTCCATCTTGCAATTTCGCGCGGTGGACCTGAGCAATGCTGGCAGAACCCAGTGGTTTTGGATCAAAAGATTGAAAGTGTTTATTAAGGCTCTCGCCAAATTCTTCTTTTAAAACCTGTTCAACAACTTCAAAGCTCAAAGGTTGTACGGTGGCATGAAGCTTTTCAAATTCACTCACCCAAGAAGAAGGCACTAAGTCAGGACGGGTTGCTAACAGTTGACCCAACTTTACGTAAGTTGGCCCAAGCTCCTCAAAGCTCATGCGAATTCGTTGGGCGACGGTGAGATGCTCGAGGCCTGAATCGGGCGTGATCTTGTCAAGAATATAGCGCCCTAATTGCAGCCTTTCGAGGACATTATGAAAACCGTGTCTAGCGAAGACGGCGAGAATTGTTTTTAGTCTTCCCGCGTTTTTTAGAGTTTTTCCTAGAGTTTTTCCGGTCTCGATGATCCGCACTTTCTGAACCCTCCTTAGAAACAAACTTAGAGCCTATCTGAAAACTCCGTGATTCGTCGTCGATCGATCGTTTCGCTTGTTCGGCATCCTGAGATTTTTTGCCTTTGGCTTTTTTCTTAAAGCGCTCTAAGACTTCTAAGAGTCTCTTAACCGGTTTCTTTTTCTTTTCGGTGGTTTCTACTGAATCTTTTTTATCAAAGATACGTTTAACAGAACCTTGCCGTTTTTGGCTCTCATCGGTCGTCGTTGACGTTGCTTTTTTCATGGGAAAAACCGGTGGCTTTGGCTCGTTTCTTTGTTTATGAGCGGCCTGAGAGCGGCGACTAGTTTTAAAATCCGGGTGTAAATCAAAATTGATTTGCCCCAATTCAACATCAACGCTCGTGACAATGACTGTCACAATCTGGCCGAGTTTGAACATCGTTTTTGAGCGCTCGCCCATAATGCGCAAGTTTTCCTCGTCAAAGACCCAACGGTCATCACCCAAGTTTTCTAGTTTAACGAGTCCATCAATATCGAACTCCCGCAACAATACAAACGCTCCAAAACGGGCCACAGAACTGATCATTCCGCTAAACTCTTTACCCACAAAGCGCTCTATAAAACGGGCCTTTTTAATACTCATAAACTGGCGTTCACATTTTACCGCTCGTTGCTCTGACGATGATAGGATATTACCGGCTGTGGTGAGGTCATCAATTTCAGGCATCGGATATGAGAACGCCGAAACCACATAATGCTTCAGCAATCGATGCACAATCAAATCGGGATAACGCCGGATTGGCGAAGTGAAGTGCGTATAAGTTGCAAATCCCAAACCAAAGTGGCCAATATTGTTAGAGCTATACTTGGCTTGGCTGAGCGATCGCAATGTCAATATGTTGATGATCTGCCCTTCGGCATGGTCGGCAAAATGCTCAAGGGCTTTAGAAAGTTTTTTCTGGAGCTTTCCACCGTTTAATCGAATCTTTGAACCTAAGTTAAAGAGGTAAACATCTAATAGTTTTATAGCGTCGGGGCTTGGATCTTCGTGCACTCGATAAATGGCGCCTTTGCCCTTTTCTTCTAAAAATTTAGCAACGGCAACGTTGGCCGCGAGCATTAGTTCTTCGATCAAACGGTGAGCAAAAAGACGTTCAGATTTTTGAACGTCCACAGGGTTGCCACTGGCGTCGATCTCCAGTTCCGTTTGTGCAATATTCAAATCCAACGAGCCTTCGCGAAATCTGCGGATCATCAGGAGCTTTGCTAAATCAGAACAGCGGATGATATTTTCTTTGACATGCTTGAAATTCTCAATGTCGGTGCCATCGACAATTTCTTGAGCTTCACCATAAGTAACACGGGCCTGGCTCTTCATCACGGCTTCGTAGAACTTCGAATCAGTCAGTTCACCCTGAAAATCAAACTGCATGTCAGCGACCATGCAAAGTCGTGGTACGTTGGGTTTTAGTGAACATAGTCCGTTACTTAAAATTTCCGGCAACATCGGAACAACATAGTTTGGAAAATAAACGCTCGTACCGCGCTCATAGGCGTCGCGATCCAGTGATGTGCCAGGCCTTACATAATAACTGACGTCAGCAATAGCCACGATTAAATGGAAACCCTCTTCCGTAGTTTCCACAAAAATGGCATCATCAAAGTCTTTGGCTGTGGCTCCATCAATGGTAATAAGGGGAATATGGGTCAAATCTGTTCGTGATTTCCAATCCGAAGGATTAGGGTCTTCTTTCAGGTTCGCCACTTCATTTTCGGTTTGTTTTGTGAACTCTTCGGGAACATTTTGGGTTCGTAACACTCTCTTTACATCGGTCAATGGATCTTGGGCATTTCCAATCACTTCAAGGACTTTTCCTGTAAATGGGGAACTCTCACCAGGGTAATTCAAAATTTCGATTTGTACTAAATCGCCATCTTTAGCATTGAGAGCATCTTCGTGTTTAATCTTGAGGTCCTGGCCCCAACCTTTAGATTCATCGGGAATTAAATACCATTGGTCATTTGGCTGCGTGATTCTACCGACCAGTTTTTTTGTTCCACGGCTCATTATCCGAACGACTTCACCGTGATAGCGGTCTTCGCCGCGCGATTTAAATACCTCAGCAAAGACGTGGTCGTTAGTCATGATTCCTGTCATAAAATGCTTAGGGATATAAACGTCAGCATGATCAGCATTGTCAGGAATCAAAAAACCAAATCCGTCGGCGTGTCTTTTAATAATACCAGTGAGTAAATTCTTTTTATCTTTAGTCATTAGGCGCGATTGTAACATGCAAGATTAAAAAGGCTACAAAAAACCCAGGAATTCCTAGTTAAACGCCGGAAATGCCTATGCATAAGATGAACAAGCCGAGGTAAAATGAATTAGCGAGGTTTTCAATACCAAAAATAATTTCACGAAATTGTTGTCGGGAAATGCTTGTTGCGAATTTAGTTTTGTTGAGAAGATATATAGTTTTAGTTAAGAAACGTTAACGAATCGAAAATTCTGAGCCCGATTATTAAGATTTACAAGCAAAGAAAATTTTATCGCGAAGCATAGAAACCACCTAGCTTTTCGCGTCAAACAAGATTTGTTCACAAAACTAAATCTGTTTTTTCTGTGACTAAATTGTAACAAACGCCTTGAATGCAGCCTCTGATGCAGGTTTTAGAGGATTTAAAATAGCTTGCATTTTAAGCAGTTGCTTTGCAAAAAAACCCGAAGTCGCGCGCCTATCGGGCCTGAACAAAAATCCATTGCTTCGAAAAATGCACCTAATTAAAGTCGTGGTGTAGGGAATTAAAAAAATAAGGACGCAAGTCTTAAACGAAAGGAATACTTTATGAAAAAGGCGCTCTACTTCTTTGCGGCTATCACAATGGCCGCATCTTCTGCGATGGCTTCTAAGGCTCGCGTGTCGGCTCTTAGCAGTACACCAGCAATCAATGATACCCAACAGATTTTCTCGAACCCAGCACAAATGCATTATGTTGGTGACTTCGTGACTTTCGAAATGGGTGAAACTCCAAACGCGTTGTCAAAAGGTTACAAACTTAACCTTCTAACAATGAAATCTAGCAATGCTACTCCAGACGCTGGAGGTGGTTTTATCATGACTCAAGGTGAAGGCAAATTCGGCTTCTATCTTGGCAATACATCACAAAGTTTGAATATGCTTAGAGATCTTGCGAGCCAAGCAGTTGGTGCAGCAGATACTTTCTTAATGCAAGAAAACCCTTTTGACGTTTTCTACGGTGCTAAATCCGGCGATCTTAACTGGGGTGCGAGCGTGTCTTTCTCTAACTCAGACAAAAAGAGCTCTGACGAAAAGCAACAAGCAATGGGCGTTCGTTTCGGTGTTAAAACAGACGAGTGGGCTGCTTACGCTAACGTAGGTCTTGGAGCTACTGCAGAAACTGCTGGTGCAAAATACACTGGTAAGTCTGGAGCTGAAGCAGGTGGACAATATGTTGTTGATAACATGAAATACTACGGCAGTTATGCAACTGCTGGTGCGTCTGCAAAAACAGCTGCTGGCACTGATGCGTTCGACCTCGACTTGAACGAAATCACAGTTGGTCTTACTAACTCGTGGAAAAAAGATGGCGACCTCGCTTTCTACGGAATTGCTTACAAAATAAGTAACATGAACTTCAAAAAAGTTGGTTCAATCACTGGTTTAGTAGACGGTACGAAAGTTGATAGAACCGAATTGCCTGTTATGGTTGGTGCTGAAGTTGCTGCAGCTCCTTGGTTGACTCTTCGTGGATCGCTCACTCAGAACGTTCTCTTGGGAACCACAAAAGTGTCGGTGCCATCTACAACTGCAAAAGCTAATTCAACTTCACACAACACTACAACTGCTGCTGGCGCTGGTTTTAAATGGGGCCACAACAATCTCGATGTTGTTATGACATTGGGAACTTCTGCAGGCGTTAATGCAGCTGATTTCGGAAGCCAAGCTTCTTACACGTATCTATTTTAAAAAGTAATGAGAATATAAATATACGAAAGGAATTTTAAAATGAAAAACAACTTATTTATTGCTACAGCAATTGCACTTACTGGCGCTTCAGCTTTCGCATCGACGGCAAGAATCAACGCTCTTGGAGATTCAGTTCACGTTGTTGACGTTCAAACTGTATTTTCTCGTCCTTCTGATATGCACGCTCTTCCAGAAGCTCTTGAAATCGAATTCGGAGCTGGCTCAACTGTTGGTTCACCTGCAGAAGGTGGATTCTTAAAGAATGTTGGCGAAGGTAAACTTGGCTTTTTCTTGGGCCACGGTGACACTATTCGCACCGCTGGTACTGGAAACGCATTTCTTGGAGTTGAAAACCCATTCGCAGTTTCTTATGGCATGAAAGCGGGCGATATGCCATGGGGTGTTTCATTCGGTTATTCTGCATCTGACAAAAAGACGACTGAAGAAAAACAAACCAATATGAGTTTAACTGGATCTGCAGTTTTTGGAGATTTAACTGTTAACGCAATGTTTGGTTTGGGCGACACAGCTACTGGGACTCATGACACTACCACTTTTGCTAGCACAGACACAGATGCTAAGTACACAGGAACTGGCATGGGCGTTGGCGCTATCTACGCAATGGGAGAATGGTCTGTTTACGGTCAGTTCAAGTCATCTACAACTAAAGTTGAAAACACTGCTGCTTCTGATTCAAACGAAGCTGACACTGACATGAAAGTTGGATTCGTCAACGTAGCTAAAAAAGAAGGCGCTGAGTTTTTCTACGGAGCTGCTTACCAGATCATGAACAACAATAACAAAACTACAAGTGTTAAAACTGACACTACTATGATGCCTGTTGTGATTGGTATTGAAGCTGATGCGGCTTCTTGGTTAACTCTTCGTGGTTCTATCACTCAGAACGTATTGTTGGGTGGTCAGAAAACTACAAAAATGGACACTATCTCGCACAACACAGTTGTTGCAGCAGGTGCTGGTTTGAAGTTTAACAAAACCGTTTTGGACATGACTCTTTCTATGAAAGATAATGGAAAAGTAGATGCAACAGACATCGGCGGAAAAGCTGCATTGACTTACTTGTTCTAATTTAGCTCTAAGCTAGGTTAAAAGTTAAATTTGTCGAAGCAAAATCCCTCGGGCCTTTAACCCGGGGGTTTGTTTTTTTTGATGCCTAAGTAAGCCAAAAAATGAATTGGTGTAGCAGCCAAACTAGACTAGACCTTAAGAATGTTCACCCTAACCAGGACCTCCGCTAGACTGGATTCATTCAAAGGAGCCAGTCTGTGAACAAAATTAATCTAATCATCTTTATATTCGGAATCTGTGTGGTTTTCACGAAAGTCCGGGCCGCTGAAACGTCTAGCGCGAACATGGGCGATCGAGAACCCGCGTCTTCGATAGAGACCAAAAAAGAAATCGCCAACCAGGGCTTTCCTCAGAGTGAAGAGGCACCCACGCGTTTGATTAAAGGTGAATGGCGAGACTCCCTGAGTAACTCGGGCTTTGATTGGGAAGCCTTTTACTTTTGGAATGGAGTGAGCAATCAGTCGGGCGGAGTTAAAAAGGGTGCCGCTGGGTTTTCGGCCCTTGATATTAACATGCACTTTGACTTCGAAAAAATGCTGGGTTGGGCCGGAGGGTCTTTTCACCTACAACATCATAGTCATGGAGGTCAAAAACCTGCTGAGTATGTGGGTGATGCCATTGGCGTGAACGGTTATGCGCCGGTGTATGGTGATGATTCTGTCATGGCCCAGGCCTATATTCGACAAACTTGGGCAGATGGAGCCTGGGATTTCTTGCTGGGACGCTATGATTTCAGCAGCGAATTTTTTGTGACAGATAGTTCTTTGATTTTTCTAAGCAACGCCTTTATTTTTAATACTGAATTTGCGGCACCGGGGTCTGCTGAGATGCCAGTTTATCCGTACAATGCTCCAGCAGTTCGAGTGAAGTGGGTCATTGAAAAAGCGGGCTACGTGATGTGGGGATCAGCTAGAGCCCTCGAAGATCAGCCAGACAATAAACCACCAAAACTTGGTAATGACTTAGGTAACTTCCGAATCCTAGAGGCTGGGATGCAAAGCGAAGTTACAAAAGACGTGTTCAACAAATTTGCTTTAGGTTTTTGGAGTTACTCTAAGGTCTTCGATAAAATTGATGGATCAGGAAGCAGTACATTTGATGGCCATTACTTCTTAATGGACTACCACTTTACCGAAAGTTTGGCCGTTTTTGTTCGTTATGGTAAGGCGAATAAAGACGTGACGAGGGTGGCCTCATCAATGGCTTCAGGCATTAATTATTCTGGGGTATTTAGTGACAAAGACAGTATTGGTTTTGGTGTGTCTCAAGCCAACTTAGGTAAGCCTTATGTGGATGCGTCGAAAGCTGGGGGTGATGATCCAGCTGATAGCGAGCAAGTTTATGAACTGGTCTATCGTAATGAATTTATGCCAGGTGTTGTGCTCACTCCCGATTTTCAAATCGTGAAAACCCCATCCATGAGCAAAAACACCAAAGACGCCACTGTTGCCAGCGTCAGACTTGAATTGTCGTTCTAATACCACTTCCATTTAGTTCGTAGCCGCCTCGGTCTACTTTCTAACTAAATTTGATATAATCTTTTTTTAATTTTATAACTACAGCCAAAGGGCCCCTACTTTAAAAAAAAGAAGGGGTCTTTTTTTATGAAGTCCTAACACTTGTTTCTTAATGTGCGCTTTGATAAATTCATTTCGTTTATGAAGCAAAAATCACATCACTTGGAGAGAAAAATGGAAGAACTGGCTCACGAAACCACCCCAGAAACTAAACCCGTTCGCGAAAAAAAGACCGCTGCTAAAGCTGAACCCGCAGGGCTCAAAATTGCAATTCCGGCAGAGATCAGCCTGCGCCTGCAAGATTCTTTTACCACCTTAAAAGAACGTGGGTACTCCGGAAAAATCGAAGATATGCTCACTATTTTATGGGAGCAAGCAACTCCTGAATGGTGTGAAGCGCGCATCGAGGCCCTTACCCCTGATGAGTATTACTTAGATGCTACAAAGCAAATTCCCGAAGTTCGCCAAAAACTAGTTGATCAAGCTAAGAAAGCCCTCCTTAAAGTTCGCGAAGGCAATTGTTAGTAAGTAACTAGATTCTGCTGAAAAAGTGCCAAATTCGAGGCGACAAGCTTCAAATCGAATGAGGCGTAGTTCCCCTACGTTGAGTGAGAGATGAAGCGAAGCCAACGCTGAAGTTGGCCCTTTTTCAGCAGAATCTAACTAGTCTAGCCCAAGGGCCAAGGGGCCTATGGGCTCAGTCTAAAATATGACTCGTCTCCGACCATTTTTATGATAGCTTTAACGGGACGCAAGCAATACTCCAAGACCTAATTTATGCTCGCATGGGCTTTAAACGCTCTTACTAGTGCCCCTTTCCACTCAGGCATAGTCAAACCAAAATCACGCTGCAATTTTTCTTGGGAAAGGCGTGAATTCAGTGGGCGTTTAGCTGGAGTAGGATATTGCGTGGAAGTTATAGGCTTTACAGTTTTTACTTTTAGTATTTTGCTAAACTCAGGAGCCAACCTAAAGATCTCACTGGCGAACTCAAACCAGGAGCAGTATCCTTGCCCGCAAACATTATAAATTTCACCACCATTTTGTTGAAGTAAACGGGGATGTTCGAGCATCTTTAAGGTCATCGAAGCTAAATCAGGGGCATAGGTTGGACTGCCGACCTGATCGCTCACAATGGAAAGTTCTTCGCGTTCAGCTCCCAGGCGAAGCATGGTCAGAAAAAAGTTAGCACCCTCGTGGCTATAAACCCAAGAAGTTCGTAATATAAGTGCGCGTGCCCCACTTTCCAAAATTGCCTGATCTCCCAAAAGTTTGGTGCGGCCATAGGTGCTCAGCGGATTAGTTTTTGCAGACTCTGTGCGGGGGGCTGATCCGGTGCCATCAAAAACATAATCTGTTGAGTAGTGCACTAAAGTTTTATTATTTACAGAGATCCATTGAGCGATGGCTCGGAGAGTCTGATGATTGACTAAATCGGCAGTCTCAGGTTCGCTTTCCGCTTTATCAACGGCGGTGAAGGCAGAAGTATTTATTACGATGTCAGGGTTGATCATCTTCAAAAAGGCCAGCACGGACTCGGGATCCAAAAAATTGGCCTCGTGGCGGTCGGCATAGGTGGCCTTGTCACCAAGAAGATCTTGAAGGGCGCGGGCCACCTGGCCATTTTTACCGAGGACTAAAATTGATTTCAGGGCTTCCATTGGCAAGATCCTTTCAGCACTAACCTAACAAAAGGTCAAAATCGCTCTTAGTTAAAGAGGATGTAGTTTTCCGGTCACTATTGGCATCATCGTCGAGGCAATTTTCTTTTGAAAAATAATTTTCGCTGAACATTTGGTTAAAAAGAGCACCTTTACGGGCCTTAAGCATCTCAACTTTTTCTTCCACCGACTCTTTCATTATAAGCCGATAAACAGAGATCGATTTAGTCTGGCCCATGCGGTGTACGCGATCGGTGGCTTGATTTTCCACCGCAGGATTCCACCATGGCTCCAGGTGAAAAACATAGCTAGCCTTTGTGAGATTCAGACCCACGCCTCCAGTTTTCAAGGTCATTAACAAAACCGATCCTGCTGGTGCCATGTTAAACTCCTCGAGAGTTTTGCTTCGGGAGGAGCTGGAATCAGCTCCACAAATACTTAAAAGGGGAATTTTCCTTTCGAGGGCCATCGATTTAATGCGATTAAAGGTGGCCATAAACTGAGTAAATAATAAGACTGAATGGCCTTCATCGACAATTTCTTCGAGCATTTCAAAAAGGCATTCGAGTTTGGGTGGTACTTCGTTAAATTTAATTCCTGGTAAAGCACTAGGGTCGGAACAGATCTGGCGTAGCCTTAAAAGGGCTGTTAACATTTGTAACTGACTGCGGTTCTCTCCTTCTTTGGCCACGATCTCCGAAATTTTTTCGCTATAAGCAAGGGCTGTTTTTTTATAAAGGTTTTTCTGTTTCGGAGAGAAATCAATTTTTATTTGTGTTTCAGTCTTTGCCGGAAGTTCAGTGAGAATCTGCTCTTTCGTTCGCCGCAAAATGAGAGGTTTGAGGAGAGAACGTAAAAATAAAATGCTCTCTTCTGAAACCCCGGCACTCTTCACATACTCTCGCGCAAACTCACTATAATCTCCCAACACTCCCGGGGCCACAACTGCCATCAAGGCATAGAGATTACCAAGGTGATTTTCCAGGGGGGTGCCAGTTAAGGCAACTTTAAATGGTGCCACCAGCTTAACGGCAGCGTCAAATCGTTCCGTACCGCGATTCTTTAAATTTTGAGCCTCATCAAAAAAGACACACTGAAATTGGCCCGCAGTGAGCTTTTCATGGTGAAGCGAAAAAAGCCCGTAGGTGCAAATCATGAGGTCGGTGTCTTCATGAATGTCTTTTGCCGGATCAAACAAAACCACTTTTAAATGGGGAGTGAATTTTTCTGCCTCAGAAATCCAGTTATAAGTTAGCGACACCGGTACCACCACCAGTGATCGGTGGGGCTTATTTTGAGCTTTCAATTGATCGATAAAGCTCAAGGTTTGCAGTGTTTTTCCCAGCCCCATATCGTCCGCCAAAATTCCTCCAAGCTGTAAATGGTAGAGGTCTGAGAGCCACTGCACTCCCATTTTTTGATAAGGTTTCAAAATCGCATTGAGTGGTGCGGTTAGTTCAATGTTTTGTTTGGGGTCAGAGAGCGCATCAAAATAATCACAAATGGCAGTCCATTCTTTGGGACCTTTAAATGGAATGCCCATTCTTCGGAGCGCCAATAATTCCAAAATATGATGACGAGTGCGCGCTTGACCTTTGTCTTTGTGGCGTCCTGAGTGATTTTCATGTTCTGCTGACTTGCCAGCCAACTTATGCCAAAAGAGTTCAAGTGCCTTTTGGGTGGGTAGTTTTTTAAGATCAATTAAATAAAACTTTCCGTCGTGCTCTACGATCCCTTGATGCGCTAGGTTCTGAGCTGCGGAGGCAGTGATTGGTTTTCCATTTAAGAAGTATTGCGGATGCAGATCGAACCAATTTATTGGACGTTGAGTATCTTGAGTCGATTCAGCAGCGGTGACGGAAAATTCAAATTGGAACGCCTCCGGGGATAAAGTCTCGATGGCCTTACCACTCAAAATTACGTGCGTGTAATCAAATTTCGATTTAATAGCGGGCCACTTCAACCATGAATAATGTTTCATGCGTTCTTCGGTTTGGTCCGCTAAAAATGTGGCCGTGTCTGGGCTCGCAAGCAGTTCGTCTTGCGAATGAAAAACGGCGACCCCAATATGATCATACACATCCTCTTCAAGACTCGAAGCAGTCTGCCAATCAGCAGGCTCCGGGGAAATTGTCGAACGCAAAAGTTCAAAATATTTATATTTGCTACTCGAAAAGAGAGCTCCCTTGGTTGAGTCTATCAACTGATTCAAAAGAAAATAAACTATTTTACCTTGATGATAATTCAAGCCGCGAACCTGAAAGGCGCGGTTGCCATTAAAAACTTCTGAGACTTGGTCTTCTTCCAGGTAATGCAGACACGTATCAATGTGTGTGGAAATAAATTTTTCCAATTTCTTGGAGTAAACAGAAGCAAATCCTATTTCGCTTATTCGGGTTAAATTTTTAGGCCGCAATAACAGCTCAAGCTTCGACAATATTTCCTTTTCGAGTTGTTTGCGTGGCCTATTTTCTTTAGTGTCTTCATATAGCCAATTCAACACCGAATGCAATATAAAAACATAAGCACCATTGTGGCGTAAAAGTCTCAAGTTTTCCTGACGGTTCAGTTTTTTACGGCCAGCCAAATCATCCTTAAATGCATCAGAAATGACCCCGCTAAACCCGGAGTGGAAGCCGGTAAAGATTGTGTTCCACCAATCGGAAAAGTGGGTAAGGTAAAGATGTGGCGAGGAGGAATTCTTTGTATGACTTTCAGGGGAAGAGTATTGCAACCAGAACTTAACCCCCCCGGGCGACGCATCGACGGTTAAAGAGTCGAACTGCATTTCGAGGCTGCGAATTTTGGTACAGTCAAAAAAACTTTGAAGCTTCGTTCGTAAAATGTGGAGTTTATTGCTAATGTTATCGTGCCCTTTTACTGATATAACAAAATCCATAGCAAAGGCTTGTTCCACCATTGAAGGTTGGGAAGTTTTCAGCCAATCAGCCGAATCAAAAGGCTCTTCAAACCCATTCAAATTTTCGAAGGCCTTGTTATTCCAATCTTGAGGCTCGCAATAAAATAGTTCAACAAATTCAGAAAGTAGTCGATCCCAGGTGTGAATAAATAATTTTCCTTTGGTTGCGTTGAAGGCCGTCTGACTATTGAGATAGTCAAATTTATACTCAGTTTTGCATTTGAAACGCAGCTCGATATAGCCAAAAGGTTCATCTTTATGTGACTTTAGATCTTCACCGTCGCTGGTGACACCAAATACATGAGTTGGTAAAAACGTGGCTTCAATCGGAGCAAAGTCAAGCGGGGCTGCAAATACAACGTCGGAAACAGGCCAGTAGGTACGGTCACCATAGGGATCGTATCCGTCGACCATATAGATAGGAAATTGTTTATCAATACAGGCTCCAATGAGGTTTTGCTTTTTTTGTTCTTCATCTTGCAGGTAACCTTGGAAGTTAGTACTAAATAAACTGAGATGACCATGTGTTAGCTTTGCAAAGTCTCGAAGATTAATATCCACACCGTATTCGACTAAGAGTTTCTCATCGACATATCTTAAAATTTTCCCAGAGTCCAAGAGTAACTGTAGTTCGATATAGCCGTTCTCTTTGATTTGGCGGGTATAGTAGTTTCGTTCATATAATCGATCACCGTCTGCAAGTTCAGTTTCGATATGGATTTTTTTATTGCGAAACTCCGGGCAATGACTTGCTTCCAATGTCTTTGTTGGCCAGGTTGGTTGCAGATGCCGTCGAGGATTGCAAAGCAGTAAGGCCTTAGCTTGACTGAGTCTGCGAGCCTCTGGATTCGCCCAAGAGATGTTGGGCAGAAGAGCATTCATCTCCGCATACTGGAGATTAAATTCGTTGATGGCTTCTTTTACTTTTTTAGCGATAGCCATATTGGCTATTTTGTTTGGAGATACATTCGTTAAACTAAAAAACGCTAATATTTTTTCTTGGAGCTGCGAAAGAATGAAGTCTGAAATCTTGGTGTCAAGATTGAACGTAAACTGACAATAGAAAACACTTTTGGCTTGGCTGTACGAAGACAGATTATGTCTTTCGGCCTGACGGCTATTAACCAAGATAGGTTTATCAGAAAAAACCACATTAACTTCATTTCCAGTCGTAAGATCTAAAAACTCGCAACAGATTAATTTTGGATTATCAGGAAAGGGTAAATAACAAGAGAGCCATCGAACACCAAAGGGAGTGTTCGTAATAGGGGTCCGAAGAGTGGAATAGGAGTAATTTAGGTTTATTTCGGGGTCACTCCAATGTGACGAACCAATGGCGCTAATGGCAAATTCAAGAAAGGTATTGGATGACATATGAATCTCCTAAGTGAACTCAGAACCATTGGATAAGCCAAAGGGTGCGAAGTGTCTATAATTGATAATGGCTCAGGAATTGTTTTACCGGCAAGTTCTAGATCAATATCAAGTTTAAGATCAAGTTCATTAGGCCCTTAAGTGCGGAAGAAATGTTCCTCTTTTAACACTGCGCCAGGTCGGCAACACCACTCTTTTAGCGTAACAACAGCACCACCAGAACATGATACTTTTGGATCTTATTTTGAAATTCTCGAAGATAGCCTAGTTGCTCAGAGGATTGACCCCTTCTCCATGAGGACCAACCATAAAAACTTAACTAGATTTTGCTAAAAAAGCACACTCTGCGTTGGTTTCGGTTCATCTCCCACTCAACGCTGGGTCCCCACGCCTCATTCAATTTTATCCCTGCCGCCATTGGTGGGCATCTTTCAGGAGCTAAAATGATGGCACATAAGATGTATGTAACCTGATATGGAAATATTATTTGATAATGGAACAATCGTTGCAAAATTAGAGTCCGAGACTCGCCATAGGTTCTCACCTAAAGAAGCGTTGCTCAAATCGGGTCATTGGAAGTGGGATACTCGGGTCAGCCAATTCAGAGCACCGGCCTTTAAATTATATGAAATTGCTCGGCAACTGAGATTAGCACAACTTTCATTTGCGGAAAGCATCACTAAAAACCACACTCCGCTTGTGATGCCAATCCCACCCCTTGAGTTGAGGCAATATCAAATCGAGGCATTTAATGCGTGGAACAATAGGGGACGACGAGGAGTTGTTGTCTTGCCCACAGGCGCAGGCAAGACAAGATTGGCTCTACATACGATTCTTGAAATCAAAAGCAAGACTCTCATTTTAGTCCCAACAAGAGTTCTACTTTATCAGTGGCGCGATGAAATATCAAAACGCTTCCAAATACCGGTTGGAATTCTGGGCGATGGCCATTGGATCATTAAAGATATCACTGTTGCAACCTATGAAAGTGCTATTCGATCTATCGGAAGCATTGGTGATTTGTTTTCTCTGGTGGTAATCGATGAAGTGCACCATTTTTTAAGTGGGCAGCGAATTGAGATCATCGAAATGCTCTGTTCACCCTTTTGTCTTGGCCTCTCTGCTACTTATGATGACAGCGGTGAAAACTATGACCGAGTACGATCAGTCATTGGATCTACCGTGTTTCGATTAAGCATTGACGATCTCAAAGGGACAGTCCTTGCGCCCTTTCAGAAAATTCTCATTCTAGCCCATTTAAATGTGACAGAGAGGAGGCTTTACGAAGAAAAAATGGCTGAGTTTCGAGCACACATTTCCGAGCTTAAACAGCTTTACCCTGATCTCAATTCTAGAGAAATATTTCAACTGCTTGGCAAGTCAGGCAAAGGAAGGAGCGCCCTTTCGAGACTTCGAGAATCTCGGCAAATTATTGGCCTGTGTGAAGACAAGTTAATACGGCTCAGCGAATTGTTAATACGATTTAGAGAGCGAAAAGTTATCATTTTTACGGCAGATACCGGAACAGCCTTGAGAATTTCAGTGGAACTTTTAATTTTTCCGATCCTGGCCGAAACCCCAAAGGCAGAACGAAAGTTAGGGCTGGATCTTTTTATGGAAGGCCAGATTTCTGCCATTGTCACTTGTCGAGTCCTTAATGAGGGATTCGACATGCCTTCGGCGGATATGGCAATTATCGTTGGAGGAACACATGGTGAACGAGAGCATATTCAGAGAATTGGCCGTGTTCTTCGCCAAAGCCCTGGGAAATCAGCGTTAATTTATGAGCTAGTCTGTAAAAACACTATTGAAATGCGGCAATGGCGAAAGCGCAATGGCAATGAATAAACTCCCTATCAAAATCGAAGATGGCGTCACTTTGCCGCAATATTTTACCTCAGATGATGGAACATGGCTAAAACAGCTGCTTTTTTTGTTTAAACGATTTGAAGGAAAAACACCAGACTCCCTGCACGATTTCATAGGCGCCGGTTTGCCTTTTAAAACACCTTTTTATAAGGGTAGGTTTGCACTAGAAGTTCTTCAAAAAGAATTACAAAACAAGATTGAGGCCTCGGCAGATCTAACCCAAGTCAGAATGGATTTATTTGTTCTCGCTACTAAATGCCGACGGAATCCAAATGGCGCTAATGTCACCTCTCACAGGCATTTTCGTGAGACCATTACAAAAAATGTCTTAGAGTCCTATCCTCATTTAGTGCTTGAGCAGATCGAAGTTAGTCTCTTAAACGGTGGTGGGAGCCATTCGACACTGAAACCCATCGAGTCCTTGGGTGAATTTTCAGAGTTGCCACGCAAGCTCAATGGCCTACTGATTCGTAAATTAATGATGAGGTCTTATGTTATCGAGTTTGTGGTGTCAGACCAATGCCGGAGACTTGTCAGGCAAGCGAAACTGCGTGGTTTGGTTTGTGAAATCAGTAAACTTGCAGATCAACGGATTCGATTTCGCATTTCGGGGCCACGCGCAATATTTGAATCGACTACCCTCTATGGACGAAGCCTCCAAGAATTTATACCGCTCTTGTTTTGGCAAAGAAGTTTTACTTTAAGGGCAAGCCTTCGAATTCAGAAACAGACATTTTTTCTGTACATAGACGCCACATCACCTCTAAAGGTTTCCTCACCACCACAACTATTTGATAGTAAAATCGAAGAAAAATTTTACCATGAGTTTGGGCAAGCCATGACATTATGGGAGTTGCTGAGAGAGCCAGAGCCATTGAACATCAATGGCCGTATGCTTTTCATGGATTTTTTGGCTTATCATAGACATGAACCCGCGAAAGCAGTTTTTATAGAGCTTATTGGATTCTGGACTGAGGCCTACCTTAGGAAAAAAGTAGGAGATATACATCTATTAAGAGACTATAGGGTTCTTTTTATTGTAAGTGACCGACTTCGACCAACCCTAGATAAACTAGGATTAGTTGCATTTCCCAAGCACCGTATGGTGTTTTACAAACGAAAGTTGCCAATCAGTCAGATAATTGAAAATATAGACGAGTTAGCTCAACTCTGATAAATCTAAGCACTCAAACAAAGGCCTCGGACCCGTGCTCTTACTATTGGGGTAGTAGAGTCCAGTCAGGGATTTATTTCGCCATGCGCTCAGTGTTTGAAAATAAAGTATAAACAACGTTGGAATAACATTCAAAAACCATTATCCGCAGAAGATATTAGAGCAACTTCTTTTGCGGATAAGGATAAGAAATGTCACAGTCTTTTTTGGGGCGTACTAAAGAGCTCGCATTTCTCGAAGCACGGCTTAATAAAGGCCGGTCTCAAATTGGACTACCTTTTGGCTCAAAATAAGTAGGCCGTACCCCAACTGTGCTATCTTATCACGACTAACGAATAACTCACCGATCGGCCTTTGCCCTCGTTGCGTCTGATGATGCCCTTCGATTCCAAGTCCGCTAAATCGCGCTTAGCAGATTCCCTGCTGGTCTTGGTCATGCTGACGTATTTTTTATTCGTGATTCCACCTCTAAATCCTCCGGGCTCACTTTCCAGCATTTTTTGAAGAACCTTTCTTTGGCGTGGGTTGAAATTAAGATGAGCATTGTTCTGCCAAAACTTCCCGACCAGATTGGCCCGTTCAATTGATTGAAGTGCTAGTTCAACGGCACTCGCAAAGGTCTGAAGGAACCAAATCACCCATGAGGTGATATCAAGATCACCCTTTTGAGTGCCTTCCAAAATCTGGTAATAGGCTTTTCGATCAAGGTTAATCTGTGATGATAAACTATAGCAGCGTTTCGATGTCGCTTCATCTTGTGCTAGGGCCAAATCAGTAATGGCTCTGGCTAAGCGCCCGTTGCCGTCATCGAAGGGGTGAATACTAACAAACCAAAGATGTGCCGTGGCCGCTCTGATTAGTCCATCTATTTTAGGTTTACCATTGAACCATTTTAAAAAGGCATCCATCTCTTTTGGAACTCTTTGCGCTGGAGGAGCTTCATAATGAATGCTTTCATTTCCCATCCTGCCAGAGACCACCCGCATGGAATCGCTCGAAACTCTCCATTTTCCGACTTCGATTTTATGAATTCCCGAATATCCAGTTGAAAAGAGGCCGGCCTGCCACCCAAGTAATCTGGATTTATTTAGAGGCTCTGAGTAACACTGAGTCGCATCAATAAGCATTTCTACAAGGCCATCGACACTTCTTTGTTGAGGAGGAAGGCCTGCCGTTGATAAGCCGAGCCGTTTTGCCACTGACGATCTAATGGTATCAGGGTTGAGCTTTTCACCCTCGATGGCTGAGGTTTTATGCGCATCCTCGGTGATAAACTCGGCCTCAACATTGATTCCCACAACTTTGATCATGGCCAAAAGCTGGCCCTGGATTCTTCGAGCATAGCTAAGGTAGGGAAGAACTTTAGAGTTATCCCATTTAAACTTAGGCCACTCTTTTTTTTGCCAAATATAATTCCGTTTCAAGGTATCGCCTCATTCTGATGACCCAAATAGCATTTATAATTGGGTCATATATTGACCTAATTAGCAAGCTTTTTTGGGTCAATACCCAAGACAGTCATTTATATGAAGTGCTCACTAGTCCGATGTTGGAGAATTCTAAAACTGAATCCCAAACTGTCGTTAGAAAGTGAACTGAACTCTCTATCTGGAGAGAGAGAAGTTTTTTAAAGTGATTTTGTCCTGTCAGGTTCTATTTTGAGGCAGAAATCACTCTAGAAATTAAAAGTCTACTGTATAGGATCAATTTTTGAACCAAAATTGGGCATTGGAATGATTGAGCGTTATTTTTTTAGGTACAATATCGAGCTTGGAAAACTGTGCTTATTGTTCCGATAGATTTACCGTAAAATTATCGGAACAAAAAGCAGGTATAAAATGACAAACGAGAATAATTTTTACCAAAGGACTATGGGGCTTCCCTCTAACCACTTCTTTTTGTTCTGACCTAGGGGCACGGGTAAATCAACTTGGCTTGAGAAAAACATTTCGAATGGCTATTTCATCAACCTTTTGAAAAGCTCTGGTTACTTGCCACTTCTAAAAGATCCTTCAAAGTTGAGAGACTTAGTTTTAGGGTCGGAGTCTGAATGGACCGTTATTGATGAAATTCAACGGCTCCCCGCTTTGTTGAACGAAGTGCATCAACTTATATTTGAATTTAAGAAGATGTACAAATTTGCACTGACCGGATTGAGTGTCCGTAAACTGAAAAAACAAGAAGCAAACCTCTTGGCCGGCCGTGCCTTACGGAAGGATTTTTTTTCATTGACGAGTCATGAATTAAACTTTGATTTTCAAATCGAAGATATTTTGAAGTTTGGGACTCTTCCAGACACCTACAATCTGAGAGCGCGTACCGAAAAAATTGACTACCTCGATTCTTGAAAGAAGAGTTCTTTTGAAAGAGACTTAGGCATGGATTCACCCATAGTTCGCCAAGGTTTATTTTTCTCCTTAAAGAGCATAGTTTTCTAAAAACTTGAGAGGAGATTCCTCAAATTCAAGGTAATTTTCGAAATCAATAATGGTCACCTTAGCTTTTGGAAATTTTTTTCTGAATGTGGAAATGCCAGAAGTATTTCGGCGCTTCGACTTCACTTCAATGCCAACTAAAATTCCCTTGGCCTCAACCACATAGTCGATTTCATCATGGCCCTCGCGCCAAAAGTAAACGGTTTCAAACGTCTCGCAGAGTCGGTTGCCAACGATGGCTTCAAAGATTCTCCCCCTATCTTCCGGCCCAAGCTCTCTTTTTAGGAATAGCGACGTAAAAACAGGAGCACAAGGTAACAGTTTT
>CAZYOE010000034.1:0-36019 GCA_964648725.1 uncultured Pseudobdellovibrionaceae bacterium | reverse complement strand
TGGTGCACCAACCCGAATACGGGAAGAACACCCCTTATGTTATTGATTATATTAAAATAAGTCTTTCCGCTCGCCTTCTAAATATCGATGAAATTCGTGAATTATACGTCAACAAGGGCCTCTCGGTGGGTCAAATCGCAAGAAAACTGAATGTCGGTAAAACCGTCATTCGTGCCCGCCTTCATGAGATGGGGATCAAAGATAATTTTGAAATCCAGCGCAATCTTAACCCCGACAACTACCGTTGCCCAGTGGCCCCCTATGGATACATAGTGCGCGATGGGAAACTGAATCCAAATAGCAAAGAGCTTGTGATTTGCCGAATCATTGTAAACTTGATTGACCGTGATGGGCGCACTCATTCCGATGTTGCCAGAGAACTTGGAAATCGAGGGTTTAAAACTAGGATTGGAAAATCCAAATGGGACAGCAAAACAATATATAATATTTATCACAGATGGAAAGGTAAAATCTAACCATCGCAATAACCGGAGGATACTATGCAGGATTTAATCAGCACAGCCATACTAATTGCCACTCTTGTTGGGGGCACAATGGTCGCTAAAAACATTTTAGATGAAGTTAGGATTGCGGCTTTATCGAAAGCAGCTTCGGGTTTACCAAGTCTGAGTCATTTTAGTAAAGGATTGACCAAAACTGCCAAACCGATACAAAAATGACAACTCTACGAAAAGGCGGGGGGATAGCTTTACAACAATGGTGGTGGCTGACTCCCCCTTTTCCCAGTTTCATTGCCCAAATTTCAAGATTATTAATTATTAAACTTTATGAAAAATGATTGCACTTCGGACCAATCACTGACTCCGTCGGCGTAAACTCCCTTTACTCTCCAGTAATATTTGCCATCTGTAGGCAAGACTACGTCGATATTATTCTCAGCATTTTTGTTAACCAGATTTTTTGTATTAAATATTGGACTTGATGATATCTGCAAAACATAGGAATTTGCCTTTGCAGAACGAGCCCAAAAAAAGTTAATTTTAAGTTCATTCCCTTTAAGAAAATAAATTGAATTGCCATTAAAGGGCACCTTTGGTTGTGGTGGCTTATAACTGTAAATTATTTTTTGTTTTGCATCACTATTGAGGGAGTCGTCATCTGGGGATTGACTTTCATTAACATCCTCTTCTTTTTTTTCTGGAACCTTTGGTTTTTCGTTTACCGACTCCTTTTTTAACTTGATTTGTTTTTTTCGTTGAATTGCCGGCCTTATTTTTTTTACTTCCTGAGTTTTCTTTACTTCTTGAAGTTCGCTATTTTTCTCAGGTTGTATAGATGGCAAGGGCTGAATTGTGGGCAGCGGATTTATGGTTGGCTGCACCTGAACGAAAGTCTCAACAATTGGCGGCAAACTCTCTTCAATCTGGGGAAGATCCTTTAGGTTGTCTGATTTGATGACTTCCTTGGGCGGTGAAACAATAGTAATGACTTTTCCAAGTGTAGAAAGACTCTTTTTCTCACCATTCTGGTTCAGTTCAGCCTGCCCCTTTTTTAACACAACAGAAATAGTTTTTCTATTCTCAATATTGATTTCTGTATTAGAATCTCCAGATTTTAAATTTACAATCTGATTCTTGGTCTTAATACTCCACTCAGTATTCTTTGTCGATTTTAATTCCACCTGGCCATAAGTCATCTGGACACTTACCAGCTCACCATTATTCACTTTGTTCTTGTCGATTTTTTCAATTACTAAAAGTGTTTCAGCTCCCATAACTATGCTTTTGCTATCTAGAAATTTTACCTCGACCTTCGACTTTTCTCCAGAAAAAATGGAATCGCCTTCATGTATCGGCCAGTTCGCCTTTAGCGGTATCCACGTTACTCTTTCTGCTGACTTCCATCGGGCATCGTTATGAATTTTTAGAATTGATGCGACCTTGATATTCTTGTTTGAGCTTTGATATTCGTTATTATACAAATCACTAAAAAAGTAAAAGTAAGCGGACGTCACTCCACAAGTAAAAGCAATTGAGATGAGTGTCCAGGATTTACTAATAATACTGTGTCTCCCTTTTTAATTTACTTGCAGGATTTCGATATGTTAAGCTACAATTAATTGAGATGGATAGAGCCTTATCAATCCTATGAGTTTAAATATTATTTTAGAGAATATAAGGTTAAGGTTCAACTGTTTTAATTATTTTGAGTGTATGAACCAGTTCGCCTTGTTGTTCGCCAGCCCAAAAAACTGGGTCCACTAAATTTGGGAGAATAGTATTGAGAGCGTCCGATGAATCGCATTATTCTCTAAGAACCAAGATATTGGTTTCATTAATTTGCTTGCCACTAATCATGCTGTCTGTATTGCTTTTTTTATCACTTCAAACCTACCAAAAAGATAAATTAGCCTATATCTTTGATTCTGCAAATTCAGTTGCCAATTCATTGGCCGTGCAAACTGCAACAAAGTTCAAACTCATCAGAGAACAGTCAGAACTGCTCTTTGATAAACTAGATTCGACTCACAAATGGCATAAAAGTGCTGCGGACAAATTTCTTCATTTTGAGTCCATAGATGCTATTCTTATTTTTGAAAATCAAAACATAAGTACCTACCAAGAACGAACAAAAAATATAGCCCGGCAACTACTCAATAGTCCTCAACTCAGTCATTGGCTTAATTCTTTCACCAAAGATCAGAACCAAATTCTTTATGACAAAAAACTTGATTACCTTATTCTTGGGATGAAAAAAAATAATTTGCTGATGTTAATTTTTTGTTCCCAAGATATATTCAAGGACACTATTAAAAAGCCTGGCCCATTTATCTTGAGTCTGATTGACAAAGACAATCAGGTTTTAATTTGCTCAGATGGCATCAATAGTAATTTACAAATTCCCCTTAAATACCATGCCGAGAGTACTACCAAGACCATAAAGAATGGCAAAGACGAGGAATTTTTAGTTGCCTATTCTCCGATCTCGAACTTTTCTCTATCTTTAAGTGCGACAATTAAAAAGAAAGAAGCTTTTGGAGTCCTCACAAAAATTATTCAACAATCAATATTGATTTTTATTATGTTAGTTTCAATTTGCGTCATTATTGGAATTCTCATATCGGACGACATCACATCTTCTCTTTATGAAATTTTTCAAGTGACGCAAAAAATCACTGAGGGTTTTTTTGATATCAGGGTTAAAGTTAAAAAACAAGATGAAGTTGGCAGACTTGCAAAAAGCATCAACTTGATGGTTATGGAAATCAAGCGCCTCTTAATGGAAACTAAAGAAAAAACTCGAATGGAAGCTGAACTAAAAACAGCACAATTAGTGCAAAGCACATTTTTTCCCGAAGAGGCTGGTGCGTATCCAAACTGTCGAGTACTCGGTAAATTCGAACCGGCGTCTGAGTGTTGTGGTGACTGGTGGTTTCATTTTAAGCATAACAATAAAGTCTATTTCATTATTGCTGATGCCACTGGGCATGGTGTTTCTGCGGCCCTACTGACTGGCGCGGTCAGAAATTTAATGAATTTGCTATTTAAATCAAATTCGATATTGCTTGATGATCTCATTAGTTTACTAAATATGAATATCGTAGAAGTCTTTAAGAATCAAATTATGATGACTTTTTTAATTGCTGAGTTTACCCCCGAAACGCGAATACTAAAATACATTAATGCCTCCCACGACCCAGCCTTTATCATCAGAAAAAGTGAAAAACCGCTAAATAAAAAGAATTTTGAGTTTCTCAACGAGAACCTGAGCCCAAGAATCGGTGAAAATCTAATTTCAAAATTTAAAATAAATGAAGTGGAATTAAAAAAAGAAGATCGGATCTTTTTTTATACGGATGGTATCTTGGCTCTGCGCGATCAAGAGAAGGCACCTCTTAACGAGCGTCACTTTTATAAATTGATAATTGAGGCGCTATCAGAAGGCAAAACACTTAACGATTTTGTCGGGTTATTTCACGGTAAACTAAAAAACTTTCAGAAATTTCCACATGACGACGACATCACTTTTTTTATGGTAGAGATTGAATGATTACGCTACCAGCTTTTGTCGTCTGAATTTTAAATGATTTCTTTTTATTCTTCTCCATATCCATTTGTACATTTGGAACTGAGAACTCGCCTTTCCGGGTAATAATAGTTCCTGAAACCTTTGCCTTTTCTATATTGCCATAGCTATTGTAAAAATTAAACTCAATTTTATAGTCCCCTGCCTCAATATGAGGGGTTTCCCACATCTCAACCCCTGGACCTGATCTGGAATCAATAACAAACTTAGCAGCACTTTCTTTATAGTTCCGATTGTCAAAATTGTAGATGCGGCCACTGGGGTCTGTTACAGTTAAATCTAAATCATGTTTTTCTGTTTCCCATTTGAGAACGATGATCATAAAATTATCTGTGCCTTGGCCATCATTAAACTCCTTTAACTGATTATTTAAACTTTGATTCTCAGCCATTAAAACTTGCACTTGATCTTTAAAGCCCTTTAATTTTAGGTTAAGTTCTAGCAAGGATTGTTCGAGACCTGATTTGATCTTCTCAAGTCCGACTTTCGATTGCTTTAAAAGTGCTGTTTCTTTTATGGCTTCTAGTTCTTTTCCACTGGGCATGTGATTCCCTTGTTGTTTTTGAACTTGCTGTAACTTACCCTGTAGCTGCGTTATAAGGCCCTTGAATTTGTCGGACTCAGCCATGGCACCTTTTAACTTATGAGTTTTGTCAGATAATTGAAGGGTCACATCGTCCAATTCCTGTTTTAAAGCGACCAACTCTTTTTCTTTAGCTTGAATTTGAATTTCAAACTCCGAAAGTGTGTTTTTACTTGCCAACATTTCTGCTAAAAATTTATCAGGCTTGCCTTGAGTCTCCATGGCAATTGCATAGAGCATCACAAAGAGTCCAAAAAGTAAAGTCATCATATCGGCATAAGACACCAACCATTTTTCATCGACATGCTCGACTGGTTCCTCTGAGGTGTCTAATAAAATATCGTCAAAGGACTCCTCCAACTTGTCGGTATACCGCTTATTGTACTTGCGGGGTCCATTATCTTCCATACTAGGCCGCTTTTTCAACTTTAGGAGTTGCCCAGTTCGTTAAAATTTTTACTTTTTTTCGGTCTGCTGGCGATAGATGACTTTTTAAAACCTCCACGATGATATGGGGTTCTTCTTGGCGCTTGATAAGGACTAAGCCTTCCATTATTATTAATCTGGTATGGGAATCATCTTGGGCTATTTTATTGGCGAAATCAGCCAGAGGTAAAAAAAACAAATTGGCGATACCAATCCCCCAAAAGGTAGCAACAAGTGCAATAGCCATGGATGATCCAATTTTGGAAGAGCCCCCTGAATTCAAATTCAACATCATTGCGATCATTCCGGTACTGGCACCTAATAAACCAAAAGCTGGTGGGAATTTGCTTAATGTCGTTAAAATCTTGGCGTCATTCTGTAACATTTTTTTAAAAGAAATTATTCGCTTTGAAAGTATCGCTTGGATTTGCTGATCATTAAAGGACTCGGATTTTAGAAACTGAAATCCCTCTCTGATGAAAGGATGAGAAAACTCCGCCGACGAAACCAAATCTTTGTACTTTGCATAATACATTGCCACTTCATAAAGTTCTTCCACTATTTTATAGTCCGGAATTTTTCTTCGAAAGAGCCATTCAAATAAAGTCTCTACAAGTTCCACAAGACTTGAAAATGGCACAGCAATAAGGGCTGCGGCCATTGTGCCACCGCAAACCAATATCATGGCATGGGTATCAAAATAAAAAACAGGATTTGCAACCGACCGGAAAACACCCAACCATAAAGTTAAGCCTGCGGCTATAATTCCAAAAATAAGTGAAAGATTCATATCTTACGGATCGGTCTTTTTTATGTTTTGATAAACTCGACCATTGACTATATTTAACTGCTGCCGAACCCAGTTTCGATTTATTGAAATCAACAATAAGGCTAGAAGGTTTTCGCCCTATTACTGTTGCAATAATTTCAGCAATAGAAATGACTCAATTTGAGAAAGTTCATTGAATATTTATTCCTATTTAGCTTGCTCTTTCGATCGACAACCTAAGTCCTAATGCTTTTAGAACTGCTGTCAAAGTGACGAGTGTCGGGTTGCCGCTTTTACCAAAAGCCTTGTAAAGCGTGGAGGGTTGAATTTTTGCCTTTTTCGCCACATCTTCAAGAGACATATCTAACGACTCAGAAACAGAACGTATCGCTTCAATAATCACCTCTGGCAAATCAGCATTTTCTTCTAGAGAGGCTCGCAAATAATCGAAAGCTTCTTCAGGGTTTTTTTTGAATCGGGCTGTCTTTAGATCAGACCATGATCGCAAATTCTTATTGCTTTTCTTTCTTACTCCCATAGCGCCTCCTATAGTCTTCCAAATATTCCTTAGCTTTTCTTATATCATCAGATTGATGCGTCTTATCTCCGGCTGAAATAAAAAGGATGATTTCCTTGCCAATCGCTGCGTAATAAATACGAAAAGCTGGCGACTGAAATTTCATTTCCAACAAACCATCCTTTAGGGACTTTATTCGCCCAAAATTACCGCGTTCAAGCCGATCAATTCTCGCTGCAACTTTTGAGCGAACTGAGCCGTCAAGCGAGTTAAGCCAATCATTGAATGGCTCTCTTCCTGATGTTGTCGCATAGATAATAATTTGGACCGTAGTTGTCATCAACTCCACTATAGTGGAACTTGCGCCTATTTGCAAGCATTTTCTAATTAATACCAATTCAGATAGGGCTAAAACCGCGTAATCTTAGCATTGTCCTTGGTGCTGCTGTTTTTTGTCGCCTCAAACAAGTACGAGATTGATTCGCCAAATGAATCTTACCAAAGCCTTCGTTGACACCTGATTAAAAGTCAATAAAGGGGCCGAGAAAAAACTGAGAGCCTTTGCCGAAATTGACGGACTGCAAATTCATACCTGACGTTTGACTTACCAGGGCCACACCCCAGCCCCCGACCTTATTTTTATTTAAATTCGTGTGGAGGTAGAATAATCGGCTTGAAAGAATGCTTTGCTGCGAGGTCTTCATATAAAATCCTTCAAGGCTAATGCGATTCCTGGAGTTTATATCATAGTGTAGAACGCCTCCAACAGCAAAGGTGCTTAAAACATAATAAAACTGTATGAGTTGACTCACACCCTCGGCAAGGTAAAGGTAAAGTCTAGGTTCTAGTAGCAAACTACCAGTTTGGACCAACGTATATCCGATATAACCCATGGCTTCGGTGTGGCTATAAAGTCCGGTCTTTGATAGAGTCGGTAAACTCGTCATACCGGCACCTCCAAAACTAAAGCGAGGGTTCCATGGTCGAGTTTCGAACATTACATAAGAGGACATTTTTGAAACACTATCTTGCACATCACCGTTTTTGAGTCCGAGCCGTATCATGCCAAGGGACAATCGAAACAAAGTAATGGGTCGCACGATCTCTGTCTTTTCAATCGTAACATGATAAGGGTAATTGGCTTGTTTGTATTCAACGACAAAATTCCCTAGCTCCGTTAAGCCACTGGCAATTGTTTGTGGACTAATTTCAAAATTTTTCCAGTTTTTACCTTTGCCCTTTGACTCGAAGAGAGTACTTGTTTGCCAATGCACTTCTTTTGGAAAAGTAACAAACAGATTTATGCCATTTACAATGGGCTCACAACGAACTGCCATATAAAAGTGTGGCAAGGGTAAATTTACTTTGCTTTGGGATTTTGTGCCCTTGGTTTTATCATCAATTAATGGGGGTTCGAGCTTAATATTATTTTCTTCACAGCCTTCTTGGATAATCTCATGAGTTTTGAAACTCAAATCAATTTTTATTTCAATGTGAGTATTGTCCTTTAAAGTTACCAATATTTGATCACTGAGTGATCTCAACCCTAGAAAGAGCGTTTGATTGTTAACAACAACTTCTTTAGTTTTTGTTTTTACTCCAACTTCAGAAAATTGAGCCTGAATGTTTGAAATTCCACTTTTTCCTGGGAGCTGTAGTTGCAACGCCCAGAAAAATTCCATTCCGCCCTCCAAGTTCTTTTTCCAAAGTGGTTGAAGTTTAAATGGCCAAGTCATTTCTTTCATATCAGCATTGCCTACTGCTGCTGATATTTTAAGATTTGGAATTGTTTTTTCTGAATTAGCAATACCTGAATCTGCAAAGAAACAGATTAAATAAAAAATAATTATAAGCGCACGATATTGCGGGCAAATGTACATATTATAAGTTTTTCTGCTCAACCACTATATGTCAATAAACGCTGACTTTATGAGACCAACTCCTAGTCGTGAAAAGCTTTTGTAGATTTCATCACAGTCAATCAGACTAGTCCTGGTGGCTTGAGGATTCAGCACTCTAAATGGTGCTCAATATCTCTTGTAATTAAAAAATCCAAAAGGTATACTTGCAAATCTTGAAATCATCGGAATCATTTAGACACCAGGGCACTTCAATGAAAAATCAAAATATTTAATGCATTACGAACCTACACAATCAGAAATATTTCAGAAACTCCTACACGCTTATCATAGGTGCAAAAAAGGCAAACATAAGAGTTTTGAAGTTCTAAAATTTGAATCGCGTCTAGGCGGGAATCTTCAACAGCTTTCGAAGGCACTTTTTAATAAAACATATCATCCTAAGCCACTCAAATGTTTTGTCGTTTCTCACCCAAAGCCCAGAGAAATTTTTGCTGGCTGTTTTCAAGATCGCTTGGTAAACCACCTCATCGTCGAACCCTTGGAAAAAATCTGGGAACCAAAATTTTCACCATCTTCCTATGCTTGTCGGAAAAATATGGGACCACTTACTGTACTAAAAGATATTCAAAAATCGGTGCGATCCATAAGTCGAGGTGGACAAAAAGAGGCTTGGGCTCTCCATTTGGATATTAAATCCTTTTTCGTTACCATAGATCGCAATATCTTGAAAAACCTTTTTTTATCAAAAGCTCAAAATCCTTGGCTGCGCAATTTAATTGAAATCGTCTTAGCTTATGATGGGCGAATTGGCAGTTACATTATTGAACCTGAACAACACAAAGCTCAAATTCTACCAGAAAAATCATGGTATTCACAAGGGCCTCATCAGGGTGTGCCCATTGGCAGTTTAACCAGCCAATTTGGTTCCAATCTTTACTTGAATGAATTGGATCAGTTTATTAACCGCCAACTTAGACCCAAAAAATATATCAGATATATGGATGATTTGCTGTTCCTAGATACAGATCAGGAAATACTTGAAACACTTCCTTCGATCATTTCAGAATGGCTTCGCAATAACAGGAATCAAGATTTAAATCACAATAAAACAAAACTTGTGTCACTTAAGGATGGCCTCACCTACCTTGGTGTAATCTGCAAGCAAACTGACTTGACCAAAGAGCCCCTTCAAATATTTCCCACCAAAAAGAGAAAATGGGAATTTACAAAAGCCGTCCGTAATTGCGAGCACAGCGAATGGCACTGGCCGGAGCGTTGCCACCCTTTAGCATTTCCAAACAAATACCAAAATCAAAACGTTTTAACTTCAGTGAATTCACACCTTGGCCTATTGAAACATGCAAATACATTTAAATTACGCAAAGAAAGTTTAACGAAAGCCTTAGCCAAAACCACCTTAAATAATAATGAACCTGATGAAGTTGCCAGTAAATACTCGCCCCTAAAAATTAAGAAAAATTTCTCAGTCCTAACTTGGAAGTAAAAAATGGGGGCCACCCTCGGATGAGCGCCCCCATAGGACCTAGTTCCCAAGCTCAGCGAGCTATACAGCGCACGGAATAGTTGTTGTTCCGGTTGTTGTTGTTGACATTGCCATTCGCCCCATTGAATATCCATGCGTTAGCACGGTTGTTAGAATTGACAGACGCCGACCACTCGCGAAGTGTTCTTTTCAATAACCCTCAAATTGGTTCCATAAACTGGAGGAAATTTGATTCGCAGTACGAAACTTGAACACAAATTACTTTGCATTCAAGAGAACTCCCGTGGGAGACTTATGCACTCTTCTTGAATCCGTAAACTCAAGAATTCTCGCCTTAAATCCCACGCAATGACTATTGCAGTTTAATTCTTTTGTCATGGCTTAAATTAAGGCAAACAAAGCTGCGTTAAGTGGGCCAGTGCTATTTCTCTTTCTTAAGTTTTAGCTTTTCCCATTTTAGCCAGTTTTGAATTTGCGGTGAGACTTTTTCTAGCATTCTCGATAGCAAATCGAATTCCCCGCGACTAATTCCCTTTAAATCATATAAAAGCCTCAAGAAAGTCCAAATAGCTTCAATTTCGACGATAATTTCGGTTAAGGGCTTAGTTTTCAGAAGACTTCCATTTGCAACGATAATTCCCTTAATGCAACGGAGTGAAGAGAGGCTCACCATTTGCCCTAAATCATTTTTAACGTATCTCGGTAGCTTGGTTTTAACCCGATAAAATTCTTTAATAAAGCGATACATATCATGATAGACAGATAGGTGGTCGAAACGTGCCATTTATTTTCTCCATTCATTGGAATTACTTTAAGCAAATAGGGCTCAAATTATTATTCCGTTGACATTTACACATATATGTGTAATCATCAAGCATGAAGAAAAAAGACTTGGAGCGAGAATTGCGAAATTTAGGTTTTTGGCAGGCAGATGGTGGTAAACATGATAAATGGACGAATGGCGTGGAGTCAATTCCAGTGCCCAGACATAAAGAAATAAATGAATTTACTGCTAAAGGGATTCTTAAAAGTGCTAAAAAATATCAAAAGGAGAATAAGTAATGTACATTCAAGGCTTGCTTATAAAAAATAGTGAAACCGGTCGCTTTTATGCTGTTGAAATACCTGCTTTAGATATCCATACCCAAGGGCGAACAAAAAAGGAGGCCCTGTCTATGGCTAAAGATGCCGTGGAAATGGTAATTGATAAAAAAGGCTTTAACATAACTATGAAAGAAACTAGTGCTATGACCTTTGTAATTATGTTTACTGACTTTAAAGCTGTTATACCCGTTATGTTGAGACGACTCAGAGAAAGTAAAGGATACAGTCTAGAGTATATGGCGACACAGTTGAAACAGAAATCTATTAATGGCTATGCTAGGTATGAAAAAAGGGAAGGCACTTTACCTAATCCTAAGCGACTCAATGAGATGTTGGAAATTTTGGGCAGACCATTAGCTGCTTAGATCAATGCACGAGTGGCTTTTTAAATCTACACACACTTAAATTGTGTATTGAAAATTGGCCGTTTAAAAAAAATCGAAGCTTCGCTTCTATATTTAAATCGACTCCCCTTCGTGTTAGTTTAGACCGCTACTTGGGAATGGCTGAGCTACGCTCAGGAATTTGCATTCGCAAATCAATAATTAGAATCACCAGATCTTGGGCTTTGCCCAATTCATATTACCACGCTCAGCGAGCTATACAGCGCACGGAATAGTTGCCGTTCCGGGCGCTGTTGGAGACATTGCCAAACGCCCCACTGAATATCCATGCGAACGCACGGTTGCTAGAATAGACAGACGCCGACCACTCGTATCCACCTCCTGCTGCTGCCATCTCAGGTAGTACGAACCTTATACCGTCATTATCGGCCTGCTGGTAATCATATTTAGTTGGCAGCCTCCAAGCAACAAGTGGGGTTGAAGCTAGGTTTAAACCACCTTTACCGGCGTTATCAATGGCTGCATCAGTGGTTGTGAAGTAATTCCCGTCTTCAAAACAAGCACTGATAGCCTGAGTAGCAGGCCCGGTTCCGGTAGCTTGATAAGTTGCATTATTACAATAATTACTAGCATCATTCTCCGCTGAAGGATTATTCGTAATGAAATTACTACCAGAAGCTTTGCACCAATTTAACCCAGCGCTTGAAACTAAAGAACTCCACATCATTTTGGTACGTTCATCTCTCCAAACTTCACGACCCTTTGAACTTGTTAATGCCCCAGTGCGAGTTATTAACTTCCACGTGCCTTGCCCAGCATTCCCTTTTGTTGATCCATCCCAAGTGGCATTGGTCCCTATTACTGTGTGGGCCGCACAATTGGCTATACGTTGAGCGATTGTACCACTAGTTCCACATTTACACACACTGTTTGCAGTACCCCCACCAGCGCCTGTGGTTGCGTCACATGTTGTGTCCCAATTCGTGCGAGTTACAAAAGTAACATTCCCACCAGAATAACCATCATCATCTTTTGTTATAATTGGAACAGCTCGATAACCAGGATCAGCATTTGTGTAAGCAGTAGCCGCGTTTGTGGTTGACTCTGTGAGTTGTTCTACCTGCGTAGTTGCTTTATTCCTATGTTGGTTTGACATCAATGGGACAAGCGAACCCGTGACATTAAAAATACTTACGGTTGATTTAATGTTGGCCGCTAATAGGTTTGCATCGGTAAAACTAATGGCGACAGGAGCAGTCGGATAAAAACCACCGGGAATACTGCCTGTTACTGTCGTGGTAGAGCTAGCATTGGTCCACGAAGAGATTGCAGAACCTAGCGTGGCAGAGACATACCTTGAAGCTGCTGTCGAACATTGGCCGACATTAAAGTTATCATCAGTACAGGCGGCATAGGCTGCGACAACAGATCCCGCGACACCCAATATTGTAGTGCCAGATTTAATATTTCCGGCAGTCAAATTGGCATCACTTACATTACAACTCTTTGTGCCATCATAAAAACCTAGGGTAATAAGGGAAGTTGTTCCGCCTGACACTGTGATGTTATTTCCTAATGTTGGGCTCACGTAACGATTCGTCGCTGTAGAACATTGCCCGGCATTGAGTGCGTCATTTGTACAAGCGCCATAGGCTGCCACAACTGAGCCAGTTACCCCAAATATAGTGGTGCCATTTAATATCTTCGAAGCAACTAAGTTTGCGTCAGTGAAACTCACGGATTTCGTTTTATAATAACCGTCGGGGATGGTTGCACTGACTGTAGTGGTGGCCCCACCATTGGTGCCGGAAGTAATGTTTGAGCCAAGGACCGAACTTACATATCGATTCGTAGTGCTTGTTGTACAAATAGCACCGTTGATTGTGCCATTGTCTTCTTGGCAGGTCGAATAAATTGAGTTTAACGTCCCGGTTACACCAAAGACACTTGTGCCGGATTTGATATTCGCCGCAACTAGGTTAGCATCGGTTAAAAGACACGATTTACTACTATAGAAGCCATTAGTCAGACTCGCAGTAACAGTTGTGTTCGCCAATGCATTTGTCCAAATGGATACATCGGCCCCTGCTGTTGGGGTTACATACCTGCTAGCGGCGGTTGAACACTGTGAAACATTGAGCGTATCATCTGTACAGGCGGAATAGGCGGCAGTTGCGGAACCAGCAACACCGAAGATTGTATTGCCACTTACAATTTTCGTGGCAACGAGGTTGGCGTCAGTGAAGCTCACAGTTTTTGAATTGTAGTAACCGTTAGGAATAGTAGCGCTGACTGTTGTGGTCGCACCAGCATTAGTGCCTGATGTGATATTTGCCCCAAGAACTGAGCTAACATATCGATTGGTAGCACCTGTGGAACAAACCGCAGCATTGATGGTTCCGTTATCCTCAACGCAAGTGGGATAAACTGAAGTAAGGGAACCCGTGACACCAAACACGGTTGTTCCAAATTTAATGTTTGCTGCGGATAAATTCGTATCACTCATTGTTGCTGTCTTCGTGCCGTCGTAAAACCCCAAAGGGATTGTTGCTGAGATACTGCCATTTGCACCATTCACGTTTGCCCCGGCGGTGGGTGTCACATATCTGTTTGTCGCAGTCGAACATAATCCGGCATTGATAGCATCATCAGTACATGCGGCATAAGCTGCGACGACCGAGCCTGTGACCCCTAATATAGTGCTGCCATTTAAGATTTTAGAAGCCACTAAATTGGCATCACTCACGTTGCAACTTTTGGTGCCGTCATAAAAACCTTGCGTAATCAGTGCGGTCGTGCCACCTGATACTGTTATATTATTACCTAAGGTAGGGCTGACATACCGATTAACTGCCGTAGAACACGCACCGGCATTAAGAGCATTGTCTGTACATCCACTTAAACTACACACGAAATTGCCAGTGACACCAAAAATCGTAAAGCCACTCGCAATTCTAGAGGCAATTAAGTTTGCGTCGGTAAAACTTACGGATTTGCTTTTGTAATATCCGTCAGGGATAGCAGCACTGACTGTTGTAGTGGCACCAGCATTAGTGCCTGTTGTGATGTTAGTGCCCAAAATAGAACTCACATATCTGTTTACTGATGTGGAACATTTCGCGGCGTTTATTGTACCGGAATCTTCGGAGCAAGCTGCATAGGCTGGAGAAAGCGAACCAGTTACACCAAAAATACTGATGCCTGAACTAATGTTTGCAGCTAGCAGGTTTGCTTCAGTGAATGCAATTGTTTTACCACTATAATACCCATCTGGGATGGAGCCACTCACAACTGTCGTTGCACCAGCATTGGAGTGAGAGGTAATATTGTTGCCTGCAACATTTGTCCAGAAAGTGCTTGTAGCGGCTGTGCAATCTGCACTTTGCAATCCATTGGTGCTACAATTGCTTGCTAGACCTGAGGCACTCCCTGTGACACCCATAATAGTGACACCGGATTTAATATTTGAAGCTAATAGTGCTGGTTCATCCACCAAGATTCTTCGATTTGAATAATAACCGTCAGGAATCGGCACATTTAGTGTTGTCGTTGTGGATGACTGGTTTGATAATTGGGTAATATCATTACCGATGGCATCAGTTACTACAACATCTGTTTGACTCACTTTGCATGGCGTTTTCAGTAAAGAATTAGTTGGACATGGCACCGTCGCTGGGGCAGTTGACGCTGCAATTGAGCCCGTCAAATTATCACCGCTACATCCTGATAAAACCATCGCAAATATTAGTGGTACTAAAAGTATAGTGTTCATATTTTATATTATCGGCAAACTTTTAGCATTTATAAACCAATTTTCGACAGTTTCTCAACTTGGCTCACATTATTAAAGCAAAACTATTTGGCGTCTCCATTTAGGACAAAAAGGCAAGTAGCTGTCTCAATATTGCATACAAAGCAACTCAATTTAAACAATTGAACCCATAAACAAAATGCATTCAGAACAGCGCCGGAGCCGATTAAAACTGATTCACAATATTTTATTCTTTCGCTAAGAAAGTAGGAAATTCCTTATTAACTACACCTAATACTCCCTCGGGTATATCTACTTTATTCTTTGGTAGACCAGTTGTAATATAAACCTGTTTATATCCCAATTGAATTAATTTTCCAGCAACTAAGGCCCCCAATTTTTCTTGATTGAAAATATAATCCACGAAAATGGGAGTTTCTTTTTTTATCTGACTTGAAAAATCCAGGAATCTTTCTGCAGATTCAAATGTTTTTACTGAAAGCCCTTTCAATCGACCACAACTTTCCCACGAAATCCGGTTGGCTTTATTGTCGTCGATTAAAACAGCTTCTACTTTGGACGATACTGCAATCAAAGAATGCCATCGAAATTCAATCAAAGGCATTTCCATTTTATCAAAAAGTTGAATATGACGTACCCTCGCCTCTACCTGAAGCTTTTCGTCTCCAGCTCGGCCAGTAACGAGAAAAGAAATATTATTAATTGCTAAATTTTCGATAAGGTCAATGCCTTTTAAAGAGCTTTCTCTAGATAAATCCTGATCAATGAAATAACGACAATTCAAAAATTTATTTCTGGAATACCATTCCAAAAAAGTTTCTACCTCGAAGAAAAAATGAATTTGATCTTGTGGGATTTGATTTGGCAAAACAATTTTCCAAGCTTGGTGGATTAATTTCTCATCATCCAAAAAGACTAAGTGGGTAGTAGAATCTACAGGTATAACTAAACCTTGTTTTTCAAACTTTGTAGGCACCAAAATCTCTACTTGTGTGCCAGATCCAATTTGGGAACAAATTTTAATCTCTCCACCTATTTTTACAATAGCCATTTTTGCCTGATAAAGACCCAGGCCAGTTCCGCCTTTTTTAAATGAAATGTCTTTCTCAAAGATTTTATTTATGTTTTCTCCAGGAATACCACACCCGTTGTCAGCGATGCTGATTATGGATTTAGATTCAGATATTTGAACTAATGAAATAATCACGTTTCCAGTTTCTGATTGAATGGACTCAACCGCATTTTTCACTATATTTGAGAGTGCTGTTATGATATCAACTTTGACTGCTTCGGTAAAAACGTTTCGAGTAGGCAATTGTTTTTCAATGCGAGTGCCATTTTTAGCATAGACTTCAGCCTCACGAGCAATCAACGATAATGCAGTCGTTAAATTCACCTCGACCGTTCTTTCATCCTGGGGCTCGCCCCGGTATTGACGGAGCATCTTTTGTGCTAGTGCTGTTACCCGATCTAGTTCTTCAATGACGATAGTTTGATTTTCTTTGTAATCATCCATTGGAGTGGTTAATATTTGTCTTACTGTGGAAATTGGCCCTACTATGTCATGCGCCACTTGCGCAGCGACATCTGTCAATATCTGAGCTTCTCGTTGTTCAACAACTTTTACTGCGTGTTCGGCAAGTTGGGTCTCAAGATTTTTAATATGATCTTTTAAGTATATCAAAAGCGGGAGATTCAAATTCAACATTTGAGCGATAAACCCCTTTCTACCTTCGTCAACTTCGACAAGTCCTAAATGTTTTTGAATCTGAGTTTGAACAACATCGACAACTCGACGTTGAAATCGTTCTAATAATTTTCGGATCCCTAGGAACAACGCAAAGAAAAATGGCAAACTCGCCAGATAAATGTAAATATATTTTAAATTAAGAATCGAGGCCTCTTCGAAGTAAATTGCCATTTGCACTTTATCGTATCCCGCAAACTCACAATCAATTCTTAAATCTCCCACGTGTCTCAAATGATGCGGAGTAACTTCAATTCCGTGGTCGATAAATGAAACATCAGGTATGTAATCGAAATCTTGCCGAAGCATCATCCCTTGCAAATATTCAATAGGCTCCCTAGTTGCACCTGCCTGAATTTTTGGTTCAATGGCTTTACACAGTTCACGAGTCAAAGTTCTATAGTATTCATGTCGAGAGTAATTCAAAATGGAATGGTACATCAGCGGAACCGAGATGCTCAGCAAAAGACTTGCCCCTAAAATTCGTCGATAATGCAAAAAGGCTTTCATAAAATTGGATGAACCTCCGGCAAAGGTTTATTGATTCCCAACCGTTGAAGTTGGCTTTCATAATGCTGAAGTTCATCTGAATTGAGTTTTGATTTTACGGCTAATGGTAAAAAATCACCGCCGTAAACAAAAGCTGCAAAAAGCGGAAATGCTGTTAATAATACTTTTTGTAGGTCAATAATGATGATGTTGCCAGTTATTGATTCCAATTGTTGATAAGTTGTTATGACGCCATCGTTTAAATTGGGTAAAGGTGTTTCCAAATAATGCCACTGATCCGATTGTATTGGCGTTAGTTCCTGAGGCTTTGTTGCAGAAGTGAGATCCACCCATTGCGCGAAACTTTCATAAAACGCCCCTTGCCACCGCGCGGACCCAATTAATTTATCGGTTTGATCACAGAGATACCCAAAAGTGGACCCAAGAGCAGTCGTCCCAGTGGTTTGAACTAGACCTGCGGAAAACCCACCGGCGGTAATGCATGATTCTGCTGATCGAAAGATTTTGTCTTCATACCTAATCGGCGATTTAAAGCGAAATCCATCCCACCCATGTGCGATGTAGGTTGATAGTAATAAATGCCGTTCTAGGGCCTCCCTAGTAGCGTTATGAGCGGCTGTGGCGGCATCAAAGTGCAAAGCCCAGCCATTACTTGTCTGAAATCCCTTTGTTGGTAACGCTAAATCGATATCTGACCCTTGAGTTTCAACGAATTTGAACTGACCTTCCGAGACATTTACCCTCATTGTCGGTTCTATTGAATTCTTCAGAAAAAACTGCTGGGTGACGAATCGCTCTAAAGCTTCCATGACGGCAATAACAGCGGCAGTACATTGATCCTTATTGCAACCAAATCCAGTGGATTTATTACCTTCTTGAGTTAAGCCTTCCACGGAGTAACGATAAAAAGTTTCGCCATAAATTTTCGATTTATTTTCAAAAACTGAAAGTTGTAGCGGACCAGAGCCTGCGGCCCAATCCAAAAAGGCATGGCGATAATCACCAAGTTCTCCCGGTTGCGAGAGCTTCTCAAATTCACTTATGGAATGAATTAGCCCTTTTGAAAAATCCACTTAGTCCACCTTCTTTGTGACTCTCCAAAGTTGAATTTCTGCATCAGTGAGAGGTTGGGAGCCAACGTCTAATTTTTTAGAATAAACAATATGGGTTCTTGTAAAATAAAATGGAATGACAAGCTGTGAAGAAATGAGCCATCTTTGATAGTCTTTAAAACGATTGATTTTTGTTTGATCCTGATCTGGCGATTCAATGTCGTTAAGATCAACACCAGGCTTTCGGTGCCCGGTTAAAAATCGGAGTTGAACCGCAGGGTATCTTTCGGAAGCTACATAGTTTCCTAAAACAAAATCGTATTTGGATTTGAAAGTCTCATCGGAATTATATAGATCCGCAAATTCTTGAGGTTCGACCTTTGTGATTTTCAAATTTATTCCAGCTTTCTTTGCAGCAGCCTCAATAAATTCGAGGGTTTTATCTTTGTAGTAATAGCCGGGTGCTGCAACCGATAACTCTGGACTTGAAGTTTTAGGCAAGAGTCCTTTTACTTCATCAGGAGTAAGAGCGATGCTTGGCGCAATTGGCAATATAGTTTGGGCAAGCGACACTCTTTTGTCTGGAAATTTTGCCAGCTCATTGATTAAATCGAGTCCGATCTTCATTTGCGTATTGAGGTTGAAAAAATAAATGACTGATGACGGAGTTGTGTAGTGAGTTCCCAATTCCATTTTGTCCCAGTCATAATCATTAAACGGAATAAAATCACCGATGAAGATATCGGTCTCGCCGGTTGCAATGGATTTTTCAACTTGTGCACGAGCTAGGGATCGAACCCAAATTTCTTTAGGAGATTCAGGAAATAGTTTTTGAATTTGCGAATAGGGGTTGCGTTTTAAAATAAAATCTTTCTTCTCATTCACCTCAAGATTCATGAGTGCATAAGGCCCACTGAATTTCGTTGGCTTTAAAGTCAATGTTTTTGGGTCCATATCATCGGCAGACCAAATGCCACCTTCCGGACTTGATAGCTGAAGCAAAAACGATTCACTTTTTGTGTGTAATAAAATTTCAACGGTGCCTTTGTCATCATCGCCGCTAATTCCTTTACAGGGCTCATCCAGAGCCTTTAAATTTTCACAATCAGCAACATGCTTCCATAATGGAAAATGCAAAGAAGTCTTTTTGGTTAGGATTCGTTTGATTGACGCCACCACATCTCGCGCTCTGATTGGGGTGCCATCGCTGAATTTGGCTTCGGGATCAATTTCAAGAGTGTATTTGGCTCCTTGAATATCCCACTTCTTAGCGATCATAGGTCGAAGAGACGAGTTTTTATGATCATACTCGATAAGGGGACTTGAAATATGGCCGAGCAGATACCACTTTCCTGCTGTATCAATCATCGCCGGATCTGGAAATTGATTGATGACTCGCAGAGAGGTTTTCAAAATATCAATTTGATGATTTGATTTCACAAAATAATTCCTTCCGAAAAAAGCCAACAGACCAATGAAAACGAGTGTTGCTGCAATATAATTTGTTCTAGAAGTTTTCATTGGCCCACCTTCAAAAATTTATAATTACATCATTAGATCTGTTGTTGGACTGTGCAAAGGCTTGATTTTGCCTTCCGGATTAACCAGTTTTTGAAAATTTTCGGGAAGGCAAGTTTTACTATCAATGATCTCTTGAATTTTCACCACCTCTTCTTGACTCAATCCTTCGGTCATTTTTGCAGAATCAACTTCACCCGTAGAAATTAAACAGGCTAGACTGATTATGGCTGTTGTTGATAACATAGTATCCCCCTTGTTGATTAAAGTCCGGCATGATTGCCGAAATTTTGTTTCACTTCAAAACTCTTTAAGAACTCCTTTTTTGCTTCTTCAAGTTGTAAAATCGCAGCTTCAAGTAATGTTTTTGCGGTTTCGAATTCAGATTCTCCCGCCGCCAAAAGTTTTTGAACAGTTCTAAAATTCGCGAGGCTAGCTGACAAATCATGGATCATTTGATCTTGTTCAAGAGTGAACATAAATATCTCCCTTTTGTGCTTTGATTTTCAAAGCCTTCATTTTTAGGCTAAGAGTTCCTTTTGAAACTTTTAAATGTACAGCAGCAGTCGTCAAATTTCCAAATCTCGACATGGCTTCTTCGATAAGTTTTTTATCAAATATTTTTTGAAGTTCTCTGTAACTTTGAAAGCCATCGCCTAACAAATCTGTCTCCATAGTGACAAGATCAGAAAGTTTGAGTCGACCATCACGAAATTTCTTTCTGGGGTTGTCCGTGACACCAATGACACTCTTCCAAGATTTATAATCAGGGAATCCTTGCTTATCAAACTGCGCAAAGGTCACAAATCTTTCAATGGCGTTTTGAATGCCTCGAATATTTCCAGGAATATCATCACGTTTTAAGTAACGTGCAAAATCTTCAGGAAAATCTTTATAAAAAACCACTTTGTCAGGACGTTCGGATCTGATGCGATTACAAATGGCTTCAATAATTTCGGGCAAGTCGTCTTTTCGGTCTTCGAGCCTGGGCACTTCAAGTTCAAGAGCAGCTATCCTCATATAAAGATCTTCACGAAATTTCTTTTGGGTCACTAATTCTTTTAAATCTTTATTGGTGGCAAAAATAAATCGCGCATTGGTCTTGATGGGATTACGGCCTCCCACACGAATAAATTCTTTTTCTTCCACCACTTTTAAAAGCCGGAGTTGCATTTCTTCACTGGCATCACCAACCTCATCCAAAAAAATATCTCCATTTTTTGCGACATCGATAAGACCCGTTTTTGTTTTGGAACCTGATCCAGTAAATGAATAGGGGTCTTGCCCGAAGAGTTCGGCTTGGGCAAGACTGTCCGGCATGGCACCAATATTGATATTCACAAATGGTCGTCGCCCTGAGTGATTCGCTGATCGAAATTCATTGATCCGTCTTGCGATGGCACCCTTGCCAATTCCAGTGGGACCAAGAAGCAAGGCCGGGTGATTTGAGTCAGCTACCGCTTTAATTTTTTGGTCAAAGCGAACCATTACAGCACTTTTACAAATAAAGTGAGCATATGCACCTTCGCGATTCGATGATAATTTACTAACTGTTAAATCAAGGCCATCCCACGAACTTAAAAGTGCGCGGCGAAGCGAGGCTTCTCGTTGTGCTGCTTTTTCTTCATCGACACCTTTGATAATGTAATCGTAAGCTCCATTTCTGAGGGCCAAAGAAATTTCCGACGGCTTTTCAGAAGCCGTGAGCATAATGATTTTTGAAACTGGCTGAATTTCTTGAAGAAGTCGAATGTAGTTTATTCCAGAGATGTGTTGTCCGGATTCGTCTTTTCCTAAATCTTTATCTAAAAGAATGATTTGATAAATTCGGGTGGTCATCCGTTTGATTGCTTCATCCACTGATGGAGACTCTTCAATGATGAGACCACCTTCATGATTTCTAAAGATGCGCTCGCACTCGACGCGGGTACTGATGCGATCAGCGGCTTGATCGTCAATGGTCAGTATGCAGATTGGATTTTGTTTATCCTGCGGTCGCATTAAATTCTCCCTAACCAACTCCACTTAATTTTCCAAGTGGAGTGCGGACTTATGATCCGCTGCTGGTAAGGTTTCTACGTTATGTAAGTTCAAAATACAATATGTAATGATTACATTATTAGGTTTGTCCGTTTAAGAATTTAAACGCCTCTGTTTGATATTTAATTTTTTGAACGTGATTTTCTGTCTCTGAAAAATTTAATAATTTTCAAATTCCATAGTTTAAGTGGGCAGTTAACTCCACTTTGTCCGCTCCTCGAATGCTTGGCACCATAGTTGCGAATAGGGAAAGGTGTGACCCGCAATTTCGCAGGCACCAAACAAAAGGAAAAACAAATGAAAATGACGAAGGGAATGGGCATGGAAGCGAGGACGAGTGGCAGAAAAATTAAACTCGTATCAGAACAAGAAGCAAAAGAGCTGAAGAAACGTTTGAAGCCGGTGGATCATTTTAAAAAATGCCCCTGCTGTGGTGGCAAGGAATTGCACCCAGTTGGACCGGACTTGATTTGTATTGATTGCTGTTGGGACTCCACCGCTTGGGATGTCAATCAAGGTGGAATGGATAACGTATTTACCGCCGCAAGAGAATACGGGTTCTCAACTTTGAATTCAGTACCAGTGGACAACACTGAACTAGAGCCAGTTTTTGAAGAACAAATAACAGAAACACAAGGAGCATAAAATTATGAATGCAGTAAAGCAAAAAATAGAAGTGGTAGAATGTCCGATTTTAAAGTTGGCACCACAGCCGGAAGTTAAAATTGAAAAGCCCAAAAGAACTTTGTTAGCAAACCTATTTGGATTTTTCATGCGTAAAAAATCTGATCTCACTTATGAAGCTTGGGAATCACTAGAGTATCGACGAACCATTCCTCAAGAAAAAGTGGATGCGCCTTGGGTCATCAACCACAGATGGTACATTTAGAAAATTGTGCCGGTGATGAGACTGAATTAGAAAATGAAAAAGAAATTGCAAAGGCTAAAAAAAAGAAAAAGAGACTAAAGAAACCATCTCTTCTTGGTGTGCGTAAAGCCTTTTTAGGTTACTGCCCAATGTGTGATGGGGAAGTTTACGGAGCAGTAGACTCAGCCAAATGTATTGACTGTGGTTGGACCAATAAGGGTTCAAAATACGGTTGGGGATAAAAATTTTGTGAACGAATATCTTTTAATTAAAGACAAGGATCTCATAGTCAATTTTAAGGGAGGGGTTGTGATCGAAATAAAAACATTAGAGAGCATGGTCGTTCAACTTGCTGTGAGAGGCATGACTCCGAATGAAATTGCTGAAAAAACCAGGCTAAAAGTTCAATCCGTAATTAAGTTGCTGGAGACCGCAACCAAACGCCTGGGACATTTAATAATTATAAACTCTGAAGGAAGTTCACTTTGAAAAATGATTCATTGAGATAATTCAAAACGAAACTCGAATTATGTTTGAATCAAAAGTCGCTTTTATTAACAGATTGGGGGCCAGTTTCGTGATTTAGCACTTTTATGGAAGGACTTTAAGAAGGCTTAAACAAGAAAATATTTTTCATAGGAGTTTAATTTGGAAAACGAAAATAAATTACATCGACTTTATTGGCTATGCAAAACCACTGGCAAAAGATTTCCAGCGGGAGTTGCATTTTATAACGAAACCGCAGGAGATTATCGACTCAAAGTGGATACCTTCTGCCAAGACAAATCAGTATTCTTAAAACCCGTAGCACTTCAAAATGAGGTGATTCAATTTCGAGTCGAATCAGTGGTTCGCAGGAAAGACGGCCTTGCACAACGTGTGGAAATTGGGATGGGAGAAGCTGATTCCTCAAAAGGATTTCCAATTGTCATGAATATTGGCCCCTTTGACCGTTCACTCGTCATGGAGTCCGCAGCTTAATGAAAATTAAGCTTATATGGCTTGCGATGATTGGATTTGGAATTTTTATGGCCCTTGCTCCAGAAATGGCGTTTGCCCAGTTCGGGGGTGGTGGTGATTTGGAGTCAAAGGTTCATGGTGTTACCAATGGCCTGATTACCTTTCTGTTACCTGCGGCAAGTATTATCGGTCTTGTATATGCCGCCATACTTGCTTCAACAGGTGACGCCTCTGCTCGTCAAAGAATGGTGCTCGTGGCAGTGACTTCCATCATTGGGATGCTCGCACCGCTTATTATCCGTTGGTTGCAAGGAATGGCAATGTGACGGAGTTAAGAGCTTCGCAGGTGCATCGTAGACTTGATGCAAAGTTGAAGGTCGGTGGCGTCGAAGCCACCGACCTGTTAGTCGTTCTTCTTCTTGCTGCTGTTTTAAATTTACTACTGGGCCATGTGCCTTTTGGACCCATTTTTATTTTTGGAATTCCAGGGGTGCTATTTTTTGGTCTTTATGTCGGAAAAAGAGGAAAGCCCGACGGTTATTTGTTTCAAGCTATTAAATTTTACTTATCCACCGGCGAACTATGGGCCGGGTCTCGTGAGGATATATGCAAATGATTGCTGAGAAATTACCGTATTTTGCCTTTGAGAATGATTTTATGATTTATCGAGATGGCTCGCTTGGAACTGGGTTTAAGCTTAAAGGTGCAGATATTTCCACCGCTTCACCGGAAGAAATCAACGGGGTCATTCAAAAAGTTGAAGCCTTACTTGTGGGGCTACCTGAAAATATTCGCGCCCAAGTGTTTTTTCGACTCACAAACCAAGCTGAACCTATTCTTGAAACGCATAAAAAAGTTTCAATGGAGAGTGACGCTATCTATCAGCCAATTAGGGATGCCAGAATTGCGTTTTTAAAAAATAAAATTGAAGGAGCAAGGTTTTATCTTCCCGAAATTTATATTTTTGTAAAATCAGGGCCTGTCATTTTTCCGAAGCGGAAATTTTTTGAAAAGGAAACGACCTTTCAGGGGTTTCCGGAAAAAGAGTTTCTAACGTTAAGGAAAAAGTTTGAAATCATCACATCGCAAGTTGAATCAGCTCTGAAATCGGCAGGACTGGGTCCATTACTACTTACCAATGAGGAATGGTTTCAACTTGGATTTTCATACTTCAATTTAAAAAGAAGTGAGACTCTAGGCTCACCAGCTCTGAGGCAAGGTGTTGAGACTCTAGCACCCACGGTTTCAGAACAAATGGCATTGAGTAATTTTTCAGTCTCGGAATATCATTTATCCAGTGACGGATATCTATTTCGAGTGATCACCCTGGGTTTACTACCCGAGCGTGAAACGTTTGCGTCGATGATTGAGGTTTTAACAAAACTGAGTTTTCATTATTGGCTCAGTCAAAATATTAAATCACTGGATCAGCGTAAAGAAATCGAAGGACTAGAGTTGAAGCGTCGAATTGCAAACTCTATGGCATCCGGTAGTAATAATGTTTCTGACATTGAGAATGAATCAAAGCTCTCTCACATCGAAGATCTATTACGTGAAGTCATGGCTGGATCTGAACGGGTCATTCATAGTGATTTGAATGTTATCATCTGGGGTGCGACCACAGAAGAATTAGAGCAAAAGACCGAAGAGGTTTTGAGAAGTTTTAGGTCCATGAATCAAGCCGAAGGTCTAGTGGAAACCTTTGCGCTTGAAGATGCTTTTTTTCGAGCGGCCCCTGGTGTTTGTGAAGGCTTCCGTCAGAAAAAAATGAAAACTTCAAACTGTGCTCACCTGATGCCGATCTTTGCTGGTTGGCGCGGTAACAATCGACCCGTAGTGCTTCTCACTAACCGTGAAGGCACACCGTTTTCAATTGATCCATTTGCCCAGGAGCTTCCCAATTGGAATGGGCTAGTATTTGGCGGAAGTGGTGCTGGTAAATCTTTTACCATCGCACAACTCATGTTGCAGTTCTGCGGCCAATCGCCAAAACCAAAAATAGTTTGGATTGATAATGGTGCATCGAGTGAAAAATTGATTGAAGTGATGGACGGTGAATTTATTGATCTCAACCTCAATTCAGGAATCAGACTCAATATGTTTGATCTTGACCAGGGAGAAACGAAACCAAACTCTTCAAAGATAAAATTAATACTTGGATGTTTGGAATTGATTTTAAAAGATGAAGATAAGCCAGGGTTACCCAAACGCGAGAAAGCATTGTTAGAAGAAGCCATTTTTGCAACCTATAATAAAATGGATGGTCAAACTCCAACGCTGACAGATCTTAAAACTGTTTTGCGCGCGCATCCCGTTGAGACCATGAATAAGTTTGCTGATATTTTGTTTTCTTGGACTGGTGAGACCGCCTATGGCCAGATGCTCGATGGTAAATCCAATGTGCAACTTTCAAAAGATCTAGTGTCGATTGAAGTAAAGGGGCTTGATAATTACAAGGAGTTAAAAGACATTTTTTTACTTCTGCTCACTTCGTTTATTAAAAATGAAGCAGCTAGTGATCTTTCACGGCCCTATATGTTGATAATAGATGAGGCCCACCGGCTTTTTAAAGGCTCGCAGATGGGTAAAGAATTTGCGGTTGATTGTTTTCGAGTGTTTCGGAAATACAAGGCTGCAATCTGGTGTATCAGTCAAAACTATAAAGACTTTTTGTCGGATGCCGATCTTGCAGATTCGTTGATGCCGAACACTTCTTTTGTGTTTGTATTGAGGCAACAAAAAATTGACTGGAACAATTTTAAAGAAACCTTTGCGTTCAATGATGCGCAAGTTGAAGCCGCAAAAAGTCTTGAAATTGTAAAGGGTCGCTTTTCTGAGTTTCTTTTTATTCAGGATGAAAATATGGCGATTGTACGTCTTGAACCCGAACCCTTGAGCTATTGGATTTGCACCAGTGATGGAAATGACAAAGCTAAAGTGCAAGAAGCACGAGAAAAAACTCCAGAGCAACCATTGATTGAAATTTTAAAAACTCTTTCAAAAGGAGAAACCTATTAGAAAAATCAAAATGTGGGTTGTTGTGGGATTGACTTTTTTGGTCCCACTGAGTGCAAAACCGGACATTTGGGGCGGAGATGTGGCCGTGCTGTTGCAAATTTTAGAAGAAAATATTCGGCATTACTATCAATTACAGCAAATGATCCAACAGGGTCGAGATGCTGATAGTTATTTACGTTGGATCAACGCTGGTCTTGATAATTCCATTGGGCTTTTGAATTCACTTCCGATTAAGGACGAGCATGTGCTCGCGGAACTTAAAGAATTTAGATCAGCACTTGGAAAAGTTCAAAGTGTTTATGGCCAGATTCCAAAGAGTCCCGAAGACACTTTACACACGCTGCACGATGAAACAGTCGCAGAGAGTTTAAAGATGGCAAATGATTTTAAGGAGTTTTCTGCAACAGAAGAAAAAAATTCTGACGTGATTGCAGCAGAAGCACGAGAAGCCTCTCCCAAGGGGGCCGTAAGAATGCAAGCGGAAACCAGTGCGGAGATTTTAAAGAGCCTTTCGCAACTGATTCGTCTCAACACGCAAATGTTGAAACTTCAGAGTGAACAATTGGCTTTTTCGAATAAACAGTCAAAAGATGGCGTTGCGAATTTTCAGAAAGTGAGTCGCGACTTAGGAAGCGGATTTTCCAATTTTAACCCCGATATGAAATTGAGTCGTTTTTAGTGTTTGAATATCTATCGTCGGTAGGTGCAGGCCTTCATAGTGATATGGTGAAAATTTATTGGGTGCTTGTGGTGCCTTACTTTTTATTTCTATTTGTTTTAGAAATTTTAAAAGATGAAAACCCGAATACTAAGGATCTCATGCGAAGATTGGTGATTTCGATTTTAATGCTCTACAGTTTTGATTGGTGTCTCAATGCGATTGCAGCAATTGGCGATGCGGTCACTGATCAAATCAATGGGCTCGCTCAATTGTCGGAAGTGCTCAAAAAACTTGGTCCCAATTATTCAGGCCATGATAACTGGTTTAATCTGCGCGAGACGACAATTTATATTTTTAGTCTGGCCGCTTATATCATTGCCTATGTTGGGTTCTTTGTAGCAACGGCACTGACTCACTTTGTATGGACCATTTTGTATGTCTGTTCTCCTTTGATGATTCTTATGTATGTGGGTCGTGGAACTGCTCACATCACAATGAGTCTATATAAGGGCCTCACTCAAGTCGTGGTTTGGAAGGTGCTTTGGAGCATTTTGGGAGTTTTACTTTTGAAGCTCGCTGAACAACCAGACATTTCTGGAATGGAAGATTATTTGATGGCGATTGTGATGAATCTTTGCATCGGTATATCGATGTTATTCATTCCACTGGCTACCAAATCACTGATTAGTGATGGCATGTCGTCTATGGCAAGTACGCTAGCGATGGCACCGGCCCTTGCAACAGCGGGAGCTGTGAAGCTGGCAGCCACTCGTTTTGCATCGAAAGCTGCGGGTGGAATCAAGTCATCGGCACTCTTTGCTGCAAAACCAGCTACAAATCCCGTCACTGGTCGCTATCAATTAATGAAGGATAAACTGAAACCACGGTTTGAAAATTTTAAGCACAGGTATGAACGATTTGGTTTACCGAAGGAGTTAACAAAAAACAAAAATTACGGAGATAAAAAATTATGACAAAAAATACTATACCGAACATTTGGTCGGCTCAAGAAAGAGTTTTGCATCTTTACAAGTTACTTACATTGGGAGTTGGAACTATTGCGCTCACACTTGTTGCAGTACTGGTGGGACAAGGTTTTAGAAATCCTATTGTGGTCGTAAAAAGTGGTGAAAAACAAGAATTCTACCCTACGGTTAGAGTGCGAGCCCCTGTTGACAAGCCAGATGTAGAAGATTTCACAAGAAAATTTCTTTCGAGTCTTTATGTGTGGAGCGAATTCAATCCATTAAAGTTGACTAAAGAAATTGGACCTTATGCTGATGAAGACTTAGTTCCAAAATTTGTGGATGCTCAAAGTCAGAGGTATTTAAAAGAATTGAAAGGAAAAAATCTTCAACAAGCAATCACCTTCGTGAAAGTGGATGTGCAAAGCGACCGTGTGGTTTGCACTTTTGACCGAGTTCTAAAAATCGAAGGTATTCCGCTCATCATTCCAACGGCTGTGACTTTATGGATGACCCAAGGTGATCCCACTCGGCTAAATCCAATGGGGATCTATGTCACTTCAATTACGGAGTCCGATAGTGCGAAATAGTCTTGTGATGTTGGTTTTATTTTTATCGGTTTTAGCTCAGGCTTCCGAGCCTGGGGATAAACGCACGATTTTGACTTCGGGAGCTAAGGTTTACACGATCCATTATCAATTGGGTCAGAGTACAGTTTTGTTTTTTGGTTTAAAGCCCGAAACAGTGATTTGCGGAAATAAGAATTATTTTAACATTGAAAAGATTAAAGAGGGGCTCACTATTCAGCCCCTTGGGAGCTTTTCAACAAATCTGACTGTACTTAATCAAGGACGACGTTATCTGTTTTATCTCACACCGGCGAAATATGGTCAGGTGGACACATTTATTGATGTGCGCTGGGTACCAGAGGTGGAATCGCATCCTGTTGTAAAAACTGGAGCTGCGGCCAAAGAATCCATTCGTGAGTTGGGTCAAAAAATAAATGTAGGAGTGCTCGATATTCAAATGAAGCGGCTCATTGATATGGATTCCCCTAAAAGGTCCATTGTTGAGTTTTCAATAAAGAATACGTCCAAAACATTAATCAAGTCGGCTGACATTGAGCTACTTGCGATGAAAGCGAATCGTCCAATGGATCACCAGGTTCAGGTTTTTGATTTAGAAGAGATTAAACCCCAGGGATTGATGTTGGGTCGAATTATAGTGACCAATGCCGACTTAAAAGGGGCCAGTTTGGTGTTTAGTTTTCTAGGAAAAAGCACGAAATTCCAACTTCAAGGCGGAAATCATTAGTTTCAAGTTTCCTGTAGGTAAATGGTGGGATTCGATTAAGGCAAAGTTCAAACAAAAAAGTGGCGGCAAATCCACATTTAATATCAAAGCCATCGGTGGCTCGGTCGGCGGCACAGTGTTTATTTTTGGTTTAATCATGAGTTGGATATCTCCGAAGGAGGATCACACCTCCTATCGGCACACTACAGCTTCGCCAAAAACAGATGCTGCAAAAGAGGAAACCAATAAGGGTATTGGCGGAACTCTTGTCGACTTTTTTAAAAAGGGCCAAGAGCAGAAGGATGCCAATGCAAAAAAAGAAGCTGATGCAAAACGAAAACAAGTAGCGATCCGATATTTTGCACCACAAGTGCTCGGCAGCAATCTGAAAGGGCCAAAGGCTTTAATGTCAGGATCTAAACTTATTGGTGTGCTTTTAAATCCTATTGATACAAGAGCGCAGTCTCTAGTTCGAGCTAAAATAGTGCAAGGCGGAGAATTTGGCGGTATTACGATTGAGAAGGATTCAACGCTAATTGGTAAGTATTCGTATCAAGGTAGTGGTGAAAAAGTATATTTGAACTTCACTCGGCTTGATTCCCCAGATGGAGATTCAAAAAAGCTTGCAGCAGTTGCTCTTGATGCCGGTGACTACACCCCAGGGGTTCTGGGTGAGGAATTCACAGGAAATGGTGTGAAGATCGCCACCAGTATTGGTTTAGATATGTTCGCCGGAATGACGGACACTCTCACAGATCGTGAGTCTCTGGGTAACACATACGGTGGTGTCCAAGCGCGGCCTACAATGAAAAATGCCCTACTCCAAGGAATGTCAAAAGCATCGCAGGATCAAGCTGGACGAGTAGCTTCTTCAATTAACAGTGAGCGTGGTTACGTCATCGTGCATGAAGGAAAAGAAATCATTATCGAACTTACAGAGGATTTTAAAAATGAGTCAGCAAGAAGCAAAAACGGATACTGATTTTATATCCCGAATAGTGTTGATTTTTTCGGTGATTTTTATGTTTTTTGGAAAGGTGATTTTCTCAGTCTTATTCAAAAGAAGTACTTGGACGCATCAACGAGTAAACGTTTGGATGATGTATTTTGGTATTTCACTTTTAGTGATTTACTCACCCAAATGGGATCTCACAGAGATCTTGCAACTGATGCCATGGCATCGGGCGCAGGTCTTTGGTGAGTGGATGGAGTATCATTTAAAACCTGCGGCACAGACCGCAGTGTTTTGGTTTATACCTTTTGTGTCTTGGCTCTTATTTTTGGGTGCGGTCGCCAAAGTGAAAAGTCACAAATACCAATCAGCTATTGATATGCTAGGACTCAAAAATCAAAAAGGCGAATTTCCCAAAGTAATTGATGTGATTCCAACAACGGTGGATCAGAAAAAGGTTTTAGTCAAAGCCGTGGGTTTTGATGTGAGTTCCTTCACAAATAAAAAAGCAGTTCTTGAATCGGCTCTAAATATGTTCGTGCAGGATATTCGCATTTTAGAAAATAATCGCAGCATGATTGATATTCGTGTTTCGCCAAAAGAACTTCCACTGCTGATTCCATTTGATGAAGTGTCTCACCATCTCAACCGACCTTTTTCGTTTTTAGTTGGTGAAGGAGTTTTTGGATTCATCGCTGAGGATTTATTAAAAATCCATCATATCTTGATTGCTGGTTCTTCAGGAAATGGCAAAAGCTGGTTTCAAAAACAACTGCTCATTGGTCTCCTACAGTCATCACGCCATATTCAACTCTATTTAATTGATTTGAAAATGGGTGTTGAGGTTAAGATTTTTGAGAAGCTTTCTAATGTCCATATTGCTAAAAATGTCCTAGGTGCCGTGCAAACCCTTAGAGCTGTTGAAAAAGAAATGGATCGCCGTTTTAAATATTTTGAATCAAAGGGCTACACAGAAATTGATTGCGAGCGCGACCAACTTGACCGCATTGTTGTTTTGGTCGATGAGGCCTCTGATCTTTTTACAATTGTAAGAATCTCAGAAGACAAAGGAGAATACGCAGTAAATGCTAGAAATTTATCAGACAGGATTGCGAAACTTGGCAGAGCTGCTGGAATTCATCTGATTCTTGGTACTCAAAAAGTAGTGAAAGAAACCATAGATACCCGCGTTCAATCCAATATGACGGCGCGAATGATCTTTCGAACCAACACAGGCCCTGCCTCAGTCACAGTGCTTGGAAGCAATATCGCCAATGAGTTGCCGCAGGTCCCAGGTCGCGGCATTTGGTCGGTCGGAAGTAAGGATATTATTGTTCAAGCACCAAGGCTTGATCAAGCAGAAGTGGCAACCAAAGTGAAAGAACTTGTAAACAAGTTCAATGCAGAACAAGGACCCAATTTGCAAGATATGCTGTTGTTGGATAATGGAAAAGTAAAAGTTAAAAGTGAAACCACAAAGACTGAACCTCCGATTCTTGGTAAACCACAACAGGAGATGTTCTAATGAAATTGATTTTACAAACGCGTGACATACAAATATTGAAATTTGTATTTGCTTGCCGTGCAGTAACTTACAATCAAATTGGACAACGCCACTTCGGAAATTCGTCATCTTCGGCTTTAAGAAGGAGACTGAAAGCTTTAGCCCGTGCGGGCTACTTAAAAACTTCTGTTATTGAACTTTTTGAAAAAGTAATAAAAGTCGTTCAACCGCTTCCGAAATCATGGGAAGCAATTGAAGGAAAATGGCCCTTTGAAATTGATAAACCGTATTTTAAAAGTGAATCTTTAGAGCATGATGTTCGTCTTGCAGAACTGTTTTTAAGATTTGAAAAGCTTTCTTGCTTTCGCAGTTTTATGACTGAGAATTTACTTGCTTCATCAAAGATATTAGCAAATGATCCAGTTTATGAAAGTGCTGCAAAAATTCATTCAGATGGAGTGCTTTCACTTTTTGATTCCAACGGCCAATTAAAAATTTACGCCATTGAAATGGAACTAAACAAAAAGACGATTCAACGATACACCCAAAAGCTGGTGGATTATTATCTTTCGCAAGGTCTTGATGGCGTTTTGTACGTTACTCCAGATCAAGAAATCCAAAGACTTTTAGCAAAAGTAGATTCAGAGGTTTGCAATGGACGTGAGTCTTTTTTGTATTTTGCTTTGGAGTCTGAAGTTAAAAGTAATCAACCAAACATCACTTTTAAAAACAGTAAGGAGCAAATACTTGAATTCAAATAGTGGGCGTTGCAGGCGCAACACCAGAGTGTTACTTGCTAGTGCACCCATGCAACGGGCTATTTCAATTCATCGTATTGAAATGACTGATAACAGGATGGCGAAAATTCAAGGCGAAATCCCCTATATTGAGTTTTTAGAAAATGTGACTGAATTGAGAGGTGTTTTGAACAGTTGATCAGGTGGAATGGATAGAAGGTATTGAAGGGTTGAATAAATATTTTATAAACTATTTTAACATTGGAGTATTTATATATAGAACACAATTAGTAGGATTACTGATGGTTACATTAATATCAGGTTGTGCAACGATGAGAGAATCATTAATTCTTGGCGCTTCAACGGGTCTCGTTGTCGGCGGAATTACTGGCGGCCAGTCGCCAGGAAATGATCATGAAGAAAATGTTTTAAAGGGAGCGGTGATCGGTAGCATCATCGGAGGACTTGCAAGCTATGCGATTCATGGATCGCTTGAATCTCGTGATACCAGGGTTCGAAAGGAAACTCTTTTGAATCTGGAAAAATACGATGTGATGGGCCGCGATGGCATTATGCCTGTCGACAGTTCCAGTACCCTCAAGGGTGATAAGTGCTACACAACCCGGGAGGTCGATGGTCGATTGATGTCGATACCCTGTCGTTATGTCGATGATCCTATCGATGTGGGTGGCAAGTAGATGAGTAAGGAATTAAAACCCAAAGAGCTGCGGGTGGTACTTGATGCTGAATCATCTTTAGCATACGAGGCGATGGTTCAAAGAGTTAAGGAGGTAGTGCCAACCATTAAGGTCCACCCCTCCCAGTTTGTAAGTTTCCTGGTTTCAGATTTTTATTTGGCCCACTTTGAAAAAGACAGAGATGTTCTTGTTGCAGAATTTTTTGATTCCGATTCTTTTTATCAAGTTCAACGTAAACAGGCCAAAGGCAAAGTCAATTTTGAGGATCTGATGGCTAAGGCATTGGAGCAGGCTCAGAAATACAAAAGTAAAAAACGACGCAAAGCAAAATTCATAAGTGCTGGAAATGCAACACCAGCCTCCAATGGAGTATTATGAAGAAGTACCAGCGCACTAAGCAAAAAAGAATAGACTTGATTAGTATAAATGAATACACTATAAGTGTTTTCGATGGCACAGAAGTTTTACTTAACCGAGAAAATAAACAAGGAACTTTTTCAATTGGTGAGAACCACAATGGAGAAAGATGGAATCAGTCAAGGCGAGGTAGCTCGTCGGATAGGTGCAGCCCGTCCCAATATCAACAAGATTATGCAGGAAAGGGATGCTGTATCGATAGATTATCTTTTGCGGATAGCGGAGTGTCTTGGACTAGATTTAGAATTGAAGCTGCGAAAAAAATAAGTGAGGCAGCATAAGACGTCTCAAGAAAAAGAATGGTACTCAAGATCGAAACAAAGAGCTTTCAATAATTTTTCAAATAGTGGAGCTAAACGAAAATGAAAACCAAGAAAGAGTTAAATGCTTCGCCCGTCAAGTTATCAGAGCCGTGGAGGAATATCGCAAAGGGCGAACAAATAAAAACTGTAAAAAGTCCAATTGAACAATCGGCTTCAAAGTTTAGAGTTGCAGGTTATGTGCGTTTATCCCCCACTGGGGATGAGCGCGAAGAAGGTTCTTTAGTTTCTCACCCTCAACGCATTCAGCAATTTGTGGACAGTAAAAATATTCAGTTTGGTGGAAGCTGGGGCGAAATTGTCGAGTGGTATGTCGATAAAGATCTTTCTGGTAAGGACATGAATCGTCCGGCATTTAGAAAATTACTTGCAGACATTAAATCAGGGTATATCAATGCGGTGATCATCACTGAGCTTTCTCGCTTAAACCGTAAGGTCAAAGATTTCTGTGAAGTTTGGGAATTATTCAAAGAGCATAATGTGGCCATGTTCTCACTCAAAGAAAATTTTGATACATCAACCCCGATGGGCGAACTAATGCTGATTCAAGCCATGAGTTTTGCACAATTTGAACGGCAAACTATCGTAGATCGTATTAAAAAGGGTTCTCGTGCGCGAGCTGAACGTGGCCTAGCCAACGGCTGTGTTCCTTTGGGTTTTAAATTGGTTGATCACAAGCCCAACTATCGTGAGATTAATGATGGTGAAAAAGCCTACGTTGAATTTATTTTTAAAAAGTTTTTGGAAATCAAACGACTACTCCCCTTAGTTCACTTTCTAAATGCAAATGGTTACAGAACAAAAGAGTTCATTTCCCAAAGCGGCAAAAAAATGGGTGGCAAACGTTGGACCCTAAGTTCTTTGCACACACTTCTGACGAATCGTTCTTATATTGGTGAGCGCGAAATCAATAAAAAAGCTCGAACAAACGATTCTGAAAATCTTCGGGAAGAGGATCGTTATTATTTTGTTCAAGCTCATTGGCCTGCTTTAATTTCAAAAGATCTTTTCTTTGACGTTCAAAGAATGTTAGAGGAAAACAAGAAGAAGGCACGCAAATATGTTCATGAATATCGACTTACTGGGTTGATTGATTGTGCTGAGTGTGGTCAAAAACTGACTGGAAAATCTGGAACTGGGCAAAATGCAAAATATTTTTATTATGGACATAAACGTAAGTTGCTCAGTGAAGGCAACCGCCACCTCCAACGCTGCAAATATGAAAACATTCCTGCCCTGGTTGTAGAGGAAACGGTTATTTCGAAGCTTAAAGATCTTTCTACGGATAGAAAGCTTATTGCTGAGTTAGCCCGTTCAATGGCTGCTAATTCCAGTGCAGACAACGAGCACCAAAAGGCACTGATGGCCGCCAAAGAACAAGAGCGTAGAAAATTGGAACAAAAATTAGGCAATCTATATGAGGCTATTTCAGAAGAGTCGGATCGAGTCGTCAGACAGGGGCTTTCGCAAAAAGCCCGTGAGACCAAAGAGCTTTTGGAACAGGTGGATTCAACAATTTTAGGTCTTAAAAGGGATTTTGAGCAGGCCAATAATGTTGTAGATCTTACAAAGATGCGTGAATACGTTCAAATTTTCAAAAATGGGGCCTTTGATGCTTTGCCAATAGCGGCGCAGTCAGAAATCCTTAAGCAAAGAATTCGAAGGATCATTTTGAAGGAAGATGGGATTTTTCAGGTCGAAATTTACGGAGAGAAACCCGAATCAAGTATAAATGGAGTTGGTGGGGCGTTTGATACCTCCGCCACAGAGGGAACATCTGAAAATTCTCGGTCCAACGTGTCGGGTGTTCGTCCCGTATTCAAGTTGGTGC
>CAZYOE010000033.1:0-36257 GCA_964648725.1 uncultured Pseudobdellovibrionaceae bacterium | reverse complement strand
CAACACTCTGATCATTGAGGGGAACGAGCGGCTCAGCCACTTTTGCCGATTCCAAGGCTTTTTCAAAGTGGCCGAGGCGAGACCAGTATTCCACTTCACAACTCAGCCCTATGGCACGTAATAGCGGCTCTGAAGTTACTCTAAGTGTCTTTTTGATTTCGGCGAGTGCTTCAATGTAAAAACCTTCGCCGGAAAGGGAGTCTGCATACTCCATCCTTACAAGGCGACTTTCATAGCTCCATTCTTCTCGTTCAGTTTTCTGAAGTTGAAGATAAGTTTCAAAATACCTTCGCGCCGACTGAAATTGAAATTTCGTCAAATAGATTTCAGCGACACTACGAACTTCAAACAAAGTTTTCGGATTTGACTTATCAATTGCTCTGAATGCTAACTCCGATGCCCCCGTGATATGGAGCCAATAACCAATCCAGATCGACAAGTGATTTAATTCAGACCGCAAGTTCTGCTCCATGGCCCATTCATATCGACGACGTAAGAAGCGCCAACCTTCCCTAAAGCAACTCATGCGTCGATAGCCCATCAGTATGGTTGAGAACTGATGGAATTTGATTAAATGGGGCTTAAAACGACGGCAGTAAGTTAAAAATGAATCAAGGTGGCGCTCTCTTACCAAGTTCTCAAAATGGTCGTCAGAAAATTCCCTGAGATTGTGAGAGTGTTTTTGGCTTGCCACAATCAATTATCACTAATGATTAAGCTGTGACGCAAGCTTTTGTTTCAGCCTTTGATTAAATTGTCGCGATTCTTTCCTCTGTCTTTCCATAGGTTCTTGTTTGAGGGCCTCTTTGAGAATAATGGCACTGCTCTCTGCAATTTGTCTCAGTTCTTCGGCGTTAGATTGCTTGAAGTTTTGGGGGGAGCTCAGTGCCCAACGTAGTTTCTTTTCTTGTTCGAGCGCAACTTGATTCTGGGGGCGACTCAATAAACGTTGTTGAAGCTTCTTCATTACGATGAGTTGTAGTCGTTCTTCAATGGCTATTTCTAGACTGATGGCGCGGTGTAAAGAGCGGACCTGTTCGCGAGGCGGCAACTCTTTAAATTTCAGACTGTTATAGATTCCTTCTCTCTTGCTGGACTCACTCTCCAGATAGGTTTCGAGCGACCAGGTGGGTGGGATGAGTTTAGCAGCGACAAGAGATTGAAATTGACTTTCTAGGAGGGGTTTTTCCGATAGGAACAAAAGGCTGCGTTGTTTAAGATGCATATGATAAACTGGCGTTTCTTTAATCTGTTTCAGGCTATAACCGTGGGCCATTTTCAAGCGAAGGAGTTCCCGGTAAAGACGGTCAGGTCTGATAATAGAAGTAGCTAAGAGTTTGGGGTTCGTAAACAGAGTTTGTTGTAGCATTCGCAATGTTTCGGTAGCGCAGTTATTACTAAAGAAGTAATAACTGCCTCGGTAGCCAAGGTGGTTTTCAATGATGGTATGGAGCATTGCTTGCGTCTGATGATCGTCGAGATTTAGGGGTAAACTAATGAGATTCCGAAATTCATCTGGGCCATTATACTCTTTAATAATACTCAACAATGGGCTGATAAAAAGAATTGATGGGTATTGACCTGAAAGGCCATCGATAACACTGATATTGGGTTCAATCACTGAGGCGCGGAACGATGCCACACGGTGATAAAGGATGTCCTTGAGACAGTCAGGGCCAACCCTTTGTCTGAGAGGGGAGCAAAACACCAAGCGCAACATAGAGTGACCAAATTGTGAGAAACTTGCAGAACCTTCGCTCGCAAAAAGGTAATGGATTTGATAGAGCCGAGAAAAGTCTAGAGTTTCATATTCGACGGATAGCCCTTTACTATCAATGGACGTTAAAAAAATCTGGGAGGGTAAAGTGCATTTTGCGGAAGGCCCCTCAAAGCCATCAAAATACCAATTAAAAAAACGATAAAGGGTGGGACTCTGGCATTTGAAAGTGGAACTTAAAATAAATTGAGCGGCAAAATAAATAAATTGTTTTTGTGGTGTTGGCAGTTCACTAATTCCGACACTTGGTTTTCTATTGAAGGTTGCGGTTTTGATGACGGCTCTGAATTCAGGAAGATCGGAAACGGAAGTTTGAATGTGCTCTATGAGTCTGCATTCGGGCTCTCCCGATCGTTGATGAATGATGGCCGCCTGAATACAATGAGGATACATTTTTAGGTAACGGTGTTCAGGAAGACCGGCCTGATCGAATTCGCGGAGCCAATGGTGGAGGGAAAGCATGGGGGCTTGTTGCCACTGACTTTTGTCAAAGAGCTTGTTTTTTACGAGAAAACTCAGCAGACGCTGGGGAAGGGCCAGTTGGTCCTGCGCTACTGAGAAAAAAGGGAGATGGAGCATTAATAGGAACAACAGTAAAATGAACTTAGTCATCAAGACTCCCTTTTTTATAAAAAATAAAAATGATTCTATTTAATCAAGAGTTTCCATAAGGGCTATGGCATGAATTGCATCCGCTTGAGAAAATCGCGTTTGTTGAGTCTCAGCAATCAATTTCATATCTTCCACAAGGCCGGCCAGTCTTGGAAATTCATTGATAGCCATCACCTGTGATAAGTTGTTTTGTGCTAAATATTCATTAGCTTCTTTTTGGGCGGCAGCCAATTCTTCTTTTCTCTTGTTTTTCTTAGAAGTCTGGGAGCTTGACCATCCGCTAAATGTGATACCACCTATCGTGATGGTCGGAATAGCTGTGGCCTGGCCAACGAGGCTTGCGGCATATCCAATCGGATCAAAGATAGTGGGTCCGCTTGAATCATCCGCCTTCGAATTAGTCGAAGCCAATCCAACAAGTAGACTAACGATTGTAATAAGAGTCTTTTTCATTTATTTCTCCTTAGTTAAACTCATTATTGAGTGTGGATGGTGTAGCAAGCCCTAAAACAAAGAGCTTCCTAGAAATAAAAGAAAGAAGTGACAAAATTTGGCTTTGCCGGATTCATATTGAGAATAAAATCGTCCACCGCTCCAACTTTCACTGGAGCCCATTAAACCATTTTCAGTTAGAAAGTAGCCTCGAACGGCGCAGCCAAAGATGAACTACGAACTAAATGCCAATTATACCGGAAGATCTGTCGATGGCGACAGGCTAGCACTTTTATTAAAATCGAAGTTCTTCGCTAAATAATGGAAATTGAGTTCGTGTTTGAGTGGCTCCGGCAAATCAGGAAGCGATGCCTTTGGAATAATAAAGGTAGAGAGATTGAAAAGATCCAGGAAAACTCGATTTTGATCGGCGGCTTTTTTCAAATAATCCTGCCCCGATGTACCGCCGGTACCAATCTTCGTTCCAAGCATACGGTGAGCCATCATGGAATGTCGATGCCGCCAGCTGGTAAAATTCTCGTCAATATCAATCAAGGCATTTAGGACTTTGTAAGGAAGATGCATCATTGGTTCTTCGCGGTAGAGGAAGATAAATAAAGCATTTAAAATGGCTTTGCGAGCCAATCGGCGCTCTCCTTTAGAGATCATCTCGTTATGAATCTTATCGTCAAAAAGACTTTGAAAAGTCATCTTTGTCGTCTTTAAATAGTCCTTTTGGATATTCTTTTCAAGCTCACTAGTATAAGGATTTCCAGAGATCACCGATTCATCTTTGGTGAGCATCGCATGGACAGACGCTTCATACTGCTGCCAAAAGACAAAATTATGTTGTTCCGTGAATGGCAAGCGCAATAACCATTTTTCTAAAAGTGTAAAAAGAGAATCTTGTCGTTCGAGGGACTCAATTTGCTTTTTATCATTCTCCTGAAGTCGTCCAAGAAATGAATCTCTATCCACCGTATAGCGATTTTTAGTTGTAAGTCCCATCAGGGTTTCAAGTGTTTTAAATTGGACGCTTTGAAAACCAGAAGCTGGAATGAGTAAGTCACGGAACTCTAAAAAATCCATGGGTGTCATGGTTTCTAGAACTTCAAGTTGTTTTTGTAATAGATCTTGAATGCGAATAATACGTTCAAAGCGTGCTAATACAAACCCAAGCTCGTGCTCTTCTACGACATTTTTACTAAAAATAGAAAGTACGGGCTTCATTTCGTGGAGTATTTGTTTAAACCACAGTTCATAAGCTTGGTGAACGATAATAAATAACATTTCATCATGGGCTTCTTTGCCGATTTCCTTGCTTTTTGGCTGTTGGCTATCGAGAAGCTTGTTGAGATGTAGGTATTCAGGGTAGTAAACGGGTTTCTGATTCCTAATCATATAGAATCTCCAGTGTCAGTAAAAGTTATTTAAATGAGGCGACCACTTTAAATTCAACCGCAATTGGCGTTGGTAGTGCTCCCACTTCTATCGTTGTTCGGGTGGCGCCAATGTTGGCAAAGTGTTTTGCATAGACCTCGTTGAAGGCTTTAAAGTCGGCTTTCATATTGGTTAAAAATACCTGTACGTCGATGACTTTATCCAGGGTGCTTCCGGCTGCTTCAAGGATGATCCGAATGTTTTCGATCACAGATTCGGTCTGGGTCACCACATCGTAAGAAATGATGTTTCCCTCCGCATCTAAGTCCACGCCAGGAATTTGTTTCGTTCCAGGTTTTCGAGGCCCAACGCCAGAAAGAAAAAGGAAATCTCCAAAGCGACGCGCATGAGGGTAGGCGCCGACAGGTTCTGGCGCTTTTGTGGTGTTGATTTTTTCAGTGATGATTTCAGACATTGAGATCTCCTATATACCAACGGTCATGGTCTGGATCCCATTCATCCCAAGTGGGAATGGTTTCGAGACGGTTTAAATATTTTTCGGGAACAATTTGCGGAACTAAAAAAGCCTTCTGGCGACGAAGAGGATAGGGGTTACGAAGTTCAAAGCCCAATACACCTAGAATTCCACGAGCGATATACCAAGTCGCTTGCGGATTCCAACCATGAGCAATCTTGATAACCACTCCTAGACCTTGTGGATAATCTGGATGAGCAATTGCCATTCCCAATAATCCGTCGGCGCCTTCCTTTGCTATCACTTGGCCTTTGCAGGATTTCATAATGGTCGTATCGAGACGGTTAAACCCCCCCACTAAATCGGGATGACGAATCATGCTTTCCCAAATCCAATCTTCATTGCGATTTTTCGATAATCCGGCATAGCATTTGGCGAGTTCATTCACCGTCATGGCCATCGTTGGTAGACCATCGCCATCTCGAGCCACTCGCAAAGGTTGCCATTTGGAACCGAGATACTTTTGAACGACGTCTAAATACCCATGGTAAACTTCGTGATTCGGCAGAGTGTAGCCTGCACGATTCCAGCCCTTCAAGCGGCAACCCATTAGGATTGCGGCGTGATGCCCAGACGAATTATTGTACCAACGACGAGGTCTTCGAACCTGACGACCAAACTGCACCAAAGGCAAATCGAGGGGCGTCTGCATAAGTCCCCATTCACTCTCACTCAAGAGGGATTGGGCTGCTTCGATATGTTCTGCAGAGCCGTTGTGGCTCGAAACACTGATCGCTTTTTGTTGCCAAGAGGTGGTGGCAGCCAGTACCCTTGCAAAAACTTTCATGTAAAATAACTTCATCATGCTACGGCCATAGCACAAAACATTACCGCCAAACGAATGAATCAGTTCGTCACCACTGTGCCAAGCAATGGCACCGTGAATGGTGTTTTCACTGACGCCGTTACGACGATAATCCACTAAGGGTTGCCACTCGACATCACGACCAGTGGGGATGCCCGGAATTTTTTCGCCAAAGGGACTCTTTGGATAAACATCAGAAATTTTCATAGTCACCTTCTTCTGCTGAAGCTCCACTCTCGAAATTGCGTAAGTGTTGTTGAGAAGAAAAATCAGCCATTGCCTCACCACTAGCACTCAAAACATTTCTTTCACCAGAGTAATACTCGGGAGAATCTTCATCGAATTCCAAATCACGCGAGGCATGAAGAGCTGGTGTTAAACCAATTACCGCACAGCCTGTGCCATAGATGGGTTGGTATTCATAAATTTGTCCCGTATAGCGATTGTGTGGTCCCATGACTGAGGATAACCACCAGAAGGGTTTAAAGTTAGAAACCTTTTTAACTCGAGCCTCGCGTTGAATCTGACGAGAGAGTTGGGCAACGTCTTCTAATCGACCTTTTTCGAGAAATTCAAGAATTTTTAAATTCCACTCCTGATCTTTCAGAGAATTAATTCTGTCATCCTTGGGATCAATATAATTAGTATGGAGGCGGTTAGATAGGGTAGAAATTATCACAGCCACCGCGCGCTTGCCCTGTTCTTTGAGAGCTGCAACGGCCGCCTTTGCAAGAACTACAGTTTCGGCGCGATCCGCATAGATATTGCTGGAAACAATCACAGCGGGAATGCGGTTGTCGGGATTGATCAATTTAAGAGCGACAACCGACCCCGAATCTATGGGGAATCCATGGTAGGCAATCGTGCGACTATGAAGGCCACGAGCATTAGCGTGCTTATTATAGCATTCTGCCAAAGTGCTATCGATCTTCAGTTTGTAGTGAATAGAACCTAAATCATGGAATTCCTCTTCCACCAAAGTCCACTCAGGTTCAGGGAGAGCCTGGATCTGATGTCCAAGTATCGATGGCCACATGGTGCTATAAATAAGAATGACATCGGCATCGGAACGTTCAATCTCTTCGCGAACTTTATCAAAGGCGGTACGAACTTTGCGGTAACCTGGATTAGCATCAGGAGTGAGAAGTGGTTGAACAAGGCCTGGTAAAACAAAGCCTTTAATAACGGGATTAGCTGTTTTAGACTGAGCCATGGTTTAAAGTCCTTTCTCAAGCGAGGGAGTGGCATGAGTTGTAGGTGGTGCCCAATGAACAACCGCATTCCCGGTTCCAATGACGGTTCCATATCCATGAACTTTGGCGGGATAAGTTGGAAAATCCATGGCCTTCATCATCCAAGTGATGGCGCCTGAATCTGATTCTGCGATGGTTTGCTCGGTAAAATCAGGAATCAAATCGATCAACTCTTTTGATTTACCTTCTTTCATAAGCTTGATCATTTTCATATCCCAAAGATAGAGACTATGATTGGTGATATGCTCCTTACTCATGTCTTCAGGGACCTCATTTTCGACGGTAAAGTGACGATGGGAAAGTGAGTGACTCGCCAGTAAAATGGCGCGGCGACCGCTTTTTTCAATGGCTTCCTTGGTTGCTTCGCCCAGCTCCATCATGAGGGCCTGCATACGATCTAAATTATAATAAGCGGCAACACAATTGGCCGATAAAGTGACGATGGGCTTATCCCAACTCGGATTTACCATGTGACCCGTCACGATGGTTCCATAATCAACGCGGAAATCAGGGTTTTGCATCAACTTGGTAGGAATATTTTTAGACTTACACACCTGATGAATCGTTTCTGCCAATTCGACATCAACCTTAATATCATAGTGGTAACGGAATAGATTGGGAAAAATAGGATCCACAGAGAGTGATTTCAAATGAGGGGTGGCTAAGATATGGGTGCCAACATAAGTTCGCCAGTGCGGCGAGAGTATAATCAAAACATCATGATCAATTTTTTTCAGATCTTCGCGCATGGACTCATAGGACCAGCGGAGAGTCTCCCATCCGCATTCTGATCGCGGCTCATTTTGTGGGGGATTTTCGGCATAAACAAGGTGAGGCGGATGCGGTGCTAAACACCCGGCCACGATGGCTCCCTTGCCTTTAGGTTTTTGAGCGGTCTTCATTAACTATCCTATCGTTTTTGTTTATAATTAAATTCTCTTTAGACTTAGTAGCTGATACAAACATTGGTGGCTTCTGTGAAAAACTCGAGCGAGTGAAGTCCACCTTCGCGACCAATGCCTGACATCTTCATGCCACCAAAGGGAGTGCGCAAATCGCGCATCATCCATGTGTTGACCCAAAGAGTGCCCACCTCAAGCTCGCGCGCTAATCGGTGCACTCGTTGAAGGTCTTTGGTCCAGAGAGTTGCGGATAAACCATACTCGACAGAGTTTGCCATCTGTACAGCATCGATTTCAGACGAAAAAGGAGTTACTGTAACAACAGGGCCGAAGATCTCTTCTTGCATCACTCGACATTGAGAGGTGAGTCCGGAGATAATCGTCGGGCGCATAAAGTAGCCATTGATCAGTTCATCAACTAAAGGGATGGCTTCTAAACCGGTTTCGATTTTGCCACCTTCTTCTTGGGCTAGCTTCACATAGGAGCGAACCTTTTCCAGGTGGGCTTGACTCACTAGAGCGCCCAGAAAATTTTCGGACTTTCTGGGATCACCGACTTTGAGCTTTCGAGTTTCTTCCACAAATTGAGTGAGAAATTGGTCATAGATAGAGTGTTCAACAAAGATCCTCGAGCCACAAAGGCAAATTTCACCCTGATTGAGAAAACTGGAATGAAGAGCTGTTTTGACCGTATCTTCTAAATTCGCGTCAGCAAAAATAAGATTGGCATTTTTTCCACCTAGTTCTAGTGAAAGTTTTTTAATCAATGGTGCTGCGGCAGCACTTAAATGCTTTCCCGTAGTCGTACCGCCAGTAAAGCTGATTAAAGGCACCTTAGGGTGTTTAACGAGGGCGTCTCCGGCTTCTGCGCCATATCCAAATACCATATTCACAACTCCAGGAGGGACTTCAGCATCCGCTAAAATTTCACAAAGTAAATAAGCGGTCATCGGCGTGATCTCAGACGGCTTACAAACGACAGTGTTACCGCAAGCAATCGCCGGTGCAATTTTCCACGTCAAAAGATACAAGGGAAGATTCCAGGGAGAAATCAAACCTGCCACACCCACGGGCTTGCGAAGTGTGAAATTAAAACCTTTGCTTGAAAGATCATGGGCCTCATTAGGTGCATAAAGAATCTGACCTGCAAAAAAACGAAAATTGTAAGCGGCTCTTGGAATATCCACAGATTCTGCGAGCCACACGGGCTTCCCTTGATCTTTAGATTCAGCAGCGGCTAACTGCGACAACTTTTTTTCGATACCGTCGGCAACTTTATTCAAAATGCGCGAGCGTTCTTCGATCGTTGTACGAGACCATCGTGGAAAGGCCTTGCGGGCAGCAATGACAGCCGCTTCGATATCACGTGCTTCTGAACGGGGAATCAAAGAATAAACTCGCCCTGTGGAAGGATCGCGATTTTCGATAAATAACTTTGATTGAGAGGGGCAATACTCACCGCCAATGAAATTTTTGATTTCGATTAAAGACATGGAGTGCGCCCTCCATCGATAGGAAGATTGATGCCTGTGATAAAACTTGCCGAAGGACTTGCTAGGAAGGCAATGGCTTCCGCTACCTCCTCAGGTTTGGCAAAGCGTCCTGCGGGAGTTGCAGCCTTCCAAGCCGCCTTAATTTCATCAGTAGATTTATTTTGTCGTTGGGCAGCTGCTTGAGCCAGAGCTTCTAGTCGCGGAGTTTCTGTATATCCTGGAAGTACGTTGTTAACCGTAATTCCAAAGGGCGCAAGTTCGGTCGCAAGAGATTTGGACCAATTTGCCATGGCACCGCGAATGGTGTTTGAAACGCCAAGATTCGCAATAGGGGCTTTGACGGATGTTGAAATAATATTTACAAATCGTCCGTAATTTTGTTCTTTCATCGCGGGCACCAATTTTTTGGCGATCACAGAAGAAGCGATAATGTGAGCGTGAAAGCCTTGAAGAAAATCAGTTTCGGTCGCATCGAGAAGTGGGCCTCCCTTTGGACCGCCCGCATTGTTGATTACCACAGAGATGGGGCCACGATCTGTGGCTAATTTTAGGGCCTCCATCACTTGATCGACCAGAGTGAGATCAACAGCAAGAGTAAGATGCTTTTGCCCCTGGTTGGTGCTCAACTTTTGCTTGATGGCCTCGAGCTTTTCTTGGGAGCGGGCCAGAAGAATGACTTCCGCCCCAAGATTTGCAAGTGTGTGTGCTGTAGCTTCGCCAATACCTTGAGACGCTCCGCAAACCAAGGCTCTACGGTTGGTGAGATCCAACTTCATAATTTCCCCTCCTAAGATCCTAAAAAGAACAAGGCGATGCAATCATATTTTTGCAGGTAAATCGAGAGAATTAATTGCCATTATATGCAGAGTTTCAAAAAAACAACAGGACTTGAATTCTACACAAAATCAAGGAGCGATGAGTTTCTCAGGGGATGCCAGTTGATCGTAAAGAAAATCAGATTCAGGTTTAAATAGGTATGAGAGTGTTATGTTCTACGACAAAGAACCGGCAATTGTCAGTTTCGGCAGGGTCAAAACTCTCCGTAAAACTGAAGGCCACCGAAAGGGTTAAAAAATAATTTCTTATTTTTCAATTTCGGTAAAAATGAATCGGGAATAGTGAAGCCAACTCTGATTTCGGGACTTAACTTTCCAATGCAGGAGACCTTCAGGCCTTCAATAAAAAGCTTGGTCCGCTTTGTCACTTTTATGCCAGCTTCCAGTTGAAAAGGGCGTTCAGCAGGAATGGGAGACTGTCCAGTGCAATGGAGATCAGAAGAGAGCACAGGGTTCTCAGGTCGCATTAAACGCAGATAATAGTAGCTTCCTTCAAATTCAATTTTGCGATAAATGGAACCATCGATGTTGACGTAGCTCTCTTTGGTTTCCTTTTTGGAATAGTGCTCTAATTCGACCTCAAAATCAGACTTTTCGGCCCAACAAACCGATGTCATAAAAATCAACACCATGAATTTTTGCAAAATAAAATGTAACATAATGATTGTTTAGAGCATACACCCCTCATTTAAGCAAGCAAACATTTCTTTGGCTTAGATCCGCACCTAACAAAAAAAATGCGTCTCCTAAGATTGCTCAATACCCCTTCGACTGTTTTTTTAAATGATCCGTCTTTGTCAGTTAAAACCAAAAGTCTCAGTGTCTATAAAGGCAGGTTATGATCGCGATTAGTCAGTGGCTGGAGCAAGATCCAGCTTTAGTGCGAGCAAAGGGAATTGGTTTAGAAAATCAACATATGGCCTCAATGAGTTTTAATTATAAACCTCTTGATCCAGATATTTTCGAAGCCAAAGGAGGAATAAAATCGGTTGTTCAGTTTATTTTTAGTTCTACTTCTGTAGATGGTATCCACACTCAAGTTCTTAAGGGAAATGATATCGCTCATCTGCTTTTAGGTGAACTCGGATTTGAAATTCAGGATGTCAGTGATGCAGAATATTTGCATTATTACATGGAGCGCACCAAGTTTGTGGATTCCACTCATTCTACTCATTAACTTAAGCTTATCACCGAATCCTCCCTAGGTCCTATGCTGCCTCCAATTGAGGCTGGAGACTGCAAACAAAGATTTTGATACTAATTGAACCTAATTTGAGGGAATTCTTTGAATGTTAAAAATAGCAATTATCGGAGATTTTGATGGGCGGCCCTCTCATCCATTTTTTATTTAAGTGGCCCCTGAATTGAGACAGATATTTAGGGCGTCTCACTTTTTGTGATTTTTCTTTAATTGCGCGGTGAGAAAAGACTGACATTTAAAGTTCTTTTGTTTCTAATGTCCCGCATGAAATACGATATTTTCTTTTCAATATGTCAAACAGAGGTTGATGGTTATCTCCCTAGTGAGAAAACCATGTGGGAAAACTTTTTCGACCAGATTCGTCTGGCTGACACTTTAGGGTTTAAAACAGCTTGGCTGGCAGAAACTCATTTATCCTGTCAGGTGCAGAAAGAAAACCCCGGTGCGGTCATTCCCCACTTTAAAGGAGAGATCGGACTCAATACTGATATTCTTCAGCTCGCGCACATTGTTTTTCAACAGACCAGAAATCTCAATGTCGGCTCCGCCATTCGTAATATTCTTTGCAATGGGGGGCCTATCGCTCATGCAGAAGCGGTTAAAACATTTTTATCACTCCATGCGCTTCGCCAAAATGAAACCCGGCTTCTTGAGTTTGGCTTTGCGGCAGGACGTTTTCCATTTTCCTATCATGCCTATGGAATCAAGCCCAGGGATCCAGTTGATGAAGCGGCTTGGGATGTTGTTAAAAATAAAGTTTTTCAAGAAGCCACCATCATCATGTTGAGATTGCTTCGTGGTGATAAGATGGCGAGTAAAGATATTGGTCCCCTTTGTTTGCGCCAAGAAGACTTTCGTGATCCTGCCCATTGGGACAAAGTTTATAAGTTAGCGAAGGAAGATCGCCGTCGCTGGGATGGGGATAAAATCTTGCATCTTCCGTTCTTCGTATTTGATAAAGTCGGTGTCATTCCGTTTGAAGCTCCGCTTGAGTTGTTGCGACTGACGATTGGTTCTCATGATCCTGAAACGCAAAAGATGGCCAATGAGATTTTGCCGACGGGAGTTTTTAATTTGTCCATTACGCCTCCTGAAATCATTGAAGAAACCCATCGACGGATGAACAAAGAGTTTCACCCGCAAGGAGGAGCATGGACTCGCGCTCACATGCCGAGAACAGCACTGATTTTTGTGGATGGCACTGCGGGCATAACACCCGAAGAACAATCGACTCGGGCTCGCGAACAATCGCAAAAAGCCTGGCAGAACTATTGGGTGGCCATGGAAAAAACCCTGGATCCCAAAAAGGTGGCCAATGCGGTCGAGAACTCCATTGCGGGGAATCCAGAAGAAGTGGCTCAGGCCATTGTAAAGAAATACCATAAAGACGATCGTTTGATGCTCTGGTTTGATTTTAACAATCACAACAATGAGCAGATTAAACAAAGTATGAAAGTTTTTATGGAAAAGATCAAGCCTCGCATTGAGGAGTTACAATCTTGATTTACGATATTTCGCCTTTGATCAGTTCGAACATTGCCGTATTTCCCGGTGATGTTGAGTTTCAAAGGAAAGTTTCTATGGAATTTAACCGGGGGCACCATTTAAGTTTAAGCTCCATTGAAACAACTCTGCATTTAGGAGCGCATGCCGATGCTCCCTCACATTATCATCCTGAGGGAAAGTCCATCGAACATTGCTCGCTCAGAACTTATTTGGGTCGATGTCAGGTTGTTGATGTGTCGCAAATTCAAGGGGAGATCCACGTAAGTGCTTTAGCGGGGGTGGAAATTGAGGCTCCACGAATATTGTTTAAGACATGTTCGTTACGAAATCCCGATCAGTGGCAAAATGATTTTTCTTATCTCACGCCAGAACTGATTGAGTGGTTGGCGGCTCGAAGAGTTCAGCTCATCGGAATTGATACGCCTTCCATGGATCATGCCCAAAGTAAAACTCTGGATGGACACCAAATGTTTTATCGCCACAGCCTTTCAATTCTTGAAGGATTGGTTTTAGATGAAGTGCCTGCTGGCATTTATTATTTAGTGGCCTTACCCTTAAAAATTAAGAGTGGCGAAGCTTCGCCAGTACGTGCGATTTTACTAGATCAAAACAACTTAGATGTTTTTTAGCGGAGGAATTTTATGAAAAAAATTATGCTCTTGGGTTCTGGTGAGTTGGGAAAAGAATTTGTAATCTCTGCCAAACGTTTAGGCCAGTATGTGGTAGCTGTTGATCGTTATGCAGGGGCTCCCGCCATGCAAGTGGCCGATGCTTTTGAAGTGATTGATATGTTAGATGGGGCAGAGATCGAGAGAATTGTTAAAAAACATCACCCCGACCTTATTGTGCCCGAAATTGAAGCCATTCGAACTGAAAAATTGATTGAGTTAGAAAAAAAGGGAATGACGGTGATTCCAACGGCCGAAGCGGCCCACCTGACTATGAATAGAGATGCGATTCGGGATGTTGCCGCTAAAGAACTGAAATTAAAAACGGCCATCTACGCCTACGCGTCTAACGTGCAAGAGCTCTCTGCAGCAGCCGATAAGGTGGGGTTCCCATGTGTAGTGAAGCCAGTGATGTCGTCATCAGGCAAAGGGCAGTCGGTGGTTAAAACTCCAAAACAGGTTACCACCGCTTGGAACTATGCCTGTGAGGGAATGCGTGGCGATAAGAAAAAAGTGATCGTAGAATCCTTTATTCCTTTTGAATATGAGATTACTTTATTAACGGTGAAACAAAAAAATGGTAAAACTCTTTTTGTGGCGCCCATTGGACATCGTCAAGAACATGGGGATTATCGCGAGTCGTGGATCCCGGCAAAAATGAAGCCGACCTTGTTGAAGAAAGCGCAGCAAATGGCAAAAAAAATTACCGATCGATTGGGCGGTGCTGGAATTTTTGGTGTTGAGTTTTTTATTACCAAAGACGATGTTTACTTTTCTGAACTTTCTCCGCGTCCCCATGATACAGGTATGGTAACGCTCATTTCTCAGGATTTATCAGAATTTGATTTACACATACGGGCCATCCTTGGATTACCGATTCCCGAGATCAAATACTATGGCCCAAGTGCTTCGGCGGTGGTGCTTGCAACTAAAGAGTCCACAGCGCGTCCACAATTTTCTGGGATTGAAAAGGCCTTAGAAATGAAGAATGTGGATGTGCGTATTTTTGGAAAACCCACCACTCGACCGAACCGCCGTATGGCAGTGACGCTCGCTCGCAGTGGTAATATAGAAAAAGCCAAAAATCTGGCGATCAGAGCTGCTGGTAAAATTAAGGTGCGTTCATAAAGGACCCTTATTTATTTGTTTGTAGGGGCGGCAGTGATGCCGCTCCGGTTTTTGTTCTCATTACCAAGAAAGCTCAACATGAGCTGTTTTGGGGCAGAATAGTCCTTACTTGACTGACCTCTCGCAGCAACAAAGGAAAAGCTTCCCTTTTTGATTTTTTTTCACAAGATTGTCGGGCCAAGAGGAGAGATAACAATGCCGTTTAATAAATTTATTCTGTGTACAGCCCTGAGCGTGGCTTCAGTAATGTCTTATGAAGTGTTGAAGGGGAAAGTCGCATTTGCCGAGAATGCACCGGAGATGGTAAATGAGTTAGATGCAAATGACTCAGAATTGATGATTGCTGGTTCGACTGGAAAGTATTTTGTCATCCAGAATGTGGCAACAGAGACGACTCGTGTCTATGAGAAGTGCAATGATCTCTCAAAGTGTCATCACAATTTAGTTTTTGAAGCAGAAATGGTTGTTGGTCGTCGCAAAAACAGTTTTGTTGAAGCCAAAGAATGGTACACCCACCTTGGAGTGAACAAGATCCAGTACTGGGAGAAGTTTCATGAAGACGGTAATGGTCATTATCCAGCATGGTATTCAAAAAACTACCCAGCAGTTCCGCCACCAGGCTCCAGTTTTTATGATTGGTTTGATCGCGACGTAATGCCGGATGATCGTGGCGTTATGCGTGGGGCTTTTGGTTGGTTTACCGCAATGCTAGGTCCAAACGCTCATGCACAATGGTTACATGGGACTGCGGGTTGGGGATCTGATGGCGACAAGTATATTGAGATTACTCGCAATGCTTTAATTAGCACTGTTCGTGATGCTCGAAGTTCTGGTTGTACTCGTATCGAAAATGGGGCGATCGCTTATTTGCGTCACATTTTACCAGCGGGAACGCCTGTTATACGGGTTTATGCGAAAGAGGCAGTGGAAGAAGCTTCTTTGGCTCACTATCAAAACCAGAAAACTCGGGTGCCTTTTTATTATATTTTGACTAAATCCAATCGAATTAATGATAAGCGAGCAGAAACTATAGAGCGGAATGCAGTTTTAGCAAGAGATGTTCCTTCTTCTGAATGGCTAGAAGAAGGCGTTTATAATGTCGATCGTTATCCAACAGTGCGAAAGTATCGCGTTTCACCAGGATGGATTGGTGCGGGGTCTGGGGCACTTGGAAATGTTTACCGAATCTATTTCAATGAGTTTGAAGGTCATTATCTTGTCGATACTGGTCGCTTTGTGAAGTATAAACATCCAGAATCTTTACCAGTGGCCGGCATTTCCAATGTCATAGTTCCCGACTATACTGTTGCCCCTAATACTGTTGAACCTCACGAACCCAATTCCTACGAAGAATAGCATAAAGGGGGGCTCTCCTTCAAAAAACACTGATGTTCGGTTTATAGCGAATATCAGTGCAAAAAAAGATATGGTTCGGGATTCAGCGATATTTGCCTTTTTCAGAAGAATCTTTATAATGGGTGTTTCTGTATTATAAACAAAATATCACGAACTTTTAAACACCCCTGACATAAATAGTTTCAAGCGGGGAGTTTGCTCCAGTTAAGATTAATTAGGGGTGAGCACTTCATTCTCAATAAGAATAAGAACAAGACTAAAGAGCATAAAATTTAAAGTCGATAGACTCTACTCGGTTTCCAACATAAAATTTAAAGAAGACAGTGTGAGAGGCGATTGACGAGCATGATGGCTGAAGTCCCAATATTGTTCAAAATATATGCGTTTTTCAGCTTCGCTGCTTCACTTGTCTATGGGATTGAAAGTGTTCGTGCTCTTGCTTTTTTTAAAAACGAGAAATCAACTCTAAGTCTGTACTTTTTAGGCCTTTGTTCAGCGATGACAATTTACTCTGGCATCCATTGGTTTGGCATAGCTTTTAAGGGCACGATCAGCGTTACTCATATTAAACACTGGCTTTGGACTATTGGCGTGCTTGCAAATCTTTTTTATTTTGAAACAATTATTGGGTACTTAGAAATTCGAAACAGCTTTACAATCTGGATTCGTAGGCTATCAATCCTCGGTGTTATCTTATTTTCATCTTTTGAACTTTACTACTTGGTGACAAATCAATCCCTTATCTTTACCAATGCACCCTATTTAACTGCGAACAGTTTCCAAATATTCACCGGAGGAAACCTAGCTACTCCTACTGATTTAATGAAAATTCTGGCTGTGATACTAATTTCAGTTTTTTTATCTTCTACTACTTTTTTAGGGTTTACTCTATTCAACCATAAACGCAAAAACTATACATTAAAATTAGGAACTTTGATCACGCTGATTTCGGTCTGCAATGAAGTTCTCAATTCCACTCATCTTATCGATAGTGTCAGCATCATGTTTTTATCCAAAGGTATTGAAATTTTCAGAGTCAGCGAATACTTTCGGCGCAAAAACTATGAAAGAATAAATGCTCTACGCACCGAACTTCAAGAAGTTTCCAAAAAAGCTTCTATGGCCTTTATTACAAGCGGCTTGATGCATGACCTTAGAAATCCAATTACTGTAATTTTGGGTCACCTTCACGCCTGCAAATTACAGGCGAGCTCGATACAAAAACAAATTGCGCAATATCACAATCTAGAAATAGAAGGGATTCTTCATAAAATAGATTATTCGAACACAAAAATTGCCAGCAATATTCAGAGAATTCAAGCTATGATTACAAGCTACTTAGACCTTATAAAAAAATCATCGATGCCTAATTTTCAAAAACTTCAAATAGAAGACATCCTTAAAGGAGCCTTAGAACTCTCAGGGCCACGTCTACATCATTCAGGAATTACCCCTGAAATTATAGGAGAAATTCCAACGGTTTCATTTTATGGAGTTAAAGTTCAAGTTGAAATGATTTTTGCCAATGTCATCAATAATGCTATCGACGCCACGAAGGATGCCGCCAACGGTTCAATCAAAATTTCCTCGACATTAAAAAACGAAAGTCTAGTTGTGAGGGTAAGTAACTCAGGGCTAATTCCAGAGAATATCTTAAAAAAACTTATCCATGGCGAAACTATCAGCAGCAAAGGGGATGATGGCTATGGCATTGGCTTTCGTATCACTAGTGAACTCTGTCTAGCGAACAAGGCCCAATTAAAAGTATTTAATGAAGACAATCAAAGCCATATTGAAGTAATTTTTAACATTTCCCCCAAGTCGAACATCGAAACCTATAAAGCGTCTTAAAACACTGATAAAATTAAAGCCTTTCTCTTTACCCTCAATGTTGTGAGTGGCTTTAAGTAGATTCCGCTGAAAAAGTCCAACTTCTGCGTTACCTTCGCTTCAACTCTCACTCAACGTGGGCACCCCTTCACAGAGGGGAAACCCCGCCCTACTACGCCTCGTTCGATCTGAAGCTTGGTGCCTTGAATTTGGTTCTTTATCAGCAGAATCTAAGTAGCAAACAATATGATTTTATGAAAAACTAGGATCCATCCTGAGTCGGCTTTTTGTTTCAAATTGACGCAAGCTGGTCCTAGGTGTAATTTAAAGGCATTTGACAAAACCTTGGTCGCTACTTTAAAGAAATCTTGATATTATCGTAGCAAATGAGATCGAATTCTAAAAAGTCATTTACGGATCGTATTTTTGTTAAAGGTGGCGGTGGTGGGCCTCAGGCGCAGACACCTCGAAAATCCACCAGTCATGACGATATTACTTTGCTAGCTCTACAGCTAGCTTGTCCGCAGCGGTGGGAACCGGGTGAAAATCAAGTTTTTGAAAATGTTCATGAGGTTTTTAATCTTACAGCTGTTGCGGTAGAAACTCGTTTGTTTTCGAGCTTAATTTTGGTTGGAACCAGTGGTTCAAAAAAGGAAGTTGATGCTGTGATTCCCCAATTGATCAGTCAGTTGAATAATATTATCAAGTCGGCTCAAGAAAAAATTTATTTCATCGAATCATTTCAGTTAACTGATCCTACCCAAGTGGATTGGAATTTCTTTGTCAAGATGAGTGATTATTGTTTTATGCAGGAGACGGCCCATGGAGAGGCTTTTATTGGTTATTTTCGCCTTGAGAAGACCAGTGATGAGGAACGCTTTGCCAGTAAATCGGTGGAGACCATGGTTGAAGGTGAGGTGGCAGAACAAGATGTATACTTGTTTTTCCAACGCAATAATCGCTACATAAAAATTCTTAAAAAAGGTGAGGCGGTCGAGAAAAAGCGTATTGACCGGCTTCAGTCTCGTGGTGTGAAAGATATCTATATATCTGCGGATCAAGGGGTAGAGATGCAGCAGCGGAGAGTCCGTCATATTCTTCTCGAATTGCTCGAAGATTATGCGACTTTAATTGATGCTGCATAATTAAATAAGACTGATCTATCGGCATTGACATCCATTAAAAATATTTACATTATTTTCATCAGACGAGGAGAATATTATGAAGTTCTTGCTTTCTTTTCTAATGGTGGCCGTAGGTTTTTCTAATTTTGCATTGGCTCAGAGAGTAGGAATCACTCTAGGCTTGTCTCAAGTTCAAGTCGAAGGCGCTTCTGGCGTTGATATCAGCAGCAATGGTAGCTATCAATTTGGTGCTATCTTTTATCAACCTATGTCCGAACAATTTGAAGTTCGATTAGGAGCATTGCTTTCGCAACAAAATTTAGTAGCAACATCAGGTGGAACGGATACAACCATACACATTTCTAATTTAAATGTTCCCTTAACCGCTGGACTTCGCGTCGGCGAACGATTTTTAGTTTTTGCGGGCCCGGTTTTAAGCATCAATGCTAATAAGTCTTGCACCGTTTCTGGTGGTGGTTCCTGCAATGCCAGCGATCTTAAAGTGAAAGGAACTGATATTCTTTTAAGCCTTGGAGCTAACTTTCAGCTCACCAGTGAATTGGGAATGGAATTGTCACTGGATCGAATGGGCGGAAAACCCTTTGACGGTGCCAGTGGCGGTCAAATGGTGAACGTTAATTTCCAATATATTATCGAGTAAACAATTGACGACAGCTTCTCCCAAGGGGATTGCGGATCCATGCGCTAAAGGCGCGCGTTGAGTAATCAAAAAAGCGATAGGTCCAGCGAAAGGGCGCAAAAACGGGTGAAATATTTAGGCGCAAAAAATAGCGGCGAGTTGTAAGGTCTTGATAAATCAAAAATGCTCCAATACCTGGAGGAGCACTTAATCCCGTGCTTGCGGCCCAACCAAATTGGTTGGGCCCTTTTTTAAAGAGGCCTGCAAGTCCACCATAAGTGGTTTCCATCTTTTGAGTCCAAAAACTTTCAGGGCGATATTCATAGACAACGCCATAGGTGCCTGCCGCACTAAACTCCACCAAGCCACTCAAGGTGTTTTTAAGTGATTCTGTATCCATAAAGAGTTCCAAATACCAGCGGCTTTGTTTGCTTTCAGGATGCGTGACTCTGGTGACACCAGCGCCCAACCCCAATAAATAATAAAAGCCACCTGACTGAGGAATAAACCGTCCAATGGGACGATCTTTTAATTTCTCAACGATTTTTCTTGGAAGGGCTAATCCACCGGAAAGTGAAAACATCACCGTACTGCCGATGGTATTGCTTCTAGATATCAATTGGGATGAGTCAAAAAACTGATCGTTAACTTCTTTGAGGACGCGATTAATGGTTTTTGGTTTCAATCGGAAAGTTTTTAAAACCTTTGCAAAACGGTCTAGAAAACTCTGTTTCTTGCGTAGAAAGTCCATGAGTTCATGGTCTTGGAGGGAACTAAGGTTATTGAGCTGTTCCTGGGTTGTGGGGCCGGCAGGAATCACAACTTTGTCTGTGGGAGTAGAGGCCCAAAGACCTTTTTTAAATTGCGCTAGAAGCTGGGAGCGAGTGAAGTTGATATACAGATCGGGATCCTCATAGTCTTCTGGACGATAAGGTAATAAAAGAGGCTCGTTGTCTGATTCCAAACTGGTTTCGATCGTTGTTTGTGAACTGTCAATGTTCGGAGTGATCAAAAGGTCTGAACTTTGTGCCGCTAGGGGCTCTTCAGTGCTCGTAAGGAGGTCCAATTCAGTGGCCCCAAGGCATTGAACAGCAATGGACAAACTAAACAAAATAGGTAGTGTCAGGATCGATAATGTTTTTCTCATGAGATGGCAGCCAGTGCAAGTTGAGTGCCATTTCAAGTGGCAATAGTTGCAACAAATCCTATTTATAGACGATTCAAGTTCCAAAAATGAGCCTGTCGGGGCTGAAATTAGGCTTATTAACGTGTGAGTTTGAGTGAGTATTATTATTCCAGGATTTTACACTGCAGGAACATCAGCGGGTCAACCGAATCGCTGTCAATTCATAGAACAAGATCCTTAAGTATTTTATATTTAAACTGCAGGGATTCGAAATCTCTTTTAAGGAGAGACCTCACGATTTCGTAGCTGAATTGAGACCAAAAACGAAGTCTGAAAAAGGCTCTGGATAAGGGTTTTTGGTTATATCTGAGAGAAACATAATATTTGTTTCGAACATATAAATAAGAAGTGTAGAATTTCTTCTTGCGACAAGTTTTTCCTACGCTATGAATCATTTTTGTTTCTTTTTGGATGCCAAGATGAAAGCCATTTATTCTAACCCGTTGTGAGTAATCCACATCCTCCCAATAAGTGCCAAGAGAAGTATCAAGTAAACCGACCGTTCTTAAAATATTCTCATGAATCCAGAAGGCAGTGCCAGGAATATAGGGGATGGCGTTGGGTGGTAATTTTAAAAAATCGGAATCCATTCGGCAATGTTCTAAGAATCCTCGCGTGGGATAAAAGCGACCACCGATTGAATCAATAAGATCCATTTTGCGGCGGTAAATCAGCGGCGCAACAAGACCTGGTTGGGATGGAACTTTTAAACTCAAAAGGTGAACATCGTTAGTCAGAAATAAGCACCATGGCGTTTGATTTAAAACATGTTGTAAGAGCGAATTCGCCCCCCCGGTAAAACCCGCATTTCGAGGGAGAACAATATGCTCGATAGCAGGATAAGTCTCCATGAGAGAATTTACCCACTTGGGCTCACTTCCATTGTGCAAAAGTGAAACTTGACTAGAATCTACCAGCTGAAGGCAAGAGTTGATTGTTCTTTTGGTGAGTTCCGGATGATTATAACTGAGTATGCCTATTCGAAATGACTCATTTTGCTTTTTCACTGGATTCGCCTTTGAGAAACCAAACAGTAATTCCCCAGGAGAAAATGGCGATAGCAATGAGTAAAGTCAAGAAGCGAACCCAACCACCTGATTCACTGGCCAGGCGGCCACCGACAAAACTAAAGGCGACTGAAGCACCGAAGCCAATAGCATCCAGAAGGGCAATCAGAAAACCGGAGTGAGGGCCTCCGAATTCGATCGAAAAAATACTCATGGGTAAATAATAGGCTGGCGAAACCGTAAAACCAAAAACAAAAAGGGCAGCCAAAGTGGAGTAAAGTTTTTGCGGAGCACTCATCGAAAATTGCGGCAGATATAAAATAAATACGAGGCTAGAAACTGCAATTCCAAGATAAATCGCCATAATTTTGGTCACCGTTTTTCGAGAGAGCTTATCAAAAATAAAACCCCCAACCAAAACAGAAACGAGAGAACCAATGGGAAATGATGAGGTGGCCAGGGCAGCATCGGCGGTGGAAATACTCAGACTTTCATTGAGATAGAGCGGGACAAAATTCAAAAAATCCCAAAGAATGGTCAAGCCCATCATGGACCCACAAATTAACAAAAACTGTTTACTCTTGAAAAATAGAACCAATGCTTCTTTAAGGGTAGTTTGATAAAATGGGTGATCAAAGTGCTTACTTTCGCCATCCGCAGAACTCATCTCCATTAGCACGGGAGGAGTTTCGCGAATAAATAAGCTTGCGATAATCACTAGGCCTGCGCCTATGGCTGCGGTCACCCAAAGCATTTGTCGCCAATCCATCACTCGCAGGAGGGCTCCAACCGTAAGTGTGGCCGTAATTGTGCCAACGCGACTGGAGGTTGAGATGACACCCCAAACCCGACCGTACTGCTGTGGGGCAAACCAATTTCCAATGAGTTTAGCCATTGAGGGCCAACCCGAGGCATTAGCCAAGAGCACAATAAAGTACATGATCGCAAAAGCGATCACATCGGAACGAAAACTGAAACTGCTAATCCCGAGAGTTGTAAGCAGGAGACCGCAAGTAAAAACGATTTTTCCCCCAACTTTATCAGAGGACCAACCGCTGACAAATTTACCGAAAATGCCGCCAATGGTGCCGCATCCCAAGATAATGCCCCAATCCGCTTTGGAGAGTCCTAAGCTTGGGTCTGCTAAAATGGCGGGACCAGCCACCACAATTGAGGTCTTCATCAATAAAAAACCGGCGTATCCGAAATACATGCAGGCGAGTAAAAACATCTGCCGTCGTAGGAGAATCTTAGAGTCGATTCCTTTTTTAATATGATTCAAGGGATTCTCCTTTGGCAACATTGAGTTTCTCAGTGGAATCTTAGTAAGTGCCAATTGCAAGTTTTAAGTTTGAGCGTTGTTGTTGTGTTAATGTATAGGTTTTTAAGATTGAAACTATAACGTTCTTAACTTTCGAATCAGTGGGTCGCAACACGTTAATGGCATAGGACAGTGAGTTTGCTAAATAATTTTTATCACTAAACTCACTGCCGAATTCCTCCGGATGAGTGAGGTTAAAGACAAAGGCTTTTATGACTTTAAGTTGAGTGTCTGGATTTTTAGTCTGACCTTTTGCTATGGCCTCCGCCAAAACCGTCGCTAAGCTGGAGCTTCGGGTTACTAAAAGGTCATCCGCTAGTTTATCCAGAATCTCAGGGTCGGTGGCGGGAATACTGCCAAGGGCATGAATCATAAACCACTTAGTGGTTTCTTTATCTTGATGTTTAAAGGCTTGATAGAGATTCCAGTGAACTTTTGGATTTTGCGGTCGGGCCTTACCAAGGAATCTTGCGATTTCAATGAGCCCAACGTTTTTATCACCGAAGGTCAAATATTCAGAGAGCTTTTCAATCAGGCGCTCGTCGACTGGCTTAACACAAGAAAGAGCCCACATAAAGTCCCCTTGATTTAAAAAATGCGGTGGGATTTGTTCAAGGCGAACATTGATTGGTCGATCTAATGAGCAAACAAAATCACGCAATCCAGCTGTATAGGTGCGACGATCATCACCGAGTAAAGTTTTGATTTCAATCTCATAGAAGGCTTCGTCTGATAGCCATTCCATCCAATGTTCAAAGTCGGAAAGTTGATAGGAAACACTGGGCATGACTTTGAGTTTCAGTTTAAGGGCCGCAATCGCTTTCTTCAAAGACACGTTGGAGCGCAGCTCCTCTAAAATGGAATTTTCATAGGTGCTGAATAGATATCCATTCTTTCTCAATTCACGAAAAAAATGCTGAGCCATCGGGATCGAATCAAATTTATTATCTGGATATTCTGCAAGAATATGGTCGCGAATCCACACTATCTTCTCAGTGGTGCTATGGAGTTGGTTGTTGATATAACAGGCTGGATATTCAGTATTGGTAAAATCGCCAGCAATTTGGGTAGAGTTAGTTCCTGCCATGGCGCTGGAATATAAAGTATTTTTGTTGGTCGATTCATCATTGAGGTAATTATAAAATTGAGGCGCCATTTTTTTGAGGTAGGTTGAAAGAATAGGGCGAACGGCATAACCTAAAGGAGCTTTACCATCAAATCCATAAATGCGTGGGACGCGACTGAAAACCTTAGACATGCGGGAATAGAAGGCTGCACCAAATGGGCTATACAAAAAGGCCGCAATCTGTTGGGCTTCAGACAATGAATAACCATCTTCGCGCAAAACGGAGATGTATTCTTGGGGGGTACGATGATCTTTGTTTTTTCCCGCTAAGGTATTGCACCCGTACATATAAACTTCAGTGGCATTATGAAAAATGCCGTCACAGCGGCGATCACAAGAAGCTGCTTCCATTTCATCGAGCGAGAGAAAACCCTTGGTACCAAAAAAACTACCGCCAAAGTGGCCAGACATAATAATCACGTCACACTCAATACCCGACTGACAAGCTTTCTTTAGCCAGTCTCTATCGGAAGTAACAAGTTCCGTAAAGTTAAAGTCTTTTGAAGAAAGATAGCGGCGATAGGTTTCAATTTCGTCGTCGGAATTTATGGTGATTGAACAGACGGTTTTTTTGCCAAAGTTGGTAGCGAAGGAAATTGAGTTTGAATTAACAACTAGAAGCAGTACCAGAAAAAATAAACGATAAGCGTGTTCCATTTCGCCTCCTGAGGTAAGAGGGATATAACTCGAGGGACAAGATTTCTTCAATCATCGGTGATAGCAGTGAAAGAATTTATGGGAACAGGCCCAAATAGGGCATACTTTATTCCATTTTCAGTTAGAAAATAGACCGAGGCGGCAATGAAAATTTTACTCCAGATATCCTCGCTCACTTTCAAGGAAATTATTGATCCCATCCACCCCACTAATAGGCTAGGTGATCAATATTCGTTAATACTGTCGACTTTGACCAATCAACATCATTGCGAAGTCATGACAATATAAACCTATTGCTCTGTCAAAATGGCACAAACTTTATTAAATTGAAATTATTTAGAAACGACAACTTGCCAGGAGTCCGACCTTTTATATGATCAGGCACGAAAAAATGAAAGTGAGGCCTACCGTGTCTAATTTAGAAAAAAGCAAGCCTGCCAGTGTATTCCCTCGGGAGATGGTGATTAAGGAACTCAGTCACATGGCACAGCCCATCAACTCGGAAAAGAGTTTTACTCCCTTACTGCACAAACTAAGTCAGAAGCGGGTTGTCATGCTGGGGGAGGCCACTCATGGCACTGAAGAATTTTATGAACTACGCAAAGTTCTTTCAAAACACTTAATCGAAGATTATGGATTTAATTTTATTGCGGTTGAAGGGGATTGGCCCGATTGTTACCGGCTGAATCAATATGCGCAGTTGCGGGCAGATGGTAGTGCTCGATCCATCATGCAGGAATTTAAACGCTGGCCCACTTGGATGTGGGCGAATGAACAAACAGCCAATATGGTTGAATGGTTAAGAGGGCGTGGGGTTGGTTTTTATGGTTTGGATGTTTATTCCCCTTATGAGTCTTTGGAGTTAGTGAAAGCCTATGCAAAAAAACTGGATCCTGAATTGGAAAATGAAATTCTGACCAGATACTCATGTTTTGATTTTTGTGAACGTAACGAAATAGAATATTCGAAAACATTGATCAAATGGCCAGAAGGCTGCGAAAAAGATATTGTCAAAAATTTGCGTGAGATTTTGCGCATTCGTCTCGAAGAGACTAAACTCCACGATCATGAGCTTTTTGAAATACAACAAAATGCCAAGATCATTCGTAATGCCGAAAAATACTATCGATCGATGATGCTCGGTGGACCAGAATCTTGGAATATTCGAGATGAACATATGATTGATACCCTGGATAGCTTGCTGCACTATCACGGAGAAGGAAGTAAGGCCATTGTTTGGGCTCATAATACTCATATTGGTGACTATCATGCTACGGATATGGCTACAGGAGGTTATGTTAATATCGGAGGCCTTGCACGAGAACGCTATGGCATAGAAAATGTGGCTTTAGTGGGATTCGGAACCTATGGTGGAGAGGTTTTAGCGGGGAGAGCATGGCATGCTCCAGGGGAAGCGATGAAGTTGCCGACAGCCAAGAGAGATAGTTATGAAGATTACTTTCATCAAGTGGCAATAAATCTTCACGCGTCTCAACTTTATGTTCTGATGAATGCGGAATCCTGGCTCAGTCAACCCAAGGGCCATCGTGCGGTGGGAGTCGTGTATCAAACCATCTTTGAAAATCAGGGACGAAATTATGTTCCGACGGACTTGGCCCATCGGTATGATGCTTTTGTATTTGCAGACAAAACCACGGCATTGAAAGCGATACCGACAACGGATAACAAGAAGTTTCTACCTGAGACTTGGCCTGTGGGCGTATAATTGATACTGACTTAGTTTCAAAATTATAGATTGAATTGGATGGAACTAGTTGTGTCTCGCAAATGATAAAACGACCATTTTAGGCTCATCGCGGTTCTCTTTTGGCGCTAATCTAAATATGGCTTATTTATTAATTTGGTGCAGGCTAAACTTTCGCCTGGAGCTAACGTTTATCCAAAATGGTTTTTTAACACTCATTCTCATCCACCTAGGTGTGTAATAAAAGTTTCGCGACATTCTCTTTGCTTGGGTTGCGAACAGCAATCCAGCAGGCAAGAATCGCGATAAAGGTCATAAGCGAAAAGCCATACAAATAGCTGGCTGGCGCGATTTTAATAAGAAAAGGGCTTTCAAAAGAAAATTGTCCTGATGGATAAGTGAATTTCACTTTATTCAGAAAAAGGGAAATGAGCAACGCAATCACTGATCCCATAAAGCAGCCCAGCCAACTCAGAAAAATTGATTCAAATAAAAACAGTTGGCGAATTTGAAGTGTGCGAAAACCGAGGCTACGCAGCATGCCGATTTCCTGGGTGCGTTCTTTGACTAGTTTTACTAAGGTATTAAAAACAGACATGGCGCCTATGAAAATGATAATCGAAATTAAAAAGTTTCTGATGACATCCAATAGCGACATAGATCGATTGTAGAGTTCACCAAATGGATGCTCTTTCCACGGTATCATGCGAAGTTGTGGGGCCTTAACTGTAATGTGTTCATTGAAATCTTTAAGGATCGCACGCAAATCCGAAGGGTTCTTAAGTTTAACTGCAAAGTAGCTCACTTTATCCGTGTCAAAAAGTTTTTGAGCGGCAGGCAGGGGCATTACTAAATAACGGCTATCGAGTTCCAAAAAACCTTTATCTTGAATGCCACTGATCGACAAATCAAGGGCATTGATCTGTCCTTTTTCGGTCATTGAAGAAATCTGAAATTCCTCATCGCCGCACAAGAATGGGCGATTCAGTGGGTGATCTTCGAGGTCGAGCATATAGTGCTCAAGACCCGAAATCTTCTCAGGCAGACACCCTAACTTTTTAGCGAGACGCATTCCTATAAGGATTTGCCTGTCGGGAGCTTCTGATTCCTGAAGTGGCTTTCCCCAATAGGTGTCCCATTTCCATCGACCTCGCAACTGTGCGGCTTCATTAACATCATAGGCAATGCCCTGAACCACCATCGAAGATGTTGAGGTATCAATGCTTCCACTCATTTTTAAAAACCGACCCGCAGCTTCGATTTTTGTCGAGTTCTTTTTTAAAAACTCGTGAACGATGGCCTGATCGCCGGCGGTGAGGGAGTAATCCCACGGATCGGAGCGTCCTTCAACAGTGGCGGCACCCTCGCGCTCGACAATCAGGTCACCGTACATTTCAAGGCGTTCATTAAAGTCAGTATAGGCTCTATAAATATCGAGAAGATATCCCTCAAAGATAACAAATGCCACGAAGCCCGCCACAACGGAAATAATGGCAGCCAAGCTTTGCCGCCAGTAAACTTTCACATTTCGAAAGGCAATGCGGATAAAGAGGGATGAAAACACGATTACCTCAAGAGATTGTTGACGTTAAAAAGAGAGTCGGGATGATTTTTAATCTTAGGAGGGGAGTAAGTCAGAGTGCTCTGATTACTTGCATTTTTGCTATCCACAATTTTCATTTCACTCACAAAAGGAAATGTCGCACCTTTGTAGGTTACTTTGTTATTGTAGTTAAAAAACGCACTCTTGAGAACTTTACCGCTCAAAGACAGAAAGTCCGCTTTTAATGCGAGCCCTGACTTTTTTGAAACCCAATAATTGATTTGGTCATAGGTGGTATCTGAGGCCTTTGATTTCAGGTGCAGCAAGTAGCAATCTTCATTGTTAATTGGTTCAATTTTTTCAAAAGTGGCCGAGTAATCCCGAACATAGTTTGTAGAGGCAATGTCACCGTTAGAAGCAACACCACTCAATTTCTGACGGGAGGAGATGGCCACTGGTTTTCGCAAACCCGTCTTGAAAAACCAGAAAGTTCGCCCGTTAAAGATAAACAATTCACCTTTGAACTTTTGCGGAGCTTTGCTTTCAATGTAAGAATCATCAACTTTATTTTTGACAAAAAATTCTCTTTCCGTCGATTCGCCCTCTTCAATAGACTTTAATTGAACTGTCCATTCAAGACCTTCTTTGATGCCTCCGCGCGTTCGATCGGAATACTCTAGGATTTTCTGGATATCGACCTGTTCCGCAAAACAAGGCCCTACTAAAAATAACACTAAGGTGGATACAAGAATTTTACCGAACATAAAAACCTCCCTTTGCCCTCAGGCGCAATTACGTTTCAACCAAGAGTTGAACAATATTAATTCTGATTCTGCGTTTTGCGAGCCAATAGCTTATAAGTGCAACCAACACGCTCAGTGCGGCAAAAACCAAGAATTGAAATTTGAAATTGAGGGCAATTTCCAGCCTAATGGCACCTACAGCTCCAGGAGGATTGAAAGTAATATTTGAGCTGTTAATGGCAAGAGTAAAAAACTCGGTGATAATCACGCCAACCACTAAACTACCGAGAGTCAATAAGATCATCTCCCGACCAAAGAGCCATGCAAGCTTCGACTCAGTAAAACCTAAGGAACGGAGTGTGCCAATTTCTTTGGAACGCTCAATAATATTGATGGTCAGAGAGTTAATGATGGCTAGTGACACCGCTAAACCAGCAATAAGCACGAAAGAAAAGGTGATGCTTGAAAGAAAACCTGATGAGCCCACATAAAAAGGATTAAGGCGTTCTTCATTAAAGAAGAGCATTTCCATTTTGGGAAACTGTTTTTCAAAGAGGGGTCGTATTTGGGATTTCCAAATTGCAAGGGAATTGGAGTCCTCCAGGTAGATTAGCCAGCGCGATACAGAGTTGGTGTCAAATAATTTTTGCGCCAATGATAAAGGGCCTTGTAATCCCATGTCTTCCAGAAAGGCGAACCCTAAAGTATAATGACCAACTAAATTTGCGTCGATAGCGGTAATGCCACCATCAAAGGTTTTTGCCATCAATTGAACAGTTGGATCTTGACTTAATTGGGCCTTGCCCTCGATCGTATTGCACTCGCTAATACTCGCAGGAGGAATTGATGTCGGATCTTTATAGAGGTTTTTTTTATTGAGAAGTCTAGCCAGGTTTTCAGTGATCATTAATGGCACTTCACTATCGGTAAAGTGAGTAAAGTCACTGCCTGCAAATTTTTTGGTTGTTTGTCCGGTCCAACGTAAATACTCTTTATTGGCGAGCGTCCATAGTCGAAGTTCCGAGGTAAGCCCTTTGAGGTAGAAAGGAACACTTCGACATCCATTGCTGATAAGACCAACACCGAGGAACAGTGGTGCTTGATAGGCGATGTTTTGATTATAAGGAGTGAGGAACTCTTTGATCTGAATTTGATCATCTTCGGTAAGGGAATACATTCGGGGTTTAGAGATTCCTTTTTCGATCCAATCTCTTTTCATGATGGCGATATGTCCAGAATGGTTAGTAAAAACCGATCCCACTGCTAAAGCTCTTTCAATGCGGTTAACGTATCCACTAAATAAGCTTAGGCCAGCAAATCCAATGGCCATGGCAATCCCGGTGATGAAAGTCCGTCGCGGATTTCTCCATAAATTTCTAAAGGCCAAAATCCACAAAGCCATATTCGCTATTACCTCAAGCTTTCGATGTCGTGTCTTCGACGATGACACCGTCTTGAATCCTGATATGCCGATGAACTCGGTTCATCAACTTCTCATCGTGAGTGCAAAAGAGAAATGTCACTTTCATTTTTTCGTTTAATTCCAGAAGAAGATCGACAATTTTATGAGTGGTATTGGAGTCAAGATTGGCGGTGGGTTCATCCGCCAAAATCAGTGAGGGCTGGGTGACGAGAGCGCGTGCGATGGCAACTCTCTGACGTTGACCACCCGAAAGTTTATTGGGTGGATGATGCATGAATTCTTTAAGACCGACATTTTCAATTGCCTGAACAACACGCTGATGGCGTTCATCTTTAGAAATGGACTCTTGAACTAAGAGCGGAAGTTCGACATTTTCATAAACATCGAGAACTGGCACAAGATGGAAACTCTGAAATATAAAACCAATCTTTTTATTTCGGAGCAGGCTTTTTTGATCTTCAGAAAGTGCAAGTACATCTTCATGATCAATTTTAAAAGACCCTTGATCTGGCTGATCAATGGTTCCAAGAATATGCAGGAGCGTGCTTTTACCGGAGCCCGAAGCACCGATCAGTGCCGCAAACTCACCTTTGTTTAGGCTCAGGTTAATGCCTCTTAATGCATGGACTTTAGTCTCGCCAAGATAATAAGATTTTTGAATGTCCTTGAGTTCAATAAACGTCATGTCAAATATCATCTCAATTAAAAAATCAGAGTCAATTTAAAAGATGACAATATGTACCTTTCAAATTAAATCAACCGGATGAATCACAGTCTTGCCATCAAGTTGATTATTCCCGCAGCAGGTTATGGACGAAGAGTTGGAAGTCCGCCAGCTAAGGAAGTTTTATTTAGAGAAGGAACCACTGAACCGATGATTGACGCTCCGATTCGCTGGGGGCAAGAGCGAGGAATGAGCGTTTTGGTCATCACTCGAAAAGATAAACAGGTTTTGGTTGATCATTTGACGCAAAATCACAAGTCGGTAAATTTATTTTTGATTGAAAATTCCGATGATTGGCAAAGTACGATTCTTCAAGCTCAGAGGGAATGGGCCCCGAAAAACATTATTGTGCTTCCTGATACGCTTTTCAGTCCATTAACAGTTCTCGATCAAATGCCCACGCTGCTGGATGAGTTTGATGTAGTGACAGCCCGCCACAGGGTCGAAGAGGCGAGTCAATGGGGACACGTTTGGTCTTCTAAGGAGTCTTCATTTTTAGTGGCTGAGAAGCCCGCCAATTGGGTTGATCCGGGCCCATCTGCTTGGGGGCTACTTGGGTTTCGCGATACTATTGGTGAAAGCTTATTGGAATCACAGTGGCAGAGCCAGAAGTGCAAGCGGGCCTACGAGGTCCAAGGGCGCTTGGGAGTTGTGGATTTGGCAACATTCAGAGACTTGACTCGATAGATTGAACTTTTAATGGAATGTAACAAGGAGATAGTCCATGAAAACAACTCTAAAACTTTTGCTCTGTCAGGTTTTAACTATCCCGATTGTGATTTTGATTTTCAAGTTGCCCGCAGAAAAAAAAGTCCTTTCCCTAATTGCAAACGGGGTCTTTTGGTCCATCGGTTTGCTGACCCTGTTTTATAAAGGCACCGATAAAAAGTGGATCAATCTATTAGGATTGCAATTTCTAGTTTTTGCAGTTCTTCCTATTTCAGTCTTGCGAGTTTTGAGTTGGAACTCTGACTTTAATACTGAGAGTTTTTTAACCATCACTGGAGCTCAGTGGCACTCTACCTCAAATCTGAGTTTTATGCTGATGTTGTTAGGAACCTTTGCATTCAGCATCTTGAGGCGATTGAAGCCTCTACAGCATTGATGTCACTTTGCGGAGGCTCACTAGGCTCAATATAAGTCTTCTTTTTTACTTTATCACAGACTTAGTAAAATTGTTTAGAATGAGAGAATCATGAAAATGAAATTCTTAAGTTAAATCATCAGGGTGCCCTGAATGAGGGGCAATCTCTTGGTTGAGTAAATTTTTCGGAGACACGCCTAAACAGGCACTTTCAGAAATTAGGCAGTAAAAAGGTAAATCTGCATTGGCGTCACGTTTGCTAAAGGCCCAGTAGGGAGCTGAAATTATTCAGTTCCAGTTTTGACGGGGTTAACAGAAATGGATATTTTGCTGAAGCAGGCCCATAGAGCCATTATGCGAATATTAGCAATCATTAGTTGTATGGTGATCTTCTTTTTAATGTGGATACAGGAGGCCCATTCGGAATCATTAAATCAAACGCAAAGTTCACAGATCCAAACCGAAATTCAAAATCTTGCTACTCCTTCGGGTCGTAATTTTCGGTATAAGCTTGAGTATTATCTTAATCATTACGGAGAAAAAGAGGTACAAATCTCTCTGGTCGAAGCACATTGGTTAGCAAAGGACACGCATTTAGTGGTCTTACGCGGACGAGATATCAATTCTGATGGCCTGATTGAAACCTGGTTCTACAATGAAGGCGCCATAGTAAAGGCCCTGCAAAGAAGCGCGGACAGTGAAAATGCTTGGCCAGTGGCTCAAAGTATTTTAGCAGAACTTTCCTTAAATGAGTCTCGGTGGATTTCGACCTTAGCGGCCCGAGAGCTACTAGCGGGTCTCTTTTTTACTATTGAAGGTGAATTTCAAGATTCCAAAGAAATGGAACAAACGCAGATTGATTTATTGGATTTAGATTTCAAAATTAAAGAGTATGAAAATAATAAAGAAAATTTAGCTCTTGTTCCGGAACTCAAGCGCGTCAGTTATAATGGATGGCGTAATTTATTGTATCGCTGGACTCACACACAGATTGAAGAGAGTCATAAACGTATGTTGGGTGATGTGGCACTTTTTGTTGGGGCCAGTGTAGTGCTCAAGGGAGTTCGATTTCTTCTTGTTAAGACTCTAAGTTCTGAATCGATAACTTCTATTAAGACGTATATGCGCGAAGCAGTCGAGCAGCAAAAAGGTTGGACCCAAAAATTAACTGCTCGGGTGGCGAAGCTGATGCCAAAGAAAAAGGGCGTTATCGAAGCCTCTCTCACGCCGCTGTCCTTGGAGTCAGCGAATGTAGGTTTGGCTATAAGATTTGATACTGAGTCAGCCGCTATTACGTGGTTGTCCAGAAATACTCTATTTTCAAGGACCCTTACAAAAATTGGTGGATTATTTAAGGATGCCGCCACAGCTAGCTGGGACAACAGAGGTTATATCGCCATGGCTCAAACTATTCAGTTGGCGGTTGAATCTTACAATCGTGGTTATTGGAAGTTTTCCGAAACACCCTTAGTTTTGGATCATCCTGTAAAATCGAGTCGGGAATTTATTAATCAAGTGGCCCATGACAAAGGGTTACTGCAGAACATGAGCTATATGACTCTACAAACTACACTGTTGTCTGGGGTTTCTGAGGCACTGAGTCGCAATGGCGCTGGTTTGGGTCTCAAGTATGCGGTATGTTCAGTGATAACTTTGGTTGATTCGGCCAGCGTGAATGTTTTGATTCAAGGTAATACGAACTACAGTCGAGTTTCTTTTGATACCGCTTGGGAGTTATTAATCGGTGGTAGTCAGATCCACTTAGATTTACATATGCTTCGCTGGGCCAATGGTCTGGCAGAGAAATTTCATAATCCTAAACTAAAATTAGTTGGTTATTTGCTGGGAAGTCTCGATCAGACTGCCGGTTACTTTATGTACAATAAAACCACATCCGCTCTTTTTGAAAATCCTCATGGGCCAACGGCTAGTAATACTGATGCCCCGTCTGAGTTATTGCCAGTGGTCATAGTACCAGTCTTGGCTCCTCAAACACTTCCCTAGAATTGATGAATGAGGTCTCATTGGCCTAATACTCTTAGGAGTTTTAACCGATGAGCCCCTTGTGAAGTCACTGATAAAGTCATTCTATCCTATCTTGCTAATATTGTCTTCCTGGGCAGATGTCGCCATTGGAGGGACGCCGGATATTGGCCAAATATTGATGGTTGGATTTAGTGAGTCTGAGGCAACCCCTGATCTCATTAATCATCTCAAAAAAATAAAACCGGGTGCGATCATATTGTTCCGGCGCAATATTCAATCACCTAGCCAGCTTGAAACTCTTTTGCACACACTGAAGCGAGAGTTAAATCCTGTTCTGAGCACTCCAATAATTTTTGCCATCGACCAAGAGGGTGGAAGTGTTTATCGCATTCCTACTAATCCAAAAATCCCAAGTCCCGCCGCTTTGGGTAAGAGTAATGATCCTGTCATGGTTGAACAATATGGTTTTGCAATTGGAAAGGTCTTACGGAAAAACGGTATTTCAATGAATCTGGCACCCGTCCTTGATCTTGATATTCCCTCCGATAAAAATTTTATCGGCAGTCGCAGCTTTGGAACCAATCCAGCACTAGTGGCCAAAATGGGTTACTTGTTTGCAAAAGGGCTCGCTGCTGCGGGTGTTGTTCCTACTGGCAAACACTTTCCAGGATTGGGAGCGGTCGTTTTAGATCCACACGAAGTAACGCCGACGAGTGATTTAAATTGGCAAGGGGATTGGAATCGGGAATTACTCCCTTTTAGAGAGTTCAGCCGTTTGACTCCCTCTGCTTTAATGCTTTCTCATGTTGTTTACCCTAAGTTGGATTCCCAACGTCTACCAGCAAGTGTTTCGCCTTACATCATCAAAAGAGTTCTAAGGGAGTCTCTAAAATATCAGGGACTCGTCATTACTGATGATCTGTTGATGAAGGGGATTACCTCGAAATTTAATCCCAGTGAAGCGGCTCTGGCCTCCTTGAACTCTGGTGCTGATTTAGTGATGCTCAGTTGGTCGCGAAAGGATCAATTAAAAGTTTATGATGATCTTAGGATAGCGACACAGAGCAATCGTCTTGACGGCGCTGAATTGAATGAGAAGTTGAAGCGTCTCTCGCAGATTAAAAATCTTATTGGTATTACTGGAAAAACCTCTTCGTCGTCGATAAGTTGGGAGAGTGAGGAAATCAGGACTCTCAATAGAAGGTTACTTGACACTAATTTGGCGAAAGACCAGCATCTTTACAAAAAAATCTCCAATAAAAAGCAATTCTATTTTGTAAATCTGAATCCTAGCTGGCCCGTGACCTTCGCTAAAAAATTTCCAGAAGCCAAAATGAGTCCACTAGCTGATTTAGCCGGATATAAAAAACTGAGTGCGGAACAAAAAGAGCATGGACTTCTCATCTTTGCTGTTCATCAACGGAAGTCCTTGGAGCAGGTGAATCAGTTATCTCTGTCGGAAAAGACGAATACGATTCTGGTGGTGCTGAATGATTTCAGTATTGAAAAGCCTGAGAGATATTTCTCGGTATTTTCGCCATTATGGACCTTTGATGGGATTGCAAATTCTGTTTTAAAGTACCTTTAGGCATTCATCTGGCGTGATTCAAATTGAATCTTGACCTAAGTTGAACTTTATGAACATTTTAAGAGACTATGAAACAACTTAGTAAAGCAAAGATTTTGGCGGCATTAATTGAAGAGTTGGAGCGAGAATTAGCGGTCGCTATTCAAGCTGCCAAAGTAGCCCATGATGATGCGACCAATGAAGAAAGCAAACCTGAAAACGAGTACGATACGCGTGCATTAGAAGCTTCCTATGTAGCACGGGGGCAAGCCAAAAGAGTGGCCGAAATTAAAGAGGCTTTGTTCGATTTTAAAAATACAGAACTCAAAGCATTTTCCGACACCGACCTCATTAAAGCCACTGCCCTTGTTGAAGTAGAGTCGAGCGGTAAAAAAAGCATTCTTTTCTTTATGCCAAAGGGTGGAGGTTTTTCTGTCAACGTTGATGGTGCCCGAGTGCAAGTAGTTACGCCAAGCACCCCCCTTGGTGAAGCTTTGTTGCAGACAAAGAGGGGTGATAGCGTAGTTGTAGAACTTGGTGATTCAGAAAGAGAATACGAAATTCTGGATGTGCTCTAGTACCTCAAGGCGTCCTTTGATAGATTCCGCTGAAAAAGTCCAACTTCTGCGTTGCCTTCATTTCATCTCTCACCCAACGTGGGCACCCCTTCACAGAGGGGAAACCCCGCCCTACTACGCCTCGTTCGA
>CAZYOE010000032.1:0-36699 GCA_964648725.1 uncultured Pseudobdellovibrionaceae bacterium | reverse complement strand
AATAGAGACGAAGTGGTTTTATGCCATTTTCAGTTAGAAAGTAGACCAAAGCGGCAACGGACCCGAATGAGTTGCGCCGAAGACGCGAGGCTCATGAGGGACGAGGCGGGTTTTCCTTCTGTGAAGGGGTGCCTCGGACGACGCAGCCAACGATGAGCTACGAACTAACTGAAAATGGTATTAGTCAATATCAAGTGTAATGTCGGTAACCCAAGGCAGTTATTAATAACTCATCAGTGTTGATTTTCGAGGGAATCATCGTCGAAAACCATCAATACGGCAATGAGGTTTTTATTAGGGCGGCTAGCGGGAGAGAAAGCGGGATCGAGCCGGTGGGAAAAATAGACGGCAATGGTGATGGGAACCGAAACCAAGGAATTACAAATGGTAAATGAGGCGGGCAATTTAACTTTGAGTATTTGCCTCAAATTCAAAGACTACTCCAATTTAGCTTCAGGTTCACTTTGATCACCACTTGAAGAATTTACATCATGAGAAAGTACCGGCGAGCCTGCTTGCGATAAGATCCTGGGAGTTAGGAACAAAAGCAATTCGGTCTTATCCTTATGGAAATTGCTATCCCTAAAGAGAACTCCAAGAATCGGAATGTCTTTTAGGAAGGGGACACCATTTTCTAACTGACTGGTGTCATTCTGATAAATACCACCAATAACTGCTGTCTGGCCGCTCTTAACCATAACTTTTGTTTTCGCAGTTCTTGTGTGCGAACCAGCGGTACCATCTGGCCTGATAGCACCTATGAATTGCCTGGAGATATCCACCTTCATTTGGACCACACCATTGTTGGCTACTTCTGGAGTAACCTTTAAATCCATTTTCAATTCCAAATCCTTAAAGGTCTTCATACCATCTTTATTACCTTGGGAAGCCACCACGGGTACCATCGCTGTCTGTGTGATATCCGCTTCCTCGTTATGTAAAGTAACAATTCGTGGAGACGAAATAACTCTGACATTTTCTTCCTGTTCCTCAAGGGTTAAAACCGCATTCAAATCCCCTAGAATATCCAACGTCCCCAAACTCAAATTGAACCCCAAACTACCACCCGAGGCCGACCCCGGGCGAATATTCAAATTGGGAGTCATATTAATCGGTCCGTTGGGCCCATTTCCGAGGTTAACCGAGGTTCCGGCGACATCCCACTGAATTCCTAAACGTTTATTGAAGCTTTCCCGAGCTTCAACCAACTTGCCTTCAATAAGTACCTGAGCTGGAGCAATATCTAAACTCGATATAATTTTCTTCGCCCGATCCAACACTTCCTCAGTTTCAGTAAGAATCAACGAGTTCGTCCTCGAATCTGCAACAATACTTCCTCTTTCCGTAATGACTGTTTTGATTTGTCCCTGAAGGTCAGTGATTTTTGCATAATTGATTGGGATCATTTGAACTTTAAGTGGATCAATCTTTCGTCTTGATTCAACCAGCTTCATGGCCTCTTCTTCCTCTTGTTTGATTTCAGCCATCGGTGAAATTCGAAGAACGTTACCCTGTCTCGTATACCCAAGCTTCTTAGCCTTAAGGATTAATACCAACGCCTGATCCCAAGGAACATTTTTTAACTTCAAAGCCAGATTGCCTGTAACTCCCTCTGACATTATAAGATTCGCACCGCTCTCTTCAGCTATTAAGTTAATGGCATTGCGAACCTCAATATCCCGAATCTCTATGGAAATCTTCTTTCCATAGTACATCATGTTACCTGAAAGAAATTGTTCCAAATTCTTACTTGAGAGGATACCTCCTCCATCGCCAGCAAACACATCGGTCTGAGTTTCTGCGCTCGCTGTTTTTGTTGCTTCGGCAACCGCCCCTGGAGGGACAACGATGATTGAGCTTCCCTCGGTGTGAGTTGATGGCTCACTAGCACCATCTCGAAGCTGGACAACTATTTTTACGGAGTCACTTCCAGGCGTCTGATAAGCATCTATGGACCCTACTGAACTAGGGAAATCCTTCGTGATATAAGGCCTTTTCAGTCGATCTGGAAGATGGGCATTATTTATCTCGATAACATATTGATTGGCCTGAGAGTTCATTCGGCTTGAAAACTCTAGTGGCTGATTGCCCTCAATGACAATCGATCCTCCTCCTTCATTTCCTTCGAACTTAATATTGGTAATTTCATTTTTAACAGCCTGAGCAACTGTTGTCGGTGGCTCTGGCGCCTCAGGCGGTGTAGTGTTTGTAATCGCAGGAGCTGGCTCCTCCGGAGCTACATCCAATAATGGATCTTTTTTTTCTTCAGAAACGACAGGAGGTGGCTCTTCTTTTTTCTCGACGGATTTAACCTCAGGTTCATTGGCTACTTGAGGATCTTCAGTCAACTTATCCTTTTTTGATTCCTCTGCAAGAGGGTCTTCTTCATTGAGACCGTCATTACCTTGGGCCATCATTTGTTCGTTTTCTAAGTCTTTATCCAAACTATCTAGATCATCGCCTGAGTCTGCGGTTTCACCACTTTCGCTGCCTGAGTTATCACTAAGTTCATCAGTACCAGCATCGGATCCACTCTCCGCACCTTCATCAGCACTAGTATCCTCACTACTCTCATCAGATGCAAACTCGCCGTCCTCACCAACCGGTTGGCCGACACAAGATAACAAAACACCACTCAAACAAGCTGCTAAGAGTAATTTAAAAAGCGTTTTCATAAGGATCCACAACCTTTCCTCTTATCAATACACATGACATAAGGCTCTTTTACGACTTTTCCATTGAGGTCATATAGTTCGATAACGACGATTTCGCCTTCACGAATTTCAGCAATGTAGCCTTCATTTTTACCAATTCTTTGACCCTTAACAACTGAATGAACTTGCTTATCGGGATCTTGAATTAGAGCCTTCGGTTTATCATTGGCCCAAACAATAGCTACAACCTCTAGAGTTTTGATATCGAATCTCTCTAACGGTTCAAGGGACCTGGTGGTCTGTCTAACCTGACCAATTCCGATTTTTGCGTCGCGAAAGGGTCTAAACGGATCTCGTTTACCGACAGGCTCATAACGATAATCTGAAGACGCATCAAAAACAGGAGGCTGTTCATCTGTCGGTAAATCAAGACCTGAAGAGTTCTGAGTCGATTTTGCCTCTGCCGCCTGAGAACCAGCTTCCATTGTTGGCTTTCCAGCTTGCCCTTCCACAGAAGATCCCTCTTCCTCAGAATTTTGAGCTCTACCCCATTTGGAACCTAGCAGCTGACCCGTAAATGCAATTCCTAAAAACACAAAACCCAAGCCAGCGGCTAAATAAACTAATTTTTCTAAGTTTGACCGCTTAATCTGGCTCATTGAGCACCTCCCTCTGGAGGAGGCGGCGCGGCTTCTGTTCCTACCGCCGACTCGTCTGCGGAAACTGGCTTCTCTGGGGGTTTGCGGTACTTATATCCGATCACTTTGGTCAATAATTTAATGTTACCATCGTAATCACCATTGAGATTACTGAATTCAAAATCCCCTAAATTGGTGACGCGTTCGAGGGAAGCAATATTGTATAAAAGAAGGAGTAGATTATTGAATGTTCCATTAAATTCTAAGCTGAGAGGCACTTCTTCGTACAGTTCTTTGGCTTCGACCGACTCTTTCTTGACTGAAGTCACACGAATATTCGCCGACTTTGCCAGAGTATTGATCGTTGAAATAATTTCGTCAGATTTCAAGTTAATTGGAAAGCGAGCAGTAACCTCAATGAATTTTTCTGCTAAAGCACCAACCTGGTCTTTAATCGCTTTTTCCTCTGCTTTTACCTGATCGGTTTCCTTCTTCTTTTCTTCCTCGACCTGGGTATTTAATTTTACTTCATTGATCTGGGCTACAAGTTTTGAGCCATCATCATAGATATTGAAATAATAAAAGGCTCCAACCAGCAGTGATAAACCAACCGCCTTAGGATAAGTGATTTGTGCAAGTATTTGGCCCACCGACGAACTCATTTGTTAGCCTCTAAAACAAAGTTCAAATTGAATTTTTTAAATTTTCGAACATCCCCATCTTTGCTCGTGACATCCTCGGAGGAGATCATACTCACATCAGAAAAATACACGCTACGACCCACTACCTCTAAGAAGTGAGAAATCTCAGATTCAGTGAACGAATACCCGACGGCCTCTAGTAAGTTGTCGCGCGATTTCAATTCAGAGAACCACATCTTTTCCGGGATATTTGACTGAATTAAATCTAAAGCTCTGATATATTTTAGACGCACTTTAGATAAACCATCTAATGATGCAATCTGCTTTTCGATCAGAGCCTTGTGCTCCTGAAGTTTTTTAATTTCGGCCACAGACGCCGCGGCCTTATTATTATATTCAACTAACTCTTGAAGCTTTCTACTCTCTTCATCGAGTTGAAACTGTAGCTGAGGAATATTAATGGATTCGTGATAGTAGAGTCCACCGACAATGATCGACATTATAACAAGTTTGGCAATAATCTCTAAAGGATTGCCTTCGCCACCTTCCCCATCCAAGTCAAAATCGTCTGCGGATTTTGGGGGAAAAAGCTTTGCAAAAAAAGCATTTATTGGAGATTCACTGGACTCTTTTTCAGACCCCGGAGGGGCAGACTCTTTTAGTGCTCGAAGTAAGTTAATCTTAATCATGGTTTATTTGCCTCTCGTGAAGCTAAACCGATAGCGATAGGTGCCAAATAAGAAATTTTTTCGAGATAATTAAGGTTGAATTTTTTCGTATTCACTTTGATTTTCTTGAAGGGATCCATCTTTTCAAACGTGAGTCCAAGGGCAATTGCCACCTGTTGTATGAGGCTTGACAAATGTGAGCCTCCACCAGAAAAGAATACGCGATTGTTTGAAACACCAACGTTAGACGCCGAAAAGAAGTCAAAACTATTTTTGATTTCTTCCACCATTCTCTCGGTTTCCGCACTGATGATCGAATGGACTTCATCTGGCACTTCTGCGCCTGCCAAAGCACTGATCTTAAAGCTATCGGCTTCTGCGAGTGATACACTTAGCACTCTGCTGATTTCGTTGCTAATATTATTACCGCCAACACCAATGTCTCGACAAAAAATCAATTCTCCATTATGAAGAACTACAAAATTGGTAACTTCGGCACCAAAATTCATCAAGGCCACAGTCTCGCCCCGTAAAACCCCATAATTGATTTCAAAACAATTTGCGAGCGCGATACTATTTGCATCCATTATAGTGCATTTGAGTCCACTCAGTGAAACGGCCTCGACATATTGAACAAGTTGATCACTCTTAGCGGCAATCACCAATACATCCATTGTATCCGAGGAATTATTGGAATTTAGAGCAACATGCGTGAGTGCCACGCTCGCAATATCAAAAGGGATATATTGTTCCGCTTCGAATCGAATGGTTTCTTGTAAAACTTTTGCATCGACTCTTGGAATGGAAATTTTTTTAATTATAATCGAAGATCCCCACATCCCAGTAACTGCTAATTTGGTTTTCGTTTTTGATTCTTTTAGAATCCCCTGGATTCCAGTCCCTAACAACGAAGGATCATTAATTTGCCCATTAGAAATAGCGTCGGGAGGCGTCGGGACGACGCCGAAAGATACAAGTTTATATCCTCCTCCACTAGCCTCAAGTTCAACTAATTTTATTGAACTCGAACCAAGATCAACTCCTATGACCTTCTTCGAACTAAAAAACATGGCGACTCCCTCTTTCCATTTAAGAAAAGCCGCATAGAAGAGTCAAACCTAGGGCCAATTATAGCTTTGAATTCACTGAAATTCGGACTTAGGACGCGTCATGATTTTGCCGTTACTCCTGGGATGGAAATAGAAGATTGAGATACCATCGACCTAAGTCCGGATCTCCCAAAAAATAAATCAATGCGCCCAAAACAAGGTAAGGGCCAAAAGGAATGACAGTTTTAAGATTTCCTTTGTTCTTCAACATTATTAGTATTCCAATGATGGAACCAGAAATGCTTGAAACTAAAATGACGAATGGAATTGATTTCCAACCAAGTACGGCACCTATCCATGCTAACAATTTAATGTCGCCGCCCCCCATGCCCTCTTCTTTTTTAATGGCCCAATAGGCATAAGCTATGAGCCAGAGAAATCCACCTCCCATTAGTACTCCAAAAAACGCATCAAGAAACTCTCGTTGTGGATTGAGCATAGCCCCAACGAGTCCGATAACTGTGCCTCCTAAAGTGAAAATATCTGGCAGAATAAAATGATCCAAATCAATAAAACTAACAATGACGAGACCAAAAATAAAAATGCCGTACTCTAAAGTGAGCCACTGAATGCCAAATTCAACGTATAAAAGCAAAAATAATAACCCCATTAGCAACTCAACAAGAGGATATCTTACTGAAAATGATGTGCCACAAGCAAAACATTTTCCCCTCAGTATTAGCCAGGAGAAGATTGGAATATTGTGGTACCAAGGAACCGTTTTTCCACAAGACTGACAATGACTCCGAGGAGTAACAACACTTTTTCCTTCAGGGAGCCTATAGATAATAACATTACCAAAACTACCCAAAAGTGCTCCAAATATAAAAAATACGGCCTCCATGAACGGATAGGGCATTTCCACTTTGAACACTCCTTAGGCTACATCAAATTTTTACGTTTAAACAGCAAACTGGATAGAAAGAGAAATAATCCCACCCAGGCCATAGCATGTATCAGAGACGCCATACCCACATTGACCGGTATTCCCGTTTCAAGGACCGATAGGCTTCTCCAGTTCAGTCGATAAAGATTAGGGAACAGCCACTCGATCACATTTGCAAAGTTTGTATACGCCAGAATCTTTGACCGCTCCGCAAAATGTCGCAAACTCTCCAACCAGTGTCCCATTAAGAAAATTCCTAAGCTGGAAAAAATGGCTACGAAGGGAGATAAAAGTAAGCTCAGTAAAATAGACAGAGAAAGTAACACTCCAGATTCTGCAATAATTCCTACAAGCACCACTGAAAAGTTTCTTGCTGAATCATTGGCTCTCAGTAAGAACCAAAGTCCAGCGCCTAGCAATAGGGTCGAGACACAAGAAACGGCAAAAATTCCCCCGAACTTCCCTATGATCAATTCAACGCGAGTCAATGGTGAGGCCAAAAGTGTCATGTAAGTCTGGCGATCAAGTTCCCTACGTAACGAATTGCCACCAATAAATAAACATAAGCCGAGGTTGAGCCAATGGATCGCAGATATTCCCAAATCAAAAAGAATTTTCTTGTGTTCTTCGAAGCTTAATTCTCCCAAAAGCAAACTTAAGACAAAAAATATTATCACGCCTATTACTAAAATTAAGAAAAACCGATCTCGATACATTTCTCTGAAAGAGTTCTGAATGATCGCAAAAATTCTTTTGGTCATATCTAATCTCGGTTCTTTCTCAATAGGATAAAGGCTTCTTCTAAACTTATCTTCTTTTGATTAATTTGAAGAATTTCATATTTTTGAGAACGAAGACCATCGATTTTGTTTTGAAGCAAATCCCACGAGCAGTATTCCGACTCCAAATGAGTTGAACCGGGTTGACGCCAAGAAATGCTAAACTCATCTTGGCGTTGAGCCCCCAGATCTGCCAAGGTTCCTTCGTAAATAATCTGCCCTTGATCGATAATTACCAGGCGGGTGCATAGCTCCTCCATGTCCTGGAGTAGGTGGCTACTGAAGAAAATGGTTGTTCCATCTGAATGGAACTTTCGAATGATATTTTTGATAAGCACACGCCCATCGGGATCTAAGCCACTCATCGGTTCATCTAAAATTAAAAATTCAGGCTTGTGGATGATTGACTGGGCAATGCCAATCCTCTGTAACATACCTTTAGAAAATTGGCGCAAACGCAAATGTTTGCCTCTTTCAAGATCAACACTCTTTAATGCCTCATCACAGTGCTGTTCAAAAGCCGCATCTGCTTTCATCCCACGTAACTTCCAATGAAGTGCTAAAAATTCTTTTCCGGTCAGGAAGTCATAGAAATAGGGACGTTCAGGCATAAAACCGAGCTTTTGGCGACCGACGTCAGTTAAACCATTTTCGCCAAAAAACTCAATTTGACCTGAATTTGGATGAATGAAATCTAAAAGGGCTTTGATGGTGGTTGTTTTACCAGCTCCATTAACGCCAATAAATCCCGTCAAAGACCCTCGCGGAATGGAAAAACTAAGTCCTTTTAAGACAAGCCTCGGTTTTGTCCCAGGAGTCACCAGTTCTTGTTTTAAATCAGTAACCTTAAGCGTAAGATCCATGGGTTAATTAGAAACAATCGAACCAATTGAGTCAATAAACTAAGTTTATTTTAAAAATGAGCAATTTTTGACTAAAGAAAATGAAAAAGCCGGGTTTCCCCGGCTGTTTGCTATTTCTCAACTCGTTTAGCAGATTTTATTTCCACGGTCTCAACAGGCACATCAGGGTTGCCTTTTTTGTTGGTTGTCTTCATACCAGCAATCTTATCAACAACGTCAAGGCCTGCAACGACTTCACCAAAAACGGCATAGCCCCAACCCTGAGTGTTTTCGCCTTTGAAATCAAGGAAAGCATTATCAACAATATTAATGAAAAACTGAGCAGAAGCACTATGTGGATCCATAGTTCTAGCCATAGCTAAAGTGCCCCGTTTGTTTATTAGACCATTATTGGCTTCGTTTTTAATAGGACTATGGGCTGATTTCTGATTTAAGTCTGCAGTGAAGCCACCCCCTTGAATCATGAATCCAGGAATCACACGGTGAAAGATAGTTCCATTGTAGAAACCTTCATCAACATACTTTAAAAAGTTTTCAACGGTTTTAGGCGCTTTCTCAGAATTAAGTTTAATTTTGATTGGCCCTTGATTTGTTTCCAAGAGAACTAACATACTGTCACTACCTTTCTTTGATCCTGATTTTTTATCATCAGACTTTTTAGAGTCTGATTTTTTATCGCCAGCCTTTTTTTCGATCTTTGCTGCATCTACTTTTTGATCTGCACTTTTGGTTGCTGTGGCATCTTCCTCAGCGTTCGCCGCCTGAAAAAAGGTCAGTGTAACTAAGAAAAACGTAACAACATAAATCCATAGTGCTACCCACCACGACGATGTCGTCCGATGCTTTGAATACATAAAATCCCCCTAGGTCTTTAGCGTCTAATCTGGTTCCATTCCCTTGGTCAAGTGAAGCGGTTCAAACCGCCTTTAAATTAATCAAAATTCTTAGACCATCGCGGCTTAAAGTAGTTGTTTTTATCAAATGTAATGCGCCGCTCATTAGTTCCATCAATATTTACGATATAAATTTGATTATTGCCCGTTCGGTCACTCGTATACATCACATGACGGCCATCCGGTGAAAATACAGGCTCCTCATTCGTAGACCATTTTCCGTCATTTCTTTTTGCAGAGGTTAAACGTTCAATTTTAGAACCATCACTTTCCATAATAAAGATGTCGTAATGATTGGCTTCCAAACCTGCAAAAGCAATCTTTTTGCCATCAGGTGACCAAGCTGGTGATGAGTTATAAACGCCGGCATAGGTTCTCCGAACAGCGTTTGACCCATCAATATCCATTACCCACACCATAGGTTTTCCACTGCGATCTGAGGAGAACGCCACTTTCTTTCCATCAGGACTCACCGCCGGCTCAACATTAAGAGCACCACTTGGGCCATTGGTGAGTTTTTTGATAATATTCCCCTCAAGATCAACCCGATAAATATCAGAGCTACCACCTTCTGAGATTGTCATTAGGATTGAATTTCCATCAGGATGAAAAAAACCACCCGAGTTCAAGCCCATTCGGTAAGACACCAACCAACGCTGACCTTTAAGTAAATCCAACATAAATAAATCGGGGTTTCTTAGTCCTTTCGCACCTCTTTTAACAAAAGCCGTATAAAGAATTTTTTTTCCATCAGGGGACCAATTAGGAGATAGAGCAATTGAATTGTGGGAAGTGACTTTTTGGGGGTCACCTCCATCCCAATCCATAATATATATCTCTTTAAACTTTGAGCCCACCTTACTTGAGGACACAACTATTTTAGAAAGAAACATACCATCTTTTCCAGTCAACGCGCGAACCAAATCATTAGCAAAACTGTGTCCTATTTTACTGAGTTGACCGAAGCGCCCTTTGTACTTTTTCGCCATAATCGATTGCATTTTCGGAACATGGTAGGCGTACGTCTCAAGATTGATTTGATCTCCCGAGAGTGTAAAAGTTAAACGCAATAAAAACTCCGCACCAATGGCTTTCCAGCTATCGAATTTAAAACCCTTAGCGGATTCAGTGATTGGCACTGGAGCGACTTTTGATGAGTCTTCTAGAAAACCCTTTGGATCCATAATTTCGAAATACCCAGTGATATCTAAGTCATTTTTAATAACTTTATAAAGCTCGGTTCCCACCCGTTGGTATTGAGGGGCTGCTGCCGTACTGCTTGAAAACTGGAGGGCCGGAAAAGCAACCAAACTTTTTTTAATTTGAGCTTCTCCAACCTTGATGTAAATTCCGCCAGAACTCGACTGAGCATAAACAATATTAGTTGATTCCACGAAAAGAACTAAAATTAGCAATATTACTCTGAACACTCTTAACTCCTTTAATGAGCCTTATTCTGGGAAACCCAAAACCATCCCATTTACGCTAACGATAGCACGAAACTTCTCTGGAGGAACTGGGTAAGGAACTGCCTTTTTTACTGTTTCCATTACCGTATCATCATAACTACTATTACCACTACCTCGTATCAACTGAGCTTTAAGTAATAGCCCGTGTTCATCCACAAAAATTCGTACTTGAGCACTATAATTTCCACGCGCCAGCCACTCTGGCAAACTCCAAAATTTCTTTACGTGATGATCCAAATTAGTGAGGTAATTCTCATGCTGAAGTTTGTTGACCCCTGTCAACTCGCTCCCTGGCGACAAGACATTTCCCTTAAACTTTGCCACGCGTTCAGAAAGACGCTGGCGCTCTTGAGCCTTCATTTCTTCTTTAATCTTATCAATGGCCAGTTGTTTTTTGAGCTTTTCAATAGCGTCTGAAGTACTCAGTTTTTTTTCATCCTTATCCTTCTCTTGATCCTTCTTAGGATTGAGCACTACCTCTGGCTCTTTGACTTTAACCTCAGGCTTTGGCGGCTCGACTTTTACAGGCTCCGCTGCGGGCTCAGGCTTAACCTCTTCATTTGCTACTGGTGGCGGCGAGGCTGGCTGAGATGGTAATTTATCTGGGAGATCAACAATATCCACTCTTAACGCTGGTTCGAAAGTCTCAATAGGCTCCGGAAAAAATACGGCACGCACAGTAAATACTAAAACGAGCACCAAATGGGCCACGGCGGAGTATAAAAGTGGTATACTTAATTCATCCTTCATTGTTACTCAGACTTCGGTAAAGTCACCAGGCCAATATTATAAATGCCAGCCCGACGAATTTCAGACATAGCCTCAGCGACAAATCCATAATCCACAGATTTGTCTGCCTGAAGGTATAGTTGTTTGTTTTTACGCGATTTAAAGATGGCCTTTAATTTACCTTCAAGTTGCTGCATTGAAAGGCTCTCTTTGCCTGCGGTGATTTTTTTATTTTTATGAATCACAAGAACAAATGGTTCATCAGTTGCTTGCACTCCCGAAGCCGCTGTCTTTGGCAAATCAACTTCAATCCCCTGCTGCATCAACGGCGTTGTTACCATGAACATAATGAGTAAAACGAGCATCACGTCAACCAGGGGTGTTACATTGATCTCGCTGAGAGTCACTCGACTGTTACGAGATCCTCCGATTTGAGCTCCCATTTGTTACTCCCGAAAAAAATTACGTTTAGCGATATTTAAAAAATCGGCTGCAAAATTATTCAAGGTCATTTCTTGGCGTTTGATCTCAGAAATAAAATGATTGTACAGCATCACAGCCGGAATCGCTGCCGCCAGTCCAATTGCCGTTGCAACAAGTGCCTCTGAAATTCCAGGAGCCACAACAGCTAAAGTGGCAGAACCCATTTGACCTATTTTATGAAAGGAACTCATAATTCCCCAGACCGTACCAAAAAGTCCAATAAAAGGCCCAGTACTGCCTGTGGTCGCAAGCCAACTTATTTTCGCTTCCATTTGGGCAATTTCAAGATCAATGGCTTTTCTGAGTGTCCGTTCAATATTATCAATACCCGTCAACTGCAAAAGAGTGCCATCCTTTTTTTCCCCATGGGGAGAATCCGCAAGACGCTTCATCTCAGCATACCCGGCAGCAAACACTCTTGCCAAACTGCTATCAGGAAAACGATCCAGATTATCAAAAATATTATCTAAGGAATTGCTCTTTTCAAATTTATTGATAAAGGGTTCATTGGCTGCAGTCAGAGCCTTAAACTGTTTATATTTAAGAAATGCTACGGCCCAACAGAGAATTGATAAACACACCAAAATAAGCAATGTTAATTGAACTAGCAAACTTGCCTGCAATATGGCGTCAAACGCCGACGTATTTACCTGAACAGCATTTTCCATCAAACCTCCATGGAACTAATCAATGCTGATACTGTATCGATACGAATACTACAAATCAACTCTTGCGCTAGGCGCTTGCAGCTTATTTTTTAAATCTCGAGGGAAAGATGTTAAATATCCTGTGGCTCCGAATGTAACTGCTTGATCATTATCTGAGATGTTATTAAGGGGCCCCAAGATAAATACTTTTTGTCGACGGAGAATCTCTTTTTTTAATTCTAGCGAAACGGCGTTAACACCTTGTTCTTTTAAAGGCGCGATCAGAAAATCTCCATCGATGGAGGCTGCCGGTTCAAGCCAAAGCGAACCCAGCATAAGCATGCGAACGCGCTGGCCAACTCCCGTTCCATAAAGAAGCTCAGGTAACAGCTTCTTTAAGCTTTTGACAACGTTATCGAATTCACTATGAATCAAGATATTTGACCGACTCAGATATTTTTTAAGAATTGGTTCCAATCGGAGGTCGATATTTTCAATATTATCGTTAATCCACAGCAAAACAGGCTGATTCGGAAATTCATTAAGGAACTCTTCGAGCGTCAGAGGAGACTCCCCCTCACCAAGATTAATGCTTTTCACCTCAGCATCCGTAAGCTCTTTGAACTTCTTGAATGATTCCTCTTTGGAGATTGCAAGCCCAGCCGGGATCACATAAAAGTGTTTTTCGGCATTCATTTGTAGATTCACCCCCAAAAATACCCCTTCGATACCGGATGCGGCCAAAAGTGCTTTCTTGGTATGAGAAGGCCCAGCCTGGCTATCTCCCCCCCATGCTATAACCCATGGCGTTGGAAGCTTCATAACCGGGTGATCATACACCTGATAATACTGGCCCAAACCATAAAATCTAAGACTAAAAAGGACGCATATCCCTAACAAAATTACGCCAAAAGTAACTTTTAAAACCTGCATATAGCCTCTCGATAGATTTTAAATGAAATACGATAAATTTTAGCGTATATTGCAGAAACTTGATGAATTTCATTTAGTTTTCGCATAAAAGTAGCTCCAAGTAAGTCAGCCCATTAAGAGGAAGTGAATGTTTAAGCTAAACCGTAAAGTAGAGTATGCCCTAATTGCTCTCAAACACATGGTCCACAAACGCCCCGGCGAACTGACGACTGCTAAAGAAATTGCTGATACTTATGGGTGCTCTTTTGACACAGTCGCCAGGGTTTTGCAAATCATGGCTCAGAAAAATTGGCTGCAGTCTGCTCAGGGTTCTACCGGTGGCTACCTGATTGTAAAAGATTTGGGAAAAGTCAGTTTTTACGACCTTTCCGAGGCACTTTTGGGACCGATGAAACTCGTTCGCTGCATTTCTTCCTCTTGTAAGATCAAAAGCAGCTGTAACATTGTGAGCCCAGTTCAAAACTTGAATCAGCATTTGATTGAGCTTTATCAAGGCCTCTCTGTTCATCAACTCTTATTGGAAGAAACCAGCACACACAAAAAGGTCAACCGAACTACTCATACGCACGACAAGACTTCCAACTCCGTTGGCACTAAGGAGATCAGTTTATGAATCAAAATGAATATAAATATGGTTTCGAAACACAGATTGATTCAGAAACAGCTCCCAAAGGTTTAAGCGAAGAAACCATTCATTGGATTTCAAAGAAAAAAAACGAACCTCAATTCTTATTGGACTTTCGCTTAAAGGCCTTTAAACATTGGCAAACATTGGCTGAGCCTCAGTGGGCTAAAGTTGAATACAGCCCTATTGATTTTCAAGATATCAGCTACTATTCAGCTCCAAAACAGAAAAAAGATTCCCCAAAGAATTTAAACGAACTTGATCCTGAGTTGTTGCGTACTTTTGAGCGCCTTGGAATTCCTTTGCAAGAACAAAAAAGAATCAGTGGCGTTGCAATGGATGTTGTATTTGATAGCGTATCCATTGCCACTACCCATAAAGAGGAACTAGATAAAGTAGGAGTGATTTTTTGCTCGATTTCAGAGGCGGTTCACAAATACCCTGAACTCATACAAAAGTATTTAGGCTCTGTGGTTCCTATTTCTGATAACTTCTATTCAGCATTAAACTCTGCCGTATTCAGTGATGGTTCTTTTGTTTATATCCCAAAAGGAGTTCGGTGCCCGATAGATCTTTCTACCTACTTCCGTATCAATGCCAAAGAAACAGGTCAGTTTGAACGAACTTTGATTGTGGCCGATGAGGGCAGTTTTGTGAACTACCTTGAAGGTTGTACGGCCCCGCAAAGAGATGAGAACCAACTTCATGCCGCCGTGGTTGAATTGGTGGCTCTCGAAAAGGCTGAAATTAAATATTCAACAGTTCAGAACTGGTATACCGGCGATAAAGAAGGCAAAGGTGGTATCTATAATTTTGTTACCAAACGCGGAAAATGCGCTGGCGCCAAGTCAAAAATTTCGTGGACACAGGTCGAATCAGGATCTGCCATTACCTGGAAGTATCCAAGCGTTATTCTTCAAGGCGATTCTTCAGAAGCCGCCTTTTACTCAGTGGCCTTAACTCACGATTATATGCAAGCAGATACCGGCACCAAAATGATTCACATTGGTAAGAATACCCGAAGCACTATTATTTCTAAGGGTATTTCGACGGGACACTCTTCAAATACTTATCGAGGCCTGGTTAAAATTTTACCTTCGGCTCAAAATGCTCGTAACTACTCCCAATGTGATTCCATGCTTGTGGGCGAAAAGTGCAGTGCTCACACCGTACCTTATATTGAAGTCAAAAACCCTTCGGCCATTTTAGAGCATGAAGCATCGACCTCGCGAATTTCTGAAGATCAGTTGTTCTATATGCAGTCTCGGGGCCTTGAAACCGAAAAGGCAATTTCTATGCTCGTAAATGGTTTTTGCAAAGAGGTCTTTAAAGAACTTCCATTGGAATTTTCTGTGGAAGCCGTGAAGTTAATTGAAATGAAATTGGAAAACAGTGTGGGCTAAGCCCATAGAGGATGATTATGCTAGAAATTAAAAATCTCCACGCTCGCGTAGCTGAAAAAGAAATTCTAAAAGGCCTCAACCTTACCATTAAAGCTGGCGAAGTTCATGCCATCATGGGGCCTAATGGATCAGGCAAGAGTAGCCTCTCAAAAGTTTTAGCAGGACATCCCTCTTATGAAGTTACCGCTGGCAAAGTGAATTACGAAATTAATTTTCAAAAAACGGATCTTTTCAAACTCGAAGCCGATGAGAGAGCTAAAGAGGGTATCTTTTTAGCCTATCAATATCCCGTCGAGGTCCCTGGCGTTAGCAACTTTAGTTTTCTCTACGAATCGTTTAATGCCATTTGTGCCCATCAGGGCGCCGACAAAATGACAGAAGATACTTTTAGAGCTTTTGTGTTGGAAAAAATGAAACTCGTCAGTATGAAACCTGAATTCTTAGATCGTCCAGTGAATGTCGGTTTCTCTGGCGGAGAAAAGAAACGCAATGAAATTCTCCAAATGGCAGTACTTGCTCCGCGACTTGCGATTCTCGATGAAACTGATTCTGGACTTGATATCGATGCCCTCCGCATTGTTGCCGAAGGTGTCAATAAGCTTCGATCTCCAAACAATGCCATACTTTTGATTACGCACTATCAACGTCTCCTTGATTATATCCAGCCGGACTATGTGCATGTACTTGCTGGTGGCAAAATTATTGAAACTGGAGATAAGACGCTTGCTCTTAAACTTGAGGAAAAAGGCTACGACTGGTTGTTGTAATCCAGTAAAGGACACTGATGGATATCTTAAAGCATAACGAAAAACTAAATCGTAGATCAGGTGAGCCTCAGGCCTACACCTTGATTCGCTCTCTTGGTGAAAAAGCTTTTAATCAGTTGGGTTGGCCCTCCAAAAAACATGAAAAATGGAGATACTCACCCGTCAGTCGCTTGCAGGGAGATTTTATCCCTCAAGCTGAGCTTACTACTCCCTCGAATCTAAATTTGTCCGAGCAAGTAAAAACCTTAAGCAGTCCGGCCTTTCATACTATCGTAATAAACAATGGCAAAATCACCGAATTGCCATCTGAGTTAAAAGGCAAAATCGAAATTCACCCGTTACGAGAAGCTTTGCGTAAAGGTCTTGTTGATTCTGGTTCTTTTAGTGAAATCACTGATAGCCTCGAAGCGTTGAATATCGGGTTCTTTGAACACGGATTTTATCTTAATGTGAACGACCAAGTGGTGATTGACCAGCCCATTCATTGGCTCCAAAGCTATGAATCAACTGATAACAAACCCTTGTTTCAGTCGCGATTGTTTGTGCACCTTGGAAAAAGCTCCTCGTGTACTTTGATTGAAAATCATATTTTAGCCCCAGGCGATCAAGCCGTTTGGAATAATATTACAACTACCGTTAAAATGGAAACGAAGGCTCATCTTAACTTTATTCAATGGGCTGAGCTTAATCGCAATCACCAGCAGACAACTCGCACGAACATCGCTCTTGGCAAGGAATCCTTTTTACACTTGTTAAGTGGAGCGTTGAGCAGTGGTTGGATTCGCAATGATATCAATATCACTTCTCAGGGAAGTAATTCTGAAATCTTTGCCCATGGTCTGGGCTTTTCAAGAGGTGCCGGAATTGTTGACCAGCAAACAAGTTTAGTTTTTACCGAACCAAACAATAAAGCAGAGCAAGTCTGCAAGAATCTTTTGCTTGATAGTTCGAGAACAATTTTTAATGGACGCATTCATATTCAGCCAAAGGCTTTAAAGACTGATGCTTCTCAGTTACACCAAAGCTTGCTATTAAGTGCTGAAGCCGAGGTTGACACTAAACCTGAATTAGAAATTTACGCTGATGACGTTAAGGCCACGCACGGGGCTACCATTGGGCAACTGAGCGCGGACGAAGTCTTTTACTTTCAAAGCCGCGGAATTAAACGCGAGCGCGCGCAAGCCCTGCTGTGCCAAGCTTTCTTGCTTGATCTTTGTGAACGACTTCCCAACATAGATGTGCAGACCTTTCTCAAAGGCCGCATTGAAACTTATTGGAAAAAGGAGTCAATATGAGTTTCAAAATTGAAAATATCAGAGCCGAATTTCCTGCACTCAATCAAAAGGTCAATGGCCAAAACCTAGTTTATCTTGATAGTGCCGCAACTTCCTTGAAACCCAGATCCGTGATTGAACGGATGAATGCTTTCTATAGCTATGAGGCATCGAACGTGCATCGGGGCGCGCATTATTTGAGTGACCGCGCCACGGAACTTTATGAACAGGCGCGATCTAAAGTAGGAGAGTTTATCCATGCGAAGACTAGCAGGGAAATCATTTTTGTTCGCGGCACAACAGAAGGCGTTAACCTTGTGGCTTCCAGTCTTGGTGACTCTCTTAATGAAGGTGATGAAATTCTGGTTTCAGACATTGAACATCACGCCAACATTGTGCCATGGCAAATGCTGGCAAAACAAAAAAAACTTACCTTGAAGGTGCTTGAAGCTACGACAGAGGGGCTGATCACCGAAGAAACCCTGAAAAAAGCCTTTAGCTCTCAATCAAAGATTCTTGCCATCACCCACGCGTCAAACCACTTGGGAAACATTGTTGACCTCAAAAAGCTCATCGCACTGGCTCATAATGCTGGAGTATTGGTGTTTGTGGATGGTGCCCAAGCGATTGGTAAAATAGCCGTTGATGTGCAAGACATTGATGCTGACTTCTATGTTTTCTCAGGTCACAAGATGTTTTCGCCCTTTGGCATTGGCGTCGTTTACGGCAAAGAAAATCTTTTACAAGGAATGCCTCCGTACCAAGGAGGCGGAAGCATGATTTCAAAAGTCAGTTTTGCGGGAACTACTTTTAATGATATTCCCTTTCGGTTTGAGGCGGGCACCCCTAATGTTGGAGGAGCAATTGCGCTCTCTGCCGCCATTGATTTTATCAATAGTATTGGTTTCGCAAACATTGAGGCTTATGAAATGAAATTGGTGCAGTTCGCACTCAATGAGCTACAACAAATTTCTGAACTTCAGCTTCTAGGACCAAAGTTAGATAAATTAAAGATTCCGGTGTTTGCATTTAATCTTGATGGTATTCATGCCAGTGATGTCGGTTTTCTATTAAACCAACAAGGCATTGCGGTACGAACTGGCCATCACTGCACACAACCCCTCCTGCAAAAACTAAATCTTGCAGGAAGCATCCGTGCTTCATTTTCGATTTACAATACCACCGAAGAGATTACTTCCTTGATAAATGGAATTAACAAAGCAAAGGATCTACTCAAATGACCCAACAAGAAGTGCTAATTCGCATCGCCCCGACACCGAACCCATTGGCCTGGAAGTTTATTTTAGATCGTCCAGTACTCATGCAAGGAAAAGCTACTTTCTCACATCCTGAAGAGTGTGGAAGTCATATTCTTGCCATCGATCTTTTGCAGCTGAATGGCGTGACTCAAGTTCACTTTTTCTCCAATGTCATTACCATCACTCATGCTCAGGAAGTGGCTTTTGAAGATTTGCGCGAACTAGTAAATGCCGTCATTCAACGAGATATGCCAATCCACAACCCTAATATCACGGCTGAAGATGAGAAAAAGAAAAAGCGTGAAAGCCTTTCGTCCGAGCTTCGCCAAGTCGAAGAAATTTTAGATCGAACCATTCGCCCAGGTCTGCAAGGCGATGGCGGTGATATTGAAGTTGTAAAATATGAACACCCGCAACTTTATGTCTACTACCAAGGAGCCTGTGGAACTTGTCCCAGTGCTACTGAGGGAACCCTGATGGCGATTGAGGGAATATTGAGGGATGAATTTAATCCTGAAGTGGTGGTAGTTCCCGTAAACTAAACTTATTGTCCGCTAAGGCTGCTTTTCGGTGCTGGCTCCTACCAATCCACCGGACGGCAGTTTTTCAATGAGAACTCCGATTTTTTCGTTATAAAAAATTGGAACAACTCTAAAGACTAAATGCTTCATGCTAAACACTAATAATATTTTGAATTTTAATCTTAAAATTGAATTCCTTTTGGAATTTGGCGGCGATGAGCCACACTCTTTTGCAGCGAGTGATTGCTTACCTCTGGTGCGTACTGATGAGCTATTTCGGCCTCTAGGGTTTGCTCATAGTGAGTGGGAATAATCACAACTGATCGCTGATCAATGCCTTGAGAAGGCTTGATGTGAAATGCGATATTTTGATTCGTTGAGGAGTTCAGTCCATTTACTTCTAACTCAAAAGTAAGCTCCCTATCGATGTTGGGAGAACTAAAGTCACTGGCAATAGCTCCAGAGGAACTTGCCCCCTCAGGCAATTGCCATTGATAGCTCCAAGTTGAACCAGCAAATGATTGCCCCGTTATAGTCACTTGAACTGTGCCAAGTCCACTGGCTTGATCAATCCAAGTAAAAGTTGATTTTGTCGAAAAGGGCGCTGAGGTTTTACTCAGAGAATGATAACCTTTTTTAGACAGAAACAATTGGTCTTGAGATTTAAAGGTTACAACGTTTGAATCAAAGTGACGGAAGTATAAAACCATCAATGGGAGGATTAAGACTATTGGCAATGTCCATTTTATTGAGCGTTGCATAGGGGTTGCCCTCCAGATGTCAAAGTGTATGGTGTACTTCCTCCAGAAACCTGAGACGTAGTAGCGGCATTGACAAGAATCATATAGGTTCCAGCGGCTAAATTGACCGAAATGCTTTCATTACCCGCCGAAGGTGATTCGCCAGCACAAGATCCTGTGGCAGTTCTACATTTATCGGAGGCCGCAACCAAATCGTTACTGTCTCCAACGCTATGGACTTCTTTATAAATATATAAATCAAGATCCGGTGGGTTCGAAGTTTCCGTATAACTTAATTCAACATTCAATATTCCACCAGGATGATCTATCCTAAAAAAATCACTCGATGCAAAAAGGTCATGATAATAGTCTGCCTCGTAGGATGACGTCCCAGAAATGGGCCGATTTTTAACCGGTGTCATAGTTCGCACGCAGCTGCCGCTAGTCTTTTCTACTAACTGAGCATACTCTGCCGTTCCATTGGTTTGAAACTCACCATCGCGAGCAGTTGCTAAGTCACTCAGTTGTATCGAAACATCTCCGGTCGATGCTGCGGTTATAGCATCAGAAAGAGCTTTGTTAAAGTGACCGATGGAGACAAAGTGTTGATTGGGAGCCTTAAGACCAAATGAGGTATTGGTAAGAGCAAGCCACAAAAATGCAAATGAGAGCTTAGAGGTTTCTGCAACGTCATCTTGATTTCCGCTGCTACTAAAAGTCTTCTCGGTTGCGGTGTCATCAAGGTAGTCATTCAAAACTCGCGCCACACTCACTTCACGATAAACACCTTCGCCAACTGGAGACATTGTAATAATTTTGTCGCGAATACCATTACCCACTTCATTCTCTAAATCTAGGTACACACCTACCAGCGGAGTTCCATAAGGCGAGCCAATGGTATCAATGTATTTTGCACTTCCCGTAACTGCCGAAGGTAAAAAGTTGGCAAAGCCTTCGCTAAATGCCAATCGTGGATCAATAATCAAGTTACCGTTGTGTACTCCTCCTGGAGAATCAGTTTTCCAATAAGTCTTTTCAAGAAAATGGCCGTATTCATGGATGATCACGGAATCGTCGAAATGATCGGTATCCGCCGTATCGACATCACCATTAGAGCCGCCCAAAATATACAAACTCGGAATAGGATCAATGGAGCCCGATGAATCAAAAAAACTCAAACCCGAAGACTCTCCAAGATAGGAGGCGGGATTAAAACCTTTGATCCAATAAACCATTACTTTGGGCGCGACTGAAAAACCTTGGCAGATAGAGCAACTGGCATCAATGGTATAAGTGCCCAAGTATTTATTAACCTCGAGAATCTCGTCAAGGATGTGAAAGGCCCCGCCCTCAATATTCCCTGTTGCTGATGCTGTGATTGTTGCCACACTTACAGCACTATCTGTCGGTACGACCGCCACTCCTGTGCTCACGGTATAATATTTTTTTGCAGTCGCTTTATCAAGAATACTAGCTTTGACATCAGCATTGTCGCCCCGAGAGTTAATTTCAACACTATAACTAGTAGCTGCCGATGGTTTTTCGATTTGCACGGAGTAATCTCCGTTGAGATCAGTTTCTCCACACTGAACCACTACACCCGCTGAGTTCTTAACACGCAATTCGGCTCTTCGGATCGGTTTTTCAAAAGGAGCATTCTCTGTATTTAGAGTAAGACCGTAAGCCCCTGATTGATACGACGGTTTGAGGTATTGGTAATCAGCGTGCCCAGTCAGGGTCACAGGATTTGCCACGGCAGTTACGGTGGAGCAGTAGGCTTCTTCGGGAACACTCGGCGCAGGCTCAGCTGATTTACTCTTTTTAGGAGCACACCCTATTTGAAGGCAAATTCCGAGACTTACGACTATTTTTAGGTAAATAATTTTTATATTTGTCACATTTATTTATCGGCCAGGCCAGGAACAGACTTAAGTAGATTTTTGAGATTTTAGTCGAGCGAATGAAGCCGGCCTCTTGTCTTGAAATGAAACGTGGTTTAGCCTCAATCTAAGATGGAAAAAGGCTATAATTCAGACGTGCGAATTTGGGGAGACCTCTATCATATTCAGACCGAAGACTGGGGCTCTGACGCTCTTGTAATGGTCACTCGCGTATTTAAAAATGGCGCGGTTATTAAGAGCTATAAAACACCTTATGGTGACTTTATTAACTCCGCACCGGCCCCATTGCGGCGCCAGAAACTCCGCGATGCTCTTCGTAGTCAACATCGCAAAATTCTGGACCTTTTGCAGAGTGGCCAAATGTTATACGAAAAGTCTAAAATAAATGTGTGATTAACTTAACTCATGTCTACAAAACATATACAGGCCCCGTTCATGCTCTTAGAGATGTCAGCTTTTCTATCGGCAAGGGAGAATTCGTGTTTTTAACTGGCCCGAGTGGCGCAGGTAAAACAACTTTGTTCAGAATGATCTCTGCCTTTGATCGCCCTACCTCTGGGCAAATTTCCGTAGGAGATTTTTCGCTTGCGAATCTAACAAGTACCGATGTCCCTTTTTATCGTCGTAAAATCGGCGTGGTTTTCCAGGATTTCAAATTACTCAAAAACAAAACTATATTTGACAATGTCGCCCTTCCCTTAGAAATCAAGGGGGATTCCCAGTCAGTAATTAAAAAGAAAGTCATGGAGACCCTCGATCTATTGGGAATCGAAGATAAATGGAAACAATATCCTGAATTTGTGTCTGGTGGAGAGCAACAAAGAACTGCCATTGCCCGTGCCATCATTCATCAGCCTTTTGTACTGATTGCTGATGAACCCACTGGAAATCTTGATCATGCCCTCGCTAAAGAAATCATGGAAGTCTTAGAACAAATCTGTGCTCAAGGAACAACAGTATTTGTGGCGACCCATGATACTTACTTAATTGAAAAATATAAGAAACGTCGCATCGAGATCAAGGACGGCGCGCTCAAAGGGAGCGCGTGATGAAACGAAATGTCCTTCTGACGAGCACTTTTTTCGTGACTAACCTCGTTTATTTTTTCGCCATCTCCTCATGGATTTCAATTCAATCTGTTTCTCATTTAATTGAACGTTGGAGTCATCACTCTGAGATGACAGTCTATCTAAAACAAGATGTTAAACCAGGAGATATTGAACATATAAAGGGAGTCTTTAAAACATTTAGTGACCAAGCAACCGCCTTTTTTCAGTCTTCTGACGATATCCGAAAGAGCTTAAAAAAACTAATGCCAAAGTCTAATTTGGATTTCGCAGACACTGATGACTTGGTAGCGGCCATTCCTCCCCACTTCATTGTAAAGGGATCGTCTATCTTTTTTGGAGAGTCGCTCTTTGAGCTGTTCAAAACGATCAGCAATGAAGTCAGTAAAAGTCCGTTCGTCGATTCTACTAGTTATGGAAAATCCTGGGCTGAAAAATACTCTGCGGTGTTGGAGTCCTTTCGAGGTGCAACCATATTCTTTTTAGTGGGTCTGGGTTTTGCCTTGATTTTAGTTATAGGCAATACAATTCGCTCGCATATCAACTCTCAACGCGAAGAAATTGAAATTTTGGAACTTGTAGGTGCTACTCCGGGAATGATCCGAAAACCCTTTTTGATCGAAGGAACTCTACTTTCAATAGCTTCAATGACCTTTGCACTCTGTATTGCAACCTTTATCATTTACATTTTGAAGAGCACCTCGGGCGAACTTGCTACAATTTTGGATTTTGAAACAAGTCTGTGGCAACTTTCAAGCATCGAATGGTCCCTTGCCATTACACTTTCCGCTATTATCGGCTTTTTGGGAAGTTACTTCTGTCTGACTGAAATCAATACGGGTTGGGCAGCTTCAGGCCACAAAAATAAAATCAATGCCTTTCTTGAACTGTTTCGCAAGCAAGGACTGAAATCTAATGGTTAAGAAAAGGCTAAGTGTCGCCATTTTTTTTAGTTTATTTTTAGCAGTGCCGCGCCTGCTAGCAAGCAACAATTCAAATGCAAGCCTCCTCAAAGAGTGGAAACAGGTCGATGGCAAGATCCGTAACATTTCAGTCAGAGAAACCGAACTTATTAATCAAAAGCTGGAACTTGAGTTAGCACTCAGTGAAACCACTGAAAACATCAAAATTCTAACGGAGGTCATCATTAACAAACGGGGACTGATTCTCAATCGAATTCGTTACCTCAATCAAGACTCGGGCTCGAATCATCCAACCCTGGAGAGCTTGAACGCAATCATGCATTCTTTCTTCTAGCCACTCGTCTCGACATTGATCTCGTACGCCAATACAATCGAAACATTATTAAACTCGAGAGTGAGAGACAAAAACAGTCGTTGCGAATGTCAAAGCTTAATGAACTCCATCGTGATCTTAAAACCCAATCAGAAACATTTATCAGCGAGCTCAAGAAGAAAGGCGAAATTTTAACTAAAATTCGACGACGCCTTAAATCCAATTCTAAAATGTGGACTCAAGAGTTAAAAAGTGCGCTGACAAACAAAGATAAAGAAAAAGCCAACCTTTACCAATCGCTTTTAAATAAAAACTTTATTGATCGCAAAGGACAACTGACTAGTCCTTCGGACGGGAATGTGAGATTTAGTTTTGGGGTTTTGAAGTTAGATCCAGTAACACCCGCGCTCCCCTTTCACGGAGTTCTCTTTGAAAGCGCCCCTGGATCATCTGTGCGAGCCATGGCCGATGGAACTGTTGCGTGGATCGGAACTATTCAAGGGCTAGGTAAAACGGTTATCCTGGACCATGGGCGTGATCTCCACTCCGTATACTCGAGAGTTCAATTGGCAAATATCAATATTGGAGACATGATTGAAGAAGGTAGCACTCTAGGGAAAGTGGATTTTGCTCGTGGCCGTTTTGGCGAGGGCCTTTACTTCGAAGTGAGGGAAGGCAGTCTACCCTCTGACCCTTTACGATGGATTTTAACTAAATCAGAACTCTTTACAAAAGAGTCGAATCAATGGGAGAACGTTCAATGAAAACTAATAAGATACTACTTATTGCGGGGTTGCTAGCGACAGTGTTGTTCTCTCTTCGACTACCTATCGTGGCCTTTGCAGAGGATCGATATACTGAACTGCAAACCTTCACCAAGATTTTGAATATGGTTCAACAGTTTTACGTTGAGGAAGTGGACACTAAAAAACTCGTCTACGGTGCCATCAAGGGAATGCTGCGAGAATTAGATCCACATACGAACTATATGCCGGCAGATATTTACAAAGAATTTGAATCGGAAACCACTGGTGAATTTGGCGGACTGGGAATTGAGATCTCCGTTCAAAACGGAATTTTAACCATTATATCTCCCATCGAAGATGCTCCCGCCTGGAATGCCGGAATTAAAGCCGGTGATAAAATTGTGTCCATCAATGGTCACAGCACCAAAGGACTAAGCCTCGTAGAGTCTTCTCAACTAATGCGAGGAAAGCGTGGTACAGTTGTCACTTTAAGTATTGTGAGGGGGCAGGCTGACCAACCTACCGACTATGCGATTCGTCGGGGACAAGTAAAATTAAAGTCAGTTAAGTTCACAGATCTCGGTGACGGCTATGGATACGTGCGTATTACAAGTTTTATTGAAAATACCTCTAAAGATCTCGAAAAGGTTCTGGCAGATTACACAAAACAAACCAAAGACTTCAAGGGTCTCCTCATCGATTTGCGTAGGAATCCGGGAGGACTCTTTGAGCAAGCTATCAAAATTAGCGATATGTTTTTAGATGAGGGAACTATTGTTTCGACAATTGGCCGCAGCAAACAAGATAAGGAAGTTGTCTCCGCCAAAAAAGATGGTGGTTACCCAGCGGTTCCCATCGTGGTACTTATCAATGAATACTCTGCCAGTGCCAGTGAAATTTTGGCAGGCGCTCTTCAAGATAACAACCGCGCCCTGATTGCTGGTGAGCGTAGCTTCGGTAAGGGTTCAGTTCAGTCAGTGATTAAACTTGGTGATGGATCTGGACTCAAATTAACCGTTGCTCGTTACTACACTCCTAATGGCCGTTCCATTCAGGCCGAAGGAATTACACCAGACATTGAGATCCAAAATGTCGATTTCCAGGCTTTCAATAAGGCCGTTGTTACCAGTGATAATTTACGTGAAAAAGATATGGAAGGTCATTTGATCAACGAAAAAGACAAAGTGAACGCTGTTGCAAAAGATGAAGGCGGAGCTTCAGTCACAGCTTGGTGGAACGAAGTGAATAAAAAATCAGAAGATACACTATCTCCTAAAGACAAACTTTTGAAATCTGATTTCCAAGTTTTCCAAGCATTTAACTATTTAAAAACCTGGAAGGTCTTCAATAAAAAAAGCCAGGCTCTTTGAACCTGGCTTTTTCTGGAAGGACGAAGTGATCTCCTTTGGGGGCCGAACTAGGCTTTAGCGGGAACTTCTTTGATGTTCGATTTAGACATCAAATAGCCAATCACCTTCTCTTCCGTGATCTTATGAATCAAACGGTTCATTGATTCAGCTTTAGAGTAGAACTCACGGATACGAGAAAGTTCGATTCCAGTTTGCTTTGCATACTCATCGAACTTTGCATCAACATCTTCTTTTGTGCAGTGCAATTCATTTTTAGCGGCAATTGTATCTATCAGATAAGCCACATGGATCATTTGTTTTGCTGTCTTTTCGAAGTTGACATCCCACTTATCTTTGTATTCTGCATAATCCTCTTCGTTCATGCCATCATTAGCCATTTGCTTTTGCATATCTTGAATAAGCAATTTCTTCTGTTCTCGAACTAATGACTGGGGAATTTCAAGAGGGTTCAACTCAATCAACTTTTGAAGAAGATTCTCTTTTAGATTCTCTTCTGTCTTTTTATTTTGACGATCTTCGAGATCCTTCATGATATTCTTTTTCAAATCTTCAACAGAGCCAGTTCCACCACTCATGTTCTGAACGAATTCGTCGTTTAACTCAGGCAAAACTTTCTTGCGAAGTTTTTTAAGCGTCACTTCAAAATCAACAGGTTTGCTTGAAAGACCGTCATGGTAGTTTTCTGGAAACTTAAGGTGAAGATTTTTGCTCTCGCCCACTTTCATTCCGATAATGCCCTCTTCGAAACCTTCTATAAAGCTTTTTGATCCCAATTCAAGAGGGTGATCTGTGCCATCGCCTCTTTCAAGGGGAGCTCCATCAACGATACCTTTGAAATCGATCACCGCGATATCGCCGTCCTGTGCCGGGCGCTCTTCAGTGACATCTTCTGAAGTGGCTCTTGAGTTTCTGATGTTTTCAAGAATTTTATCTACTTCTTTTGGATCAACAGAGAAAACTTCTTTTACGATATCGAGACCTTCATAAGTCTTTAACTCAACTTCAGGACGAACTTCAAAGTTTGCTGAAAAGTTAAAATCTTTTCCGTCAATAACTTCGTCAAATTCGAATTCAGGGTAGTCAACAGGATCTAATTTGTGCTCTTGCAAGCCCTTGCTGAAACCAAGCTTCAAAAGTTCTTGGGTAACATCCATTTTCACACGGTCACCATAAAGACTTTTAATCATCGCAATTGGTGCTTTACCTTTTCTGAAACCTTTTAATTCAGCTTCTTGTTGAACACCTTTGTAAAATCGATCCATTGTGGTAGCAACTAGAGCTGCTGGGACTTCGATATTTAATTTACGTCCAAGAGTAGACACTTTCTCTAATTGAGTTTTCATTAACGCTCCTTAGCCAAAATTTTGGGCATAAATTTAGGAGAGACAGCGTGGAAAATCAATGAAATACTACGCCCCGAACAGTATTTTATATCGGTTTCATGGAAAAGCAGAAGGGCCGCTGACCAAATGATCCTAAAAGGAAGTTCATTAAGTCAGTTTTAACTCTGACACCGAAGGATTAAGTGGGAATGAAGGACCAAAAGATCATTTTTGTGACAGGTAAAGGGGGCGTCGGAAAATCCGTCGTAGCACTGGCTTTTGCTAAAAAACTTGCTCGCAATAAAAGAGTGTTGTTAGTGGAATTGGGATTGCGTAGCTTTTACTCGGATTTTTTAAAGTTTCCGGTGGAGTATCAGCCTCAGTCTTACCAAGAAAACCTTGATATCGCCCTCTGGTCTGGAGCGGAATGCCTCAGAGAATATGCTATTCATCTTCTGAAAATTGAGAGCCTCTATAAGCTTTTTTTTGAAAATCGTATCAGTCGATCTCTGATTGATGTTGCTCCTGCCCTTTCGGAATTAGCGATCCTTGGAAAGATTACCAGCGGTATTCGCGATGTAGGCCCTCCCCTAAACTACGATGTAATCGTGGTCGACTGCTATGCCACCGGCCATATGATGGCTCTTTTAAGGGCACCGCGGGGAATGGCTGAGGCCGTTCGCTTTGGCCCTATGGCCGAGCAAACATCTACCATGCTTGCAACCATTCGGAACTTTAAAATTTGCGAATACATCATTGTTTCTCTCCCTGAAGAACTCCCAGCCGTTGAAGCTGATGAACTCCATCGAGAAATTTTAGATGAGGTCGGTGTTAAACCACAAATTTATTGTAACAAGATTTGGCCTGCCAGTGAGCTTCAGCAAATCAAAAAGGCGGATGCCGGCAAGAATACAGAAGAGGAAAAGAGTTTTTTAAGAGAACTTGATGATTTGATATTACGTCAAGAGGCATGGATCAGCTATCTAAGGCATCGTCATCCAAATTTAAGCCTTTTACCAATGAATTTCAGTTCAGATCCTGATGAAATCACCAATTCTTTAGAGTCGAGGCTGCCATGATTGATTCAAGCACCGAAATCATTGTTTGTATTGGTAGTGGTGGTGTGGGCAAAACCACGGTTTCGGCATCACATGGAGTTTGGGGAGCTCTCCAGGGACGTAAAGTATTGGTATTGACCGTTGATCCCGCTCGTCGCCTTGCCACCACCTTTGGTCTCAAAGACGATGGGTCCGACCAAAAGATTCACTTTCCTGAAGCTAAAGGTGAACTCTGGGCCAGTGTTTTAAATTCAAAACAAACCTTCGATGATTTTGTTCGTCGAGCGGCGAGCAAAGGCGCTGATGCTAATTCAATCTTTAAAAATAAACTTTATCAGCAACTTTCGACAACCTTGAGCGGTTCGCAAGAGTTTACCGCCCTTGAAAAATTATATTCAGCGTATGAGAGCAAAAAATATGACCTCATTATTTTGGATACCCCCCCAACTAAACATGCAATCGATTTTCTGAAAGCGCCACAAAAAATATCCACTCTTTTTAGCGAACCGATTACCAAGTGGTTCAAACAATCTAAAACAACTAATTTCATGCAGCAGATTTTTCAACTCGGCACGCAGAAAGTTCTGCAGGCTTTGCAAGTCCTGACGGGCTCTGACTTTATAGCCGAACTCAGAGATTTTTTTCTGAGTATAGAATCCTGGCAAGCTCGCCTTGAAGAACGCACGCAAAAAGTGAATCAACTTTTACTTGGTAAAAACACCATCTTTAATTTAGTGACTGCTTTTGACGCCGCTAAAATTGAAGAGGCAAAAGCTTTCGCCAAAGAAATCAGAGAAGGTGGCTATAAACTAAAAATATTGACCATTAATCGATCCTATCCTAACTGGCTTCCTAAACCCTTTAATACCGGAAGCCGTACTGATGAGTTTTGCAAAACCCTCAACCAATACTATGAAGCGCGGCTTCTGGCCCTTCAAAGCATGACTAATTCCATTAATGATTTGGAAATTTTAATGCTCCCAGAGTATGATCAAGACATTGCCGATTTAAAAGGGCTTCAGCAACTTGTAAGGGATTACAAATGGATCGAATCGACCTCCGTAAAATGATTTTTTTTAGTCCAACCCTGGTATTCATTTTGGGTCTCTCTGGCTGTTTTTCTTTTTCACCAAAGCCAATCCCTGAGTCCCCAAAGGGACCTAACCGTGTTCAGTATGAAAATGACGAGGCCCTTTTGCTGAAATGGCAAACCCACATCGAGTCCAAAGACTATTTGACGGTTAATAACGACATCTATCAATATTTGTCAGCCAATCCAAATTCGCAGCACTGGTATGCCATTCTATTTACCTATGGAAGAGCGAAAGAAGGACTCGATGACTGGAGTGGGGCCCTCAGCGTCTACAAACAAATAGTGGAGCGTTCAACAGACCGGCAAATGGAATTTGTCGCTCTAGCCCTCTATCGAATGGCTTTTTGTTATGAAGTTTTACTCGACAATGAAAAGGCCCTGGCAGCACTCTTAGATGCCTCCCGGCTCAATTCATATTTGCCGCTGGAGATTACGCTCGCGGAAATCCCAGCTCGAATTGCTTCCGTTTACGCGAGAATGAATCAGCCAATTTTGGCCGATAACTATAACCAAAAAGCTGAAAAAGGAATTAACCAAGTCAGAGCTATTAAAAAGAACGCAGATCCTGAGTGGTTGAGCCGCACACTTGTGAAGATGGGAGGCCTTTCGCTCACTCAAATTGATGAGGAAAGTTTTCGTCAAAATGTTCTAACTCTCACAAGGAACCAACGGTACTTGATTCAAGCCATTGAGCTTAACCATCCTAATTGGGCCCCCGAAGCACAAAAAACACTTATCTCTACGTATACAAACCTTTGGTCATTTATTGAAAAGTTTAAAATCGCGATCTCCAAAGATTGGGAAGCCGACCTAGTTAATGAGGCGAAGAAAAAGTCAGACTTTCTTTCCTGGTATTTGGAAGCTATTGAAAGACTCAAAAGCTTTGAAGCACCCGAAGAAAGCCCTGCCTTCGTCAAAACTGCGGAAGTTTACCATCAAATTAAAATGCTCGAAACCAAGGCTTTAAATCTCCTTAACCAGGAACTCCTCAAGAAACCTTGGAATCAACCATTTAGCCAATCCACAGATGTTAAAATACCTTCGCTCACAGCCTCCGAAGCGGCCAATAGCATTCCGCTTGAAAGTAATGAGAGACCTGAATATATTCCCACTACTCTTCCGAAGAAAAAAACGAAATAAAGGAGCAGCTTAGTGTCACATCCCATCGTTCATCAGAAAACTTGTCTCCACCATGAAAAGCTCATGAAATGGTATGAGGAAAAAACAGCTCGCCTCGCCTATCCGATATATTCAAGTTATGATGTGCGTGATGCTGGTTATAAAGTTGGGATTGTGGATGCCAATATCTTTCCTGCCGGCTTTAACAATATTTGCCCTGCCGACTTGGAAGAATGCCCTGACTTATTTAAGTCTTATTTGCAGAAACACTACTCGCCGGTTCCACAAAAAGTTCTGCTCGTTACCGAGGAACATACCCAAAATTCGTTTTATTGGGAAAATGTCATCACCATTAAAACCCAGCTTGAAACCGCAGGCTGTCAGGTTTTAGTGGGTATTCCTCGGAATCTTGACAAGGCCATGGAGCTTGAATCCGCCAGTGGCAGAAAAGTAGTGGTGCATTCGGCCTTTTTAGATCACCCGGATGTAAAAGGATTCGGACCGGATTTGATAGTTAGCAATAACGATTTCTCAGAGGCAAAAGAAGACTGGGCCAAGGATATTCAACAACCTATCAATCCCCCTCGCGAACTAGGTTGGTATCAAAGAAAGAAAAGCAATTTCTTTAAATTTTATAATCAGCTTGTCGGCGAGTTCTGTCAGATCGCGGAGATCGATGCTTTTCTGATGCAAGTTCGAACGGAAGAGTTTAAAGGATTCGATATTACCGATGATGAGAGCGTGAACGCCGTTGCCGCCCGCGTAGATAATATGATTGCCGATCTTAGAATCGAATATGCTAAACGCAATATCACTCATGAGCCCTTTATCTTCGTAAAAAACAATTCCGGCACCTATGGATTAGCAGTATTAAAAGTTAATTCCGGTGAGGATTTCAAATCGCTTAATTATAAATCCCGAAAAAAAATGAAAGCCGCAAAAGGTGGCCGCGATGTTGAAGAGGTGGTAATTCAAGAGGGCATTCCTTCGGTAGTTACCGCTGAAGGCGCTACTGCTGAGCCCGTGATTTACATGGTGGGATGCCGTTTAGCGGGTGGTTTTTTTCGCACTCACAAGGAAAAATCTGAAAGTGAGAGTCTCAATAGCCCAGGCGCGGTTTATAAACGAATGTGCATATCTGATTTATCGGTTCGATTAAATGAATGCCCTTGCGAGAATGTCTATGGCTGGGCTTCTAAGTTAGCGTTACTAGCTATTTCCTATGAAGGCGAGCAACTTGGAGTGCAATTTAAAGATTTTATTCTCACAAGTTGCCCGGTTCAAAGTTAGTAATCTACAAATTCTTCAAGAAGTTGTCGTCGCGGCTGCTCGAATATCCATAGACCGAGCCAAGTCGCTCCGACTTCTTACTGAGATCAATAAAGCCATAGACTTTGGCGGGAACGGTGCTCAACATAATTGGTTTACCACTAAGAATGGTGAGTTTCAGATTGCCATTTGCATTTAAAACAATACTGCTACCAGTAGCTACACCCAGCTCTTTAGCTCCTTTAAACGGGCTAAAGCTAATGGCCACTAGGCCAAGGTGAGTTTTAAGACTCACAAAGTTTCCTTCAATAGAGTTCACCATGGCCCAAATGCGACCCTGATTATCATAAACAACGCTACCACTGAGACTGATGGGAAGACCACTGACATCCAAAGATTCGACCTGATCTTTTAGAAAGGGAGTGATGCGAACGACAACCTTAGATGAGTCAGTTTCTTGCACCACCCATACCAGAGGGGCAAAATCCTTTATTTCGATTTTTTGCTCCTTAAGGAGCTTGCCTGTTTTCACAGCCTCCCCACCGGCTTTGTATCTTTCCATGGTGTCGAACTGTTGCACCAATACGCTCAAGGTCGCATTTTCTGCGAGACTCCATTCATGGCGAAGCGCCATTTCTTTCACCGCATCGGAGCGAAAGGACCAATGGCTTACAAGATTACCGGAGCTGCCAAAAGACCAATTGCGCGTTTCATTCTCTTGAAACAACAAACGTCCCGTTTTATCAGTTACAAAAATTTCACCCCTTAATTCAAGACGCTGACGAAGTTCGCTGGCGCTGAGAGGCTCTAATTTAGAATCTGAGCGACCAAAGTCGTTACTCTTTGACTCTCCCATCGCAGCTCCGCTCAAAGCTAATAGAACTAGAACACTCAAAAGTTTTTTCATAATAATCCTCCAAACGAGTTAGTTTCTTTACTAGTTCTTGGTGAGAACAAACTCATAGGTTGCATCATTTTGTTGATTTTCTGCCACTAACAAATCGGAAGACCTCGGCTTTAACCAACCAAACATTGCCGCCCCAATTACAAATCCAATGATGCTTGCGACGGCTAGCTCTACCCATCGATGTCGCGGAGAAACAGAACGCTGGGGCCGACTTGAGGCAACTGCTCGCTTCCACTTCTGCATCTGTAAATCATTAGGATTCTTTTTTCGAAACTTTGAAAGTAAGGTGTTAAACTGCGAGTCTTTCATTTCGAATACTCCTTTTTAAAAAGTTCAGTGAGCTTTTGCTTTGCCCGGTGGTTATGGCTTTTCACGGTGCCAATGGGACACTGTAGAATACCAGCGATTTCCTCAAAGGTCAGTTCCTCATCGACCATCAGTGCAATCACTTGTTGTTCCATTGTAGATAGTTGTTTGATTTTTAATCGTAAAAATTCAACATCGCTTTTTTGAATCATCCAGTCTTCCAGCGAAGTCTTGGCATCTATAGAGCTTTCAACATCCTCCGATGAAAGCTCAATTACTGATTTGGAGTTCTCAAGTGCAATGAAGTGGGCAATACCAAAGGCATACATTCGCAAGTTTCCCCTGGACGAGTCAAAGGCTCCGGACTCCACCTTTTGCACAAGGCGAATCAGACATTCTTGAGTTAAATCATCAGCCTGTTCGTCACTAAAACGCACACAAAAGTGCCGAAAAAGCCGAGGCCCTAGTTCTGTAATAATACTGTCCCAATTATATAAATCCGCCATACATTCTCTTGAGACCAAACTCCAAAAAGGTTGCAGCCGTCTTAAAAAAATCTTTAACGGCCTTTCGAGGCTGAAGGAATGGCCCCCAAACTACTAGTGTCGATGGCGGCGGCTGGACTAATTTTTTGATTTGCCACTCGTTTTTTTAGTCCATACATCAAAGTATAATGGGCGATAGAGTTTAAAAGACTTACAATTAATATCCCCAACCCTCATCGGCAAAATTTCAAAACCATGATCACGCCCGCCCCCTCCTGGTACTAACTACACAAAGTTGGGATTAGGCAAGATGCGTTTAACAAAACCTAAATTGACCTTAGGACCATGCGTATAGAAATAAGGAACCACTCTCTTTGAGCCCTGATAAAAACGATATTTATTAGCGTAAGCATAGTAATCAGTGACGCCTCTAATCTGAGAACTTTCAGTAAATGGTCCCTCAGTGGGCCTATGAATGGCATTTCATCAATGAAAACCTAAGCTCAATTCAAATTTATGCGGAAATAGGCCATGCTATGGCTTGCCTTTACTGAGCCAAACATCTAAATCTAAACGGAGAGGTAAACTATGATTCCTGTTATACTTTCCGGAGGCAGCGGCACTCGACTTTGGCCTGCATCAAGAACCAAATTGCCCAAACAGTTCTGCCAAATTTTCGGAGATTCTCTGCATACTTTGACCATTCGTCGATTATTAACTTTTGGAACACCCTGGATTATTACTTCGCAAACCCTCCGCGATCTCACTTTGCGGGAAACGAAACAATTGGGTATTCCACCCGAACAAGTGATTTTAGAACCTCTCGCTAAAAACACAGCACCTGCAGTGGCCTTACTTTGCCTCCTACTAAAGAGAAAATGTTTACATAATAATGTCGTCGGAATTTTTCCAGCAGATCATTTGATTGCTAAAGAGGATGCTTTTGCTGACGCGCTTTCGCTAGCCCAACTAGAAGCTTCTCAAGGTCGAATAGTCACCTTAGGAATCAAACCCAATCACCCAGCGACTGGGTATGGCTATATTCAGGTGGCAAATTCGACTCTAAACAACCAAGATGACCTAGCCAGCTACCCCGTGATCAAGTTTCATGAAAAACCAAACCTAGAAACTGCTACCGCATTTTTAAAAGCTCAGAGTTTTTTTTGGAACGCAGGAATTTTTATTTTTAAAGCGAGCACGATGATTCAAGTCTTTGAAACTTTACAGCCAAAAATGTGGTCACTTTTACAAGGCGTAAAAGAGGATCTTAGTAACTTTAAGGATGTTTACGAGTCTGTTGAAAGTATCAGTATTGATTACGCGATCATAGAAAAACTTTCTTCACAGCAGCTTGCTTGTATTCCATGCGAGATTGGTTGGAGTGATGTGGGGTCTTGGGATGCTATCGAGGAACTCTTAGACTCCAAAAAAGATTCTACCATCTCTATTCGAGCCGAGAATAACTTTGTGTTCTCCGATCAAGAAAAAAAATACGCTTTTATTGAAACCCAAGATTTAATTGTCGTTGATACTAAGGACGCTTTGTTGATTTCGAAAAAGGGCTCAACCCAAGCTGTTAAAGACACTTACGACCAAGTTAAGAAAAATTGGCCAACGTTGGCCCACGATCATGTTTTTGAATTCCGACCTTGGGGAAAGTATGAGATTCTCAAAGATACTCCTCAGTTCAAATCAAAAGTGATCGAGGTACTTCCTCATGAACAACTTTCCTATCAAAGTCATACCAAAAGAGAAGAGCACTGGATCATCACCCAAGGTCAAGGCGAAGTGGTGCTTGATGATACAATCATTCCTGTTCAGGCCGGGAGTTACGTGAAGATTCCCTTGGGATCAAAACATCGCATGCGAAATAACGGCGATACGAAACTTGAGTTTATCGAAGTTCAAATGGGAACTTATTTTGGTGAAGATGATATTATTCGTTACCAAGATGATTACAAACGATTATGAAAAAAACCTCACGTTTCCTTATCGGTGGACTTTTTATGGGTCTGGTCAGCTCGCAGAGTCTAATGGATCTTTTTTTGGCGCTCACCACCCTTTTTGGATCGTACATCTGGATACGCAATAAAAAAGCTGGGATTTCGACTCCGATGCCAAAATGGTTTTTGCTGTCAATTCCCTGGTTCCTGTGGGTGGCTACGAGCTTTGTAGTCAAAACCTCCGACTTGACCTTCTTTGGAAAAGCCATGGGTGATTTTATATGGCTATTTCAATTGCCCCTTCTGGTTTTTTTGTGGAAAGAGTCCCTACCTGATCGCAAAATGATCACCCTACTCTTGTCGATGCTGGCTTTGGCTGCGGGTTATGCTGTTACTATTTATTTTCTGGGCTTTGACCCCCTTCTTCAAAATTGGAGCGATCGAGCCGAAAATCTCACAGGATTTTGGCGCACCGGCGGGCTATTCTCTAATGCCATGGCCTTAGCCCAATCTTATGGGCCTTTGACTGCACTCTTGCTTCCCCTCTCGATATTTTTTATTTATAGCAAAAACCGCCATTTCTTTCTGGTTCCTGCAACTCTAACTTTAACAGGATTTGCCGTTCTGTTTACCTTTACCAGGGGAGTTTGGCTGGCGCTGGTATTTTCAGCTATCATCGGCAGCTTCGTTTTTAATCGTCGCTTTGGCCTCATCACCATTTTGCTCATGTTTATTGGTGGAGGAACCCTCTTAGCGGTATGGCCGAAATTTCGCGAGCGAACTTTGCTCGTTTTTGACTCTCAAAAAAGTTATGATTCTGAGCGAGTCGTTCTATGGAAAACCAATTGGTATATTTTTACTGAAAATCCAGTTATGGGCATTGGCTACGGTGAGAA
>CAZYOE010000031.1:18890-37020 GCA_964648725.1 uncultured Pseudobdellovibrionaceae bacterium | reverse complement strand
GCTTCATTTCGGGTAGATACACTAATTTTTAACCGGACTTTTTCAGCAGAATCTAAGTAGGGGCTGTTCGGTAAATCGCTTTTTGATGATTTTTCATTAGTTTTATTTATAGCAAGGCACTCCGACGAAGCTCTAGCCTGAGGCGCTAAAGCGAGGAGGAGTAACGAAGCTATAAGTAAAAGTTATGGAAAATCACAAAAATGGATTTACCGAACAGCCCCTCAGTAGGTTGATTTTAAATCAGAGTGGCAAATCAAAAAATAAAAATTCACATCCTGACGTTGATTCCATTGAAAGTTTAGTCTCATTTTGTATGGCCAACCCATCACCGGGTACCAACGTTAATGCGTTCACTTTCAATTCCCCTTTGATGAGCTGCAAATAGTAGCTTCGTTTGACACTGAGGTCTTGACTCTGAAAGAACCCCTGATGGCTCCTTTTTGCAAACAACCTGACATCTTGATGAATCTTCAAGGAGTTTTCTTCTCCGTAGGGTGAAACCAGCAAAGTTAATTCTCCTTTTGATAATTCATTTAAAAAGGAACGCTGTTCGTAGGAAGGCTCCAAATTAGGAGCTTCGGGCAATAACCAAATTTGCAAGAGATGAACCGGAGAGTCCTTGCGATGACTATACTCTGAGTGGCGAACACCGCTCCCAGCCGTCATGCGCTGGACTTCCCCAGAACGCAACAATTCCGCATTACCAAGGGTGTCTTTGTGCTCCAAAATACCTTCGACCATATAGGTGATGATCTCCATATCTTTGTGACCATGAGTGGGAAAACCTGTTCCTCCCGCAATCCAGTCCTCATTGATCACGCGTAATACACTGAACCCCAAGAAGTTTGGATCATAGTATTCGGCAAAGGAAAATGTGTGGTAACTGGTTAACCAACCGCGGTCAGCATGACCTCTCGTTTTACTGGGACGGTGAAAAATCATAATAACCTCCTAAGGGGAAAAACTTCCGTACCTTTCAGCAACGGAATAAATACATGCCCGTTTCAAGAAAAACTCCTTAAAGGTGTTTTGCTCTAAATGATCTTCAGTTAGTTTTTTTTCGGCCTTTCAGTCTCATATTTTGCAGATGGCGATTGGCTTCCATAATCTTTTTAGTTTGTGACTTCTGAAACTGAAACATTGCTTTCGTCAAAGAATCATCGCAAATACCTAGCATTCGTACAGCCAAAAGGCCGGCATTGCGACTATTATCAACGGCCACCGTGGCCACTGGCACTCCTTTTGGCATTTGAGCAATTGACAAGAGGGCGTCGAGGCCCTTGAGCTTTCCGACTTGCACTGGGACTCCAATAACCGGAAGGGGAGTCAGTGACGCCACCATTCCTGGAAGATGGGCCGCACCGCCCGCACCCGCGATAATAATCTTGTAACCTTTTTTGTGAGCGGACTTTGCAAATTTATACATCCAGTCTGGAGTTCTATGAGCCGAGACAATTAGTACATGATGGGGTATTTCAAATTCATTCAGAGTTTCAGAAGCGGCGTTCATCACTGGTAGATCACTATCACTTCCCATAATAATTGCTACTTGGGCTTTTTTCATAACTGAACCTTTCTGCGGGCGTTCAAGGCGATTTTAAGTGCCGCACTGGGTGTTGAGGCGACGGCATTAATATGTCCCATTTTTCGATGGACTCTATTTTCGGTTTTACCATACCAATGCAGCTGGCTTTGATGTTTATCGTTTCCAAGTTGCTGTGACCAAGACGGAGAATGATTGGATTTTCCTAATAAGTTTGCCATAGCAAAGGGAGAGAAGATTTTGGGTGCGAAGAGTTTGTAGCCGCACACCGCGAGCACATGAGCTTGAAACTGGTTCAGTGAAAGTGCATTTTGGCTATAATGGCCGCTGTTATGAACCCGTGGCGCAATCTCATTCACCAGAAGTTCATTACCGGTATCGAAAAGCTCAAAAGCAATAAGGCCAATATAACTTTCTTTTTTAAGTAAAAGCTTAATCGCTTTTCGCAAAGCATTTTCTTTTGGATGTTTAATAGGGCCCATAACCCAATCGCAGCGGGCATTGGTTTGTTTAGACTCCACCAGCGGAAAATCAATGATATTTCCAAATTGATCTCGTGCCATCAAAAGGGCTAGTTCACGTTTAAACCCAATTTTCTTTTCAGCAATAAATCCTTCAGAGGTCTTTTGATGAATTTCGGTCCATTGGGATTTTCCCGATTTTGTGTTTACAAAAAAAGTTCCATAACCGTCATAACCAAAGCGTCTTTGTTTAACGACCACTTCGGCACCAAAGCTCTTAAGGTGATGAATGTCGAGCCAAGTCTCAACGCGGGCATAGGGGGCCGTTGGAATTTTATACTTCTCCAGAAGTTGTTTTTGCGAAAGTCGATCCTGTAGTTTTCCCATGAGGCTGGGTTTTGGAAAAATAGGTGTTTGAGTTTTTACGCTGAGGTTTTCCAAAAGTTCCGCATCTAAAAATTCACTTTCAAAGGTAACGACATCACAAGCCTTTATAAACGCTTCTAGAACCGTGGCGTCTTTGAGGTCACCTTTAAAGAAAAAAGGAGTTACTTGGGGAGCAGGTTCGTTATTGGAAGTAGCATAAACATGTGGCAAAATGCCATAGGGATGGGCAGCAAGGGCCAGCATTCTTGCTAGCTGGCCTCCTCCCAAGATTCCAAGTTTATAACCAGGTGATTTATTCAATCAATTCTCCTTAGTGTGAGGGATTCATGATTTGTAAGTTTGCTAAAAAGTTAAAACTCTACTATAGATCTTACTCATGACAATAAAAAAAAAAGGTCTGGAGCGGCCCGTTCTGAATAGGGCCGTCAACTTTCCCATCACTTTGGCCCCGATGGTTGGTTTGACGCACACATCGTTTCGTCGTCTGCTATTAGATTATTTACCAGCCAGTGCCATTAGTTTTTGGCCCACTGAAATGCTGAACTCCCGAAAAATTCCCTTGGAGACTCTGGGTGCCACTCCTGAAACCTATCGGCATCCTTCGGAACAGGTTTTTTTAGTTCCGCAAATTTTAGGGAATGAGGAAGATGCCATTCGCAAAAGTGTTGAAAAGCTTCAACAGTGGGGCGTGAGTGGTATTGATATCAATATGGGTTGTCCTGTAGCGAAAGCTCTAAAGCATAATTATGGAGTATCACTGATGGGGGATCCCCATTATGCGGCGAATGTTGTTCGCATGACGACTCGTTGGGCTCAGGTGCCCGTGTCCGTCAAATTACGAGCGGTAGAATCAGGGGAGCGCGAGGAATTATTGGATTTTGTGCGTGGCCTTGAGGAGGCAGGGGCATCTTGGTTAACACTTCATCCGCGCAAAGGAAGTCAGAAGCGCCGAGGGGAGGCAGACTGGGAACAAATCTCCTGGTTGCGAAGCCAAGTGCCTTGCCCGATCATTGGCAATGGGGATGTGCAGATTGCTGACGATGTGGATCGAATGTTGGATGAAACCGGTTGTGATATGGTCATGATCGGAAGGGCTTTAACGGCCCGACCTTGGTTGCTATGGCAATTTGGCGAGAAATGGGGATGGGAAGCTCCCATAGGCCGAACCGGAGAATCTGCGCCACAAACCCCAGAACAAGAAGCGGTCGAATACGGAGCTGCTCTTCGAAAACTCCTACGCTATATGCATGAAGATTTTAAAACAGAAAGCCTCACCTTGCGTAAATTTTTGTTTTTTGTGAAGACGGGAGGCGCTTGGTTGGACTTTGGGCAAGTTCTATATGGAATTGTTCATCAGGCTAAGACGGTCACTGAGTTAGACTTTAAACTCGAACAATTTTTCAAACAAAATCTATTGATGTACCAGCGCACGGACTTGCGCCAGTAAGGCCTCTAACGGTTAGAATTCGCAGTCAAACAAAATTAATTTTATTGTTGGCCACCTGGAGTGGGCTGGTTCTGTTCCGGCACCAAATCAATGCGTTCTTTATGAAAGGTTTTAGCCCGGCAGTCGTTGTCAGCACAGCAGTCTCTTTTTTGATCAACGAAATCTAGAATCTCAGGGGCTCTGATTGGGAAGCCGAGATACTGAAATCTGCTCCATAGGATTTTGTGGATCTTGCCTCAGAGGCAAAAAGAAGCTAAGACCTTGTCACCAGAGAAAATGTAAAAAACGAGGCTCCAGTGGTAGATTTTCAGCATCCCTTAGCGGTTAAGATTCGTAAGCAGATTGTTCAGGCTCTCAACGATTTTTCATTAATGGAAGCCAATGATAACTGGATGGTTTGTGTTTCTGGAGGCAAAGATTCAAGTATTCTTTTAGCTCTTCTCAAAGAAATTCAACGAAAAAGTCACCTTCCTTTCAAGTTTGAAGCCGTGATATTGGATCAGAAACAACCTGGATTTCAAATCGAGGATTTTAAACGCTGGGTGGAGAGCTTGGAGATTCCTCTGACCATTCTGCAAAAGGACACTTATTCTATCGTTAAAGAAAAAATCGCAGATGGTGTGTACTGCTCCTTATGTTCCAGGCTTCGCCGCGGGATTTTATACGCGCATGCTAATAAAACTGGTTTTACAAAGCTGGCCTTAGGTCATCACCGAGATGATTTACTTGAAACCAGCTTGTTGAATATGTTTTTTACTGGACGGATGGCCGCAATGCCTCCAAAGTTACTTTCAGATGATGGAAAAAACGTTTTAGTCCGTCCGATGGTCTATGTTGCTGAAGGTGACATAGAAGCGTTAGCAAAGGATTGGCAGATTCCCATCATTCCCTGTAATTTGTGTGGATCGCAGGATGGAATGCGCCGTAAACGCATGAAAAAGTTATTGCAAGACCTGGAAAAAGAAATCCCTGAAATTCGACATTCAATGTTGGCGTCTTTAGGTAATGTGCATTGTTCGCAGCTCTTAGATTCTGAACTTTGGAATTTTTCTGAACTTCGTAAATCACCGGAAAAAGAAGAACAGATACCGCTGTGATTGTAGTTTTGGCGCCAAAACACACTCGTCCAAAGTATTAAGGTTTTTAATCATAACAGTGAGATCTGGTATTTAGATTTTGCTGAAGGCAACGCAGAAACTGGCCTTTTTCGGCAAAATCTACTTAAAAAATCCCAAAATGAACCGATAGGAAATCAAAGAGGTCGTTCAATGGCTATTGATCTTCGTTCGCATCACTTTGAGGGTTCGGTATTTATGACAAAACAAATTTCATTGAGTAGTAATCAGCGGCGAGAACAAAAAACTCAACTCTGGAATCGTTTTGTGGATTCGGGTTTGATTGGAGTGATCGAAGAAGATTGTGGGATTGTACCCAGGGTTTTGCCGCTGAGTTATTTGAAAGAAATTAAAAAAGCGGCTTATTTGATCAGTTTATTTTCAATGCGCCTACTGAGTCTCCCCGTGCGTGAAATCAAAAGCATTGTTCCCGGCGGACCCATTAGTGATTTTTTGATCAATGAACTCGAAGTTTTGCGTTTTCGGCCTGATCGGTTGATTGGGAGTTTTCGTTTTGATATGGCATTGGTGGGGGATACTGTGAAAGGGAATTTACCCAAACTTCTTGAGATCAATGAGATAGGCTTCGGTGGACTTAGTCGAGCCACTTTTATTCAAAAAACTATGTTAGAATTGATGCCTGCGCTGGCTAAAAACACCTTGATTTTGGATGCCACAGAAGCGGAAGTTCGAAATTATAGTCGTTTAGGTGAACAGTTTGCTCGCTTTCAATATGATGCCTATGATTGGGAAGAAGAAGTGCTGTTGCGCGAGGCTCATAAACGAGGAGTCAGATTCTCTTTAGTGTCTCCCGAACAATTGAAGTTTCAATATGATCTTATTGATTACCCGTTGCTTCAACAGAAACCAATTAGCTTTCATCGGGGAAAGTTGAAAGTGGGAGCAGACTGGTTGCCAGATTTTATTCAAATGGGCTACAGCTTTGAATTACAAGACTATTTGCGCGCGCCGAAAATGTATCGTCAAATTGTTCGTGGTAAAACTCCTCAGTACAGTCCTTTTATCACGGGATTAGTCGCATCTAAGGCGATCCTCGTTTTATTAAGTGATAAAACGCTTCGAAGAAAACTACTAGGAACCTCCAGTACTTTAGATTCTGCCATTTTGGAGGCCGATTTACTCAAAGGGCATCGCCGCGAGGTTGAGGCGGAGCCGAAGAATTTTGTTTTAAAACATGTCGATGGGTTGGGTGGAGAAAAAGTTTTCTTTGATAAACAATTAGTGCGAAGGCTGTCTGAAATACCATCGCGTGAGGAGAGTCAGTGGGTGGTGCAAGAGCGCACCCGCCTCAATTCGATTGAACTAGAGGGAACACTCTCTAAAAAACGAAAGGTCATCGCGGATCTTGGTGTTTTTGTGCAGTATGATTGGTCGAAAGGTGATTTTAATAACTTTGAAGTTGGCGGTTTCATCACGCGCGCCACTAATAAAACCTATAAAGTTAATGTGAGTGAGGGTGGAATTCAAGTGCCAGTATTTTTTGATAAGGCCTCATAAATAAATTTTGACGAGAGACGCTTGGTCTTAAAAGTTCCTAAGGTTCTTTTATGGGAAAGTCCTGTTAAGATTTTAGAGTTGGATTCACTCCACTCCACTTCACTCCAGTTGAGTTCACTCCAGTTCAGTTTTGATTGAACGCCTCAATTCACGTTGTAGATCAAAACCGGGGGGGCTGCAAAATCAGCCTGAGCGGTAAACAGCACCTGGTCGTTTGAGGCCCATGGCAATTGGCGAAGATTTCGCAACATTGCGGATGTGCCGTTTGCTAGTTGCTCCGATTCAGTCGTTCTAACAATATGTTCGGGAGCATTGCCCACATCGACCCACATATGACCAAATTTTACCAAAAGGGCCATCACATCAATGGATCGGCGGTCACTTAACCGACCGGCACGTTGGACTTTCCGAATGAATGTTTGAAATAAGGCCCTCATCTGGCACTTGAACACAGCTTAAATCAAAGGCATTCCCCCAAGAGTGACTGGACTCGTGTATGGAGGTATTTGCCATTTCTTTTGTGGAAAGAGCCTGTGCATTTATTTTTGATTCCTTTTGTTTGCTGGAGAAAAAATCTTAAATAACGAGTTTAAATTTTCTATAATAGTTGCCTAGGAATATTGCATTCATAATAAAGCGGCCTTGAGATCACGCACACTCATGGAAGCGGCGCTTTTCTTTCTCAAGAATTCTCAAAAGATTTTCAAAAAGATATTGGACAATTGAAAAAAATAGTCTTTATATGGGGACTTACAAAGAAAACATGAATTTTTCATCAATGGGCGATCAATAAATATATTGACGTTTTAACTACGGGAAGAGGGTATGCAGAAAATAGCAACGATAAGTCGGCTTTGGAACTGGCTAAGTCTCGCGATTTTAGCTTTAGTTTTCGGAGCATGTAGTAAGTTTCAGCCTGGTATCGGGTACAATAAAAATCACCAGCCCGAGCAGCCAATTCCATTTGATCACTCACAGCACGTTGGTTTATATCAAATGAAATGTCAGTATTGTCACAATCAAGTTGAGCGTGCGAAGCACTCAAATGTGCCTGCATTGAGCACCTGTATGAATTGTCATATTCAAGTTAAAACTGATTCGCCATTTATTACTAAAATGCGTGAAGCTTATGATAAGGGTGAGTCCATCGAGTGGACACGGGTGCACATGCTGCCAGATCACGTTCAGTTTAACCACTCAGCACACGTTCAAAAAGGGGTGAGCTGTAATACCTGTCACGGTCCTGTTGATACAATGAAAACAGTATACCAATTTTCAGATTTATCGATGGGTTGGTGTGTGAACTGTCACCGACAGCCTGAGAACAAGGCTCCGTTGAACTGTACAACTTGCCATCAATAATTGCGGGAGACTATTTAATATGTCAGATATGAATCACCACGATCATTCCCCAGAAATCGAAGCCATGAAAAAGGCCATGCGCCCGCAAGTAGAGCGCGATGAGCGTTACTGGCGTAGCTTGGAACAATGGGGTAATGATCCAGAATTTCAAAAAATTGCCGAACAAGAATTTATGTCATCACCACTTCGTGAAGAGGATCGTGAAGATGGTTGGGCCAGACGTGAATTTCTAAAATTGATGGGAGCTTCATTAGCTCTTGGTTCGGCGGGTTGTTTGCGTCGCCCGGTACAAAAAATTGTTCCTTATTCAAAGCAACCAGAAGAAGTAACTCTTGGACAGGCTCTTCATTACTCGTCAACTTGGTTTGACGGGCAAGAGGCCTTTGGCTTGTTGGTCAAAACAAGAGAAGGTCGTCCGATTAAATTTGAAGGGAATCCAAATCATCCTTTGAACCGTGGAGCTCTCAGTGCGCGGGGACAGGCGGACCTACTTTCTTGCTACGATCCAGATCGCTTACAAGGACCTAAACAGAATTTACAGAGAAAAGGTCGTGGAAACGCTGAAACTGTAGCGATCACTTGGGCCGAACTTGATGATAAAGTGAAGGCCGCTGTGGCTAAAGGTGGAACATATGTACTGACTGGTCACGTGGCCTCGCCAACTCTTCGTCAATTAATTAGAGATTTCCAAGATTCAACTCAGGCTCAGCATATTGCTTGGGAGCCAACAACCCCAGATTCAATCTCAAAAGGTCAAGAAGCGAGCTATGGCTCAGCTGTTGTTCCAACTTATCGTTTTGATCGTGCTCGCGCCATTGTTAGTATTGATGCTGATTTTCTTGGAACATGGTTGACTCCAATTGCTTACAATAAGCAGTTTGCAGATGGTCGTCGTGACGTCGTTGGCATGAGTGAGTTAATCGTATTTGATTCAAACTACTCGCTGACGGGTTCAAATGCTGATAAACGTATTAAAATTAAGCCTTCTCAACAGCTCACAGTGGCGATGGGACTTCTTTATGAAGTGGTTGTAAAAGCTGGACTATCAAATCTTGCTTCAAATGCAGCTCTTAAAGAAACGCTCTCTGCTTACGCTAATGCCTCTGAAATGTTGGGCTTGAAGGATAACCAAGCTCTCGCAAAAGTTGCACAAAGCTTGATTAAAGCAAAAGGTGAGTCTCTGATTGTCGCTGGTGGAACTAGTGCTCAGACTGAAGATGCCATTTTATTGCAAGTGGCTGTTAATGCCCTGAACTCAGCTTTAGGTAACGATGGTTACACAGTTGTTTATGGGCAAACTCAAGTGGCGCTCAATGGTTCAACGGAATCACTGTTAAATCTGATCGATGCAATGAATGAAGGTAAAGTAAAAACCTTGATCATTCATGGTGTAAATCCAGCTTATTATTTAGGTGCAAAGTTTTCGGTAGCTCTCGGAAAAGTGGAAACTGTTGTTTATATTGGTTCCTACATGGATGAAACAGCCATCAAAGCTGATTTTGTGGCAACGGAACATCACTCCGTCGAAGCCTGGGGGGATAGTGAATCGGTTTCTGGAGTGTTTGCGATTCAACAACCAACTATCAGACCAATGTATGACACGCGCAGCTCACTTGTTGGGTTTGCTCGTTGGGGCAATGCGAATACCGCATTAGCAAAATCAGAAACTGATTACGATGCCGTACAAACTTTCTGGAAAGAAAAAGTTATGGCCGTAGCCGGAAAGTCTTCATTCGAAGATTTCTGGTTGGACGTTCTTCAAAAAGGAACTGTTGGCGCTGTTAAAGACGCCAGAGAAGCTGCTCGAACGGCAAAAGTTGAAAAACTGCAAGGCATCAAGCCAGTAGCTAGAAGTGGTTATGAGCTTCTTCTTTATCCAACCGTACAGTTGGGTCAGGGTGAGCTTGCCAACGTTGGTTGGTTGCAAGAGCTTCCAGATCCTGTAACAAAAATTGTTTGGGATAACTACGCTTCTGTTTCTGTAGGAACAGCTGAAAAGTTAAGTCTTAATGAAGGCGATAAAATTGAAATTGAAGTGAACGGAATTAAAATGGAAATTCCAGCTCATATTCAACCAGGCCTTCATGATGAGGTTATTGCTGTAGCTCTTGGCTACGGACGTACTCGTGCTGGTAAAGTAGGAAATGGCATTGGTATTAATGCTTATCCATTGTCCTCTCATAAAAATGGTTGGGCCGTTTATGCAGGAATGGCAGTGGCCGTAAAAGCAACTGGTGAGAAGTATACTCTTGCCAATGTACAAGGTCACCATTCTATGGAAGGCCGGGCGATTGTTGTTGAGGCCACTTTAAAAGAGTATCTCGAAAACAAAGCTGCAGGACTCCATAAACATAAGATTTTCTCGATTTGGCCATACCATCGTTACGATGGACATAAATGGGCTATGGCGGTGGATTTAAACGTGTGTACCGGATGCAGTGCCTGCGTTGTCGCCTGCCAATCTGAAAACAATGTTCCTGTTGTTGGTAAGAAATATGTGATTCAAGGTCGTGAAATGCATTGGATCCGTATTGATCGCTATTACACAGGTGAACCAGCAGATGCAGAAACAGTTTTTCAACCAGTGATGTGTCAACATTGTGACAATGCACCTTGCGAAACTGTTTGCCCAGTATTGGCAACTGTGCACAGCAACGAAGGACTCAATGAAATGGTTTACAACCGTTGCGTGGGGACTCGCTATTGTGTGAATAACTGTCCTTATAAAGTGCGTCGATTCAATTGGTTTAATTACCGTAAAGATATGCAAAAACCAGAGCACATGGCGTTTAACCCTGAAGTGGGCGTTCGTATTCGCGGTGTTATGGAAAAGTGTACTTTCTGCGTTCAACGTATCAAGTCTGTTAAGGATTCAGTTAAACAAGAAGGTCGCGAGCTTAAAGATGGTGAAGTTAAAGTAGCTTGTCAGCAGACTTGCCCAACAGGAGCTATTATTTTCGGTGATGTTAATGATCCGAAGAGCCAGGTTTCTAAGATGTTTAAAGAAGAACCGAGAAGCTATTCTTTACTCGAGGAATTCCATGCGGCCCCTGCAGTTCGTTATATGACAAAAATTAGAAATAATAGTGAACGAATTATTAATCCGCACCATGAAGAAGCGAAGAAAGGGGACCACGCATGATTAAGCGGAACCCACTGGTACTTGGTAACAAGACCTTAAAAGATATCACTGAGGATATTTGCGCGCCAGTTGAACGCATGCCATCGGGTGGATGGCTGGCGATGTTCCTAAGCGCCAAAGCCTTATTCCTTTATTACATTATTTGTATTGGAATTCTCGTCGCTACCGGAGTTGGTTTGCTTGGTATTAACAACCCAATCGGTTGGGGTACGATGATTGTCACCTTCGTTTTTTGGATCGGTATTGGGCACGCGGGAACATTGATTTCTGCGATCCTCTTTTTGTTCCGACAAAAATGGAGAACGTCAGTAGCAAGAACGGCAGAAGCCATGACCGTGTTTGCGGTAATGACTGCCGGCTTGTTTCCGCTCTTGCACACAGGTCGACCTTGGTTGGACTACTGGTTATTTCCTTATCCAAACCAGAGAGGTCCTCTTTGGACTAACTTTCGATCGCCACTCCTTTGGGACGTTTTCGCGGTTTCGACCTATGCCACAGTCTCCATGGTTTTCTGGTACATAGGTTTGATTCCTGACTTCGCAACACTTCGTGACCGCGCTAAAAATAAAGTGCGTCGAGTTGTTTACGGAGCTTTGTCTATGGGATGGAGAGGTTCTGCACGTGATTGGAGTCACTATGAGATGTTGTATCTGCTCTTAGCTGGTCTTTCCACTCCGCTAGTTTTATCGGTCCACACAATCGTATCGTTCGACTTCGCGGTTTCTAATCTTCCCGGTTGGCACACTACGATCTTCCCGCCGTACTTCGTTGCGGGTGCGATTTTCTCTGGATTCGGAATGGTTATTACATTGATGACCCTTGTTCGAATTGGTTTCCCGGAGTTTAAGAACTACATCACCTTGGATCATATGGAAGTGATGAACAAAATCATTATGACCACGGGAATGTTGGTGGGTTACGCCTATGCCTCAGAATTTTTTATTGCTTGGTACTCAGGTAATCCCTACGAGCGTTACGCCTTTATCAATCGGATGTTTGGTCCTTATGCTTGGGCTTACTGGACCATGGTTAGCTGTAACGTACTTTCTCCGCAAGTCTTCTGGTTTAAGGCAGCTCGTCGTTCGATTCCAATTATGTTCGTTGTTTCGATTTTCGTTAACATCGGTATGTGGTTTGAACGTTTCGTGATTACTGTGACTTCATTGCACCGTGATTTCTTGCCATCGAACTGGGGCATGTATGGATGGACGTGGATGGATACGTCGATTCTGGTGGGAAGCTTCGGTATGTTCTTCACCTTATTCTTGTTGTACCTGCGATTGTTCCCAGCGATATCTATTGCTGAAGTGAAACCGGTTCTTCATGTAGGTCATGATTCTCACGGAGGTCACCATGGCTAAGACTCAATCTGGTATTGCTGGCATTTGGCTTGACGAGCACAAGCTCGTTGAAGCAGTAAAAAAATGTCGAAATCAGGGATATAAAAAATTTGATGCTATTAGTCCATATCCTATTCATGGAATGGAAGATGCAATGGAAATTAAACGTTCAAATATCCCCTATGTGACTTTCATTGCGGGATTCATTGGTTGTGCCGCAGGTCTCTTGTTTACATGGTGGACAAGTGCAGTGAACTGGCCCATCAACGTGGGTGGTAAACCATTTTTCAGTTTACCTGCGTTTATTCCAGTGGTTTTTGAATTGACGATATTATTTGCAGCACTTTCTTCGGTTGGGGCGCTCTTTTATTATTGTGGATTGCCTAAGGTTGATCCTCCAGTGATTGACCCCGATTTAACAAGTCATAAGTTCGCTATCTTTGTTCCTAAGGATGAAGTGGGTTATGATGAATCAAAGATCACTGAGCTCTTTAAGCAAATGGGCGCTACTGAAGTGAAGAAAGTGGCGGAGTACTAAACATGACGATGAAAAACATGAATCTTCAAAAAAAGTTGATGATGTTGGGATTGGCCCTGGGACTCACTGCTTGTAGTGGTGGTAATAAGCCAAATGTTGAGTTGATCCAAGATATGATGGAATCGCCAGCGATTAAAGCCCAGGAGTATGATCAGGAGTCTCCGGCTCACCGTGGAATGAGAGTTCCTCCAGAGCATACTGTACCGATAGGCTTTAATTCATATCGATTTACTGCGGATTACGAAGGTGCTACAAATAACGTGAACCCATTGGCCGGCGATTTTTCGTCTGAGGTATTAGTCACTGGACAGAAGTACTTCGATATTCACTGTGCCGTTTGTCATGGTGAAAAAGGTGATGGTAAGAGTCCAACAGCAGAAAAAATGACTTTAAAGCCTCCGACACTTCACTCTGAGAAGGTGAAAACTTGGAAAGATGGTCAAATCTATCATGTGATACAGGTTGGTCAAGGTTTGATGGGTCCGTATGCGTCTCATATTCCGAAAGAAGAGTGGCGCTGGGCTGTTGTTCAATACATTCGACATCTTCAAAAGGAGACTAAGTAGCATGTCCACTCATCATCAAGAACAATTACAGGCGTCTCACTATTCGCCAAAAGCTGGAGTTAAAACAGCAACTATGGCTGCTGCGGCTCTTGGTATTTGTGCGTTTCTCATTGGCGTCTTTAAATTTCAAGATCGTGCATGGCCAGCATTTTTGCTCGCTTTCTTTTACTTTGCATGCTTGGCACTGGGTGGTCTGTTTTTCAGTGCTCTGCAGTCGGTGACAAAAGCAGGTTGGAGTGCATCTGTGCGAAGAATCGCAGAATCATTGACAGCATTTATTCCATTCATCATCGTGGGTGGGGTCATTCTGGTATTTGGTTTGAAGTACCTTTATCCATGGGCCGATTCTGAACTTGTGGCTAATGATGCGCTTCTTCAAACAAAAAAGGGTTATCTAAACCTGCCATTTTTCTTGATAAGGATTTTTGGATTTGGTCTTTTGATGTGGCTTTTTAGACATCAGATCGTAGGCCGATCCATTTCTCAAGATAAATCAGGAGACAGTACGCTTACTCAAGCTGCACTTCCTTGGAGTATCGCTTTCTTGCTCGTTTTCTCTTTGGGCTTTAGCTTATTCAGCGTAGATTTGTTGATGTCCCTATTGCCACATTGGTACAGCACGATCTGGGGTGTTTATTGCTTCTCTGGCCTGATTCAGACTACTTTTGCTTTCATGATCTTGTTAACTTATGCGGTTAAAAAGAGTGGTGCAGTTAAAGGTTATATCAATGAAGAGCACATCCATGATTTGGCGAAATTTCTAAAAGGTTTTACGGTTTTTTGGGCCTATATAGCATTCAGCCAATACATGTTAATTTGGTACGCAAACATTCCAGAAGAGACTGAGTTCTTTTTGTTGAGAGCTCAAAATGGATGGTTTGCAGTTTCAATGGCACTTTTGGTCTTCCGCTTTATTATCCCATTCCTGATTCTTTTGCCACGCGGCTCTAAACGCAGCGAAGGTACGCTTACAGCAGTTTGCTATGGAGTATTAGTAATGCAGTTTGTAGACCTCTATTGGATGATCTATCCAAACTTTAACGAAAACCACGTAACTTTTGGTATCTTGGAAATCTTGATCTTTGCTGGCGTGGCCGGTGTATTTATGCTGACCGTATTTAGATTCTTTGAAAAGAATTCGCCAGTGGCAGTGAAAGATCCGAGAATGCACGAAGCATTAAGTCACCACGTGACGTATTAATAGGAAACAATAGGTCCTCGATGAAAAAAATGATTTTCGATAGTCTCAAACTAGCTTTGGCTGAAGAAATTCGCCAGGCTCTTGAGAACCGTTGGCCCGAAACGGGCTTAAGTGTTGAAGCTATCTATCAACTTCTGGTCTTACCACCCCAAAAAGAAATGGGGCATTTGGCCTGGGGGACCTTTCCGCTCGCAAAATCTTTAAAGCTGGGTCCACCCGTTATTGCTCAACAAGTGGCTGAACTCTTAAAGGCCAAAGCAGGTGGGCTTTTCCTACAAGTGCAAAATGTCGGTCCTTATGTGAACTTTTTCTTCTCGGGAAAAGTTTTAACAGACAAGGTCTTGTCTTCGTGTCTGAATGGTTCGATGTATAAACACAAATTATTTGATTCTCCTCCTAAGACCATGGTTGAATTTTCTCAACCAAATACCCATAAAGAACTGCATGTCGGGCACATGCGTAATGCTTGCTTGGGTGATGCGCTGGTGCGTTTATTTCGATACTCTGGTTACCCCGTGATTAGCACAACATTTCCAGGAGATGTGGGAACTCACGTAGCTAAATGTTTGTGGTATTTAAAATTTCACAATCAAGATCCTATTCCGTCTGAACATAAAGGGGAGTGGCTCGGCAAAATCTATTCGAAAGCGCACTTATTGCTAGAGGATCACGAGGGGACTTCCGATGAAGAAAAAGATCGCGAAGCACTGTCTGTAATTCTAAAGCAAATCGAATCTAAATCAGGAGAATACTATGATCTCTGGAAAGAAACTCGCCAGTGGTCTGTTGATTTAATGAATGAGGTTTATCAGTGGTGCGGAATCAGTTTTGATCATTGGTATTGGGAAAGTGATGTTGATTCTGATTCTGTGAAAACTATTAAAGAATACTTTGCACAAGGAAAGCTTGTTGAGAGTGAAGGTGCCATTGGCATGGATCTCAATGATGAAAACCTTGGTTTTTGTGTTCTTTTGAAGTCAGATGGCAATGGCCTTTATTCCACCAAAGACATCGAGCTTGCTCGTCGTAAGTTTCAAGATCATCATATCGAAAAGAGTGTTTATGTCGTCGATATGCGCCAGGCACTCCATTTTAAACAAGTGTTCGCCACTCTGAAACGTCTAGGTTTTGAAAATGCCGACCAGTGCTTTCATCTTCAGTATAACTTTGTCGAACTGCCTGATGGAGCTATGAGTTCTCGAAAAGGAAATATTGTTCCTTTAACTCAGTTAGTGCATCAGATGGAAAGGCACGTTAAAGAAAATTACTTAAATCGTTATGCGGGTGAATGGAGTTCAGACGAAATCGAGTCCACGGCAACCATTGTGTCACAAGGGGCCATCAAATACGGAATGATTCGAATGGATCCCAATAAAAAAATAGTTTTCGATATGGCAGAGTGGTTGAAGCTCGATGGTGAATCTGGGCCTTATATTCAATATGCCTACGCACGCATTCAAAGTGTGTTACGAAAATTTCAGAGTTCCGATGCCATCAATTCTTCGGGAGAACACCTGCATCACTCGGCAGAATTACAGCTAACCGTGCTTTTGGGGCAATTGAACTCAATTGTGGCTCAAGCTGTGGAAACTTACAGGCCGAATGTCTTGTGTAACTATCTTTATGAAGTTGCTAAGCAATTTTCACAATTTTATCACGAATGTCCTATTGGACAGGCTAAAACCGAAGGGCTTAAACAAGATCGCCTGATGGTCGCTGCTGCTGCCGCTAGGGTTCTTAAAGAGGGATTGAGTCTTTTGGGGATACCGGTCCCTGCTAGGATGTAGATTGTGGGAAAGGGGAAATTTTTGTGAATTTCCCCGATTCGGAGAAACCTTTATTTGCCAAAACTTCGTTGTTCTTATAGAGTTAAACAGATGTTCACACAAAGTTTTATAATCAATTTCTATTCACTCAACCTATGATTACGTTACAACAATGATTACAATTATATTACCTGACCAAAGTACAAAGACATTCGATCATGAACCATCAGCTCTCGAGGTGGCACAAACCATTGGCCCTCGTTTGGCTAAAGACACTCTTGGTGCCAGAATTAATGGTGCTAAAGCCATTATTGATTTGCGAATTCCGCTCAAAGACGGCACTCGTCTTGAGTTGATTACAATGAAACAACCAGAAGCCAATGATGTTATTCGGCACTCTTGTGCTCATATTATGGCTCAGGCAGTTCAAGAGTTATGGCCTGATGTGAAAGTCACAATTGGTCCAGTGATCGACAACGGTTTTTATTATGATTTTGATTCTCCGCGCCCATTTAAAGAAGAAGATTTTGCGGCTATTGAAGCAAAAATGACAGCAATTGTTCAGAAAGATCTTCCGTTGATTCGTGAGGAATGGAGGTCTGAAAAAGCCATTGATATTTTCACTAAAATGGGTGAACGCTTTAAGGTTGAGATCATTCAGGATCTAGTGACTAAAGGGGAATCTAAAGTCAGTATCTATCATCAAGGCCCCTGGTTTGATTTATGCCGTGGTCCTCACGTGCAGACGACTGGTCAAATTAAGGCTTTTAAATTACTGTCCGTGGCAGGAGCTTATTGGCGCGGTAACGAAAAAAATCCGATGCTTCAACGGGTGTATGCGACAGCGTTTCGTGATAAAAAAGAACTCGATGAATATTTACATCAGATTGAAGAAGCCAAGAAGCGCGATCACAGAAAATTAGGTAAAGAACTTGGGTTGTTTTATTTTTCTCAATATTCGCCAGGTTCTCCTTTTTTCTCCGGAAAGGGTGCAACAATCTATAATCAGCTTGTGAATTATATGCGTGAACTCTATCACGAAGTTGGTTATCAGGAGGTTATCACTCCGCAGATTTTTGATGTGGATATGTTTCACACTTCTGGTCATTATCAGAACTACAAAGAGAATATGTATTTCACTGAGATTGATGAACGTGAGTTTTCAGTGAAGCCAATGAACTGTCCTGGTCACTGTGTGCTCTATGGAATGGAAAAACATTCCTATCGTGAACTTCCATTGCGAGTGGCAGACTTTGGGCGCCTTCATCGTTTTGAACGTGCAGGGGCGATGCATGGACTCACTCGTGTGCGAACATTCTGTCAGGATGACGCTCATATTTTCTGTGCCATTGAACAGTTGCAAAAAGAAATTGAGAATTTTGTCAGCCTCTTGAATCGGGTTTATAAGCAGCTCGGAATGACAGAATACCATATTTATCTTTCGACTCGTCCTGACGAAAGAATGGGGTCTGATGAAATTTGGGATAAGGCGGAAGGGGCCTTACAAAAGGCTCTCGAAGCTCTTAATCTTCCATTTACCATCAATCCTGGCGATGGAGCTTTCTATGGCCCTAAGCTTGACATCATGTTCGTAGATGCGATTAAGCGTCCATGGCAATTGGGAACAATCCAGTGTGATTTTAATATGCCAAATAATTTTGATTTAAAATATGTCGGTGAGGATAACCAAGATCACCGTCCAGTGATGCTGCATCGAGCGATCTTAGGATCTCTTGAACGGTTT
>CAZYOE010000031.1:0-18880 GCA_964648725.1 uncultured Pseudobdellovibrionaceae bacterium | reverse complement strand
TTATTGGTGTTTATTTGGAGCACACAGCAGGTCACTTGCCAACATGGTTGGCTCCTCAACAGATTTCGATTTTGAATGTCACTGATCGCGTCAATGAGTTTTGTGAAGGTCTCGAGAAAAAGTGGCATAAATTGGGCTTGCGCGTGGAGTTTGACCGTCGTAATGAAAAACTAAATTTTAAAATTCGTGAAGCACAGATGCAAAAGATTCCGTATATGGTGATTGTCGGTGATAAAGAAGCCGAAATGGGCGTGATTTCACTTCGCCTCCGTAACGGACAAACTCTTGCAAATGTAAAGATTGAAGACTTCACGCAAATTGCACTTAAAGAAATTAATAACAGGGATTTAGTATCCCCATATAACCAGGAGGCAAGCCATTAGCTTCAAAGGTCCACAAAAGGATTTTAAAGGCGGAGGCGGTCCTAAAAAGGACCGTGGAGGAAAAGATCAATTGAGAGTGAATCGTGAGATTCGCGCTCCTCAAGTGAGAGTGATCGATGATGAAGGCGGAATGATTGGTGTCTTGACCGTTCCTGAGGCGCTACGTATTGCAGAAGAGAAGGGTTTAGACCTTATTGAAATTGCGCCAACTGCGACCCCTCCCACTTGTAAGATCATGGATTATGGTAAGTACAAGTATGAGAATAAAAAGAAGGCCGCTGCTGCTCGTAAAAAGCAGGTGATTGTTACGGTCAAAGAATTACAACTGCGACCGCGAACCGATCAGCATGATTTGGAAACCAAGTTAAAGCATGCGCGCCGATTTATTCTTGAAGGTGATAAAGTGAAAGTAAATCTTCGCTTTATGGGGCGTGAGATGGCGCACCAAGAGTTAGGAGCAAGTTTGCTAAGCAAAGTAGTGCAAGGTCTTCAAGACATTGCGATTACTGAAGTAGCTCCGAAAATGGAAGGAAAACAAATGTTTTTGCTTCTGGCTCCAGACCCAATTAAAGTGAAAGAATACTTAAAGCTTCATCCTAAGATGAGTGGTAAGGACTTGCCGCCTTTGGCTGAGGAAGATATCAGCGAAAGTCAGCATGAAGTTGATGTGGATGAGGAATAATTTCTTCGCCTGATAAATGTCCTTTAAATAAAAAAAGGCCGAAGCCAGAGTTCGGCCTTTTTCAGCAGAATCTACTTAAGGCGTTCTGAGGCTGAAGAGCCTTTTCCAGGCCCGCACTATACCCATCCCAATTAGTGTTTACCAATTAGTTTGATAAGGCACTCGTCTGAGATCTGAACCACTCATAAAGTAAATTTGGTTGTTACGAAAACCCAACCCAAACTGTGAGAAGATCCCCTGCGTGGCGCATTCGCCTCGCATCCATGGGCTTCCCGGTCCACAATAAGTCATGACCTCGCCATAGTGACCTCCGCCACCGATATCAATTCGGCGAAGGGTGTTCCGCCCTCCGACACTGTAATTCATATCACCAAGAATAATAAAACCATTATCAATACCCATATGGCCATATTTAGTACCACCAGCCTCAAAGTGAAATGTGGCTGAAGCACCTGTGCCATCAAGTTGATCCGATGACCCATTTCCAGCCACGGTCGTGACTCCTCCGGTTGAGACGGCGATTTTTCGAATTGAATAGTTGCCGGAGTCGGCGACAAAGATGGAATTACTCAATGGATCATAGGCGAGTCCAATTGGAAAATTAAATTGGGCGCTAGCACCCGTACCATCTGCGGTGCCTTGAATTCCAGAGCCAGCGAGAACAGAAACAGTTCCATTCGCTTGCATCTTCATCACTCTATGCACGGTTCCACTTCCGTTCCCACTGTCATCAAAGGTAAAATAAATATTGCCAGAGTGATCAGCGGCTATACCCTGGGCTAGCCCTCCTGAGGCCATAGTTCCAACAGTTGTTACGACTGAATTCGAATAATCAAGTTTTCTAATTTTGAATGCATCGGCGATATAAATATGAGTGGTATCGTCGATCGTTAAAAGTGTTGGCTGCAGAAATGTTGCGGAACCACCAGTTCCATCAGTAAAGTTTCCATCGAATCCGCCGGCTATGATCGTATCGTTTCCTGAAGAATCAATCCTTCTGATTTTGTATTCATTGACGGAACCATAATAGACATTGCCCGATGCATCCACAGCGATTTGCCCATAGTTGCCGGCGACGGCAACTGAATTGGACATTTGAATCGCATGGAGATCTGGCATAAAGAATGTACTAGTTAGGTCAAAAATATCCACATTGACTTGTAGGTCAAAAGCCGAATTCAGTGGTCCCTTGAAGTAGACCGTTGTAAATGTTGTCGGAGTTCCCGCGGCAATAGTGGCCGTGGTCGTTGCCGTTTGACCCGCACTGCAAGAAGAATTACTGTAAAAATATCCATTGAATAGGGCCGACAGGTTTACGATTTTAGTTTGTGCTAAATTGGCATAGCCGTTTCCTGCATCTAATATTTTTAAGTGAAATGTGAGGCACTGATTATCGATGACGGAGTTCGTCGGGACGGCGACGAGTCTAACTGGCATTCCAGCCACATCGACTTGAACTCCTTGGTGCTGTGTTTTTAAATCATAGATATAACCACCACCGTTATAATTGGCTATGCTCGCATCGAGTTGAGCCCATCCCGTATTAATTGTGGGCCGAATATAAAACACGCTCGACGTTGATGTCGACGAAGTTAGGGTGATGGATGAGATACTAGTGCTACAATTGGGATCGGAAAACGCATCCCATCCATTTTTGTTTAGTGCAACGACTTGGTTTCCGCTGACGGGCCAGTCTTGGTAATTGGTATTTTTGGACTTAATGATGACGGCGTCGCAAGAGTTGTTCAGCATCATATCTAAGGGATTGTTGTCTGATTTTAGAAATGTGAGCTGAGTTGGAGCGGAATAGGGAGCTATTGTAAAGCTTAAACCAGTAGGGTTTGGTAGTGTTGGCACTAAATTAGAAGTGTTGACTATTGTTAAAGCAGTGGCTAGATCACTTGGTCCAGTTTGAACGCCCATGCGCACCGAGTTTTCGCCGGACAATATTTGAACTGAGGAGGTTGGTGATCCCCCGCAACCCCCAACTTTGAATGTAATTTGGCTGGCACTCAGATTTAGGGTTACATTAGCTGTTACATACATTGGGTCAGCATAGTATCCATTGGCATCCAGCAGAGCTAATTCGACTTCGGTGCACGTATTGACGTTAGCCACGAAGCTCCCCATCCATGCGATTGAAACTGGTGGCCCACTTTGCCAGTTGTTGTTGTTATTTTTATTCTAATTATGATTATTATTGCCGGTATTGTAGTTCATAAAATTCCAAGGGTCGATATAATATCCCGGCCCCATAAATTGTCCATTGATGGTCGGGCAAACGACGACAGTGGTTCCAGTACTTCGTTCTGATTCACTGATATTGAGGTCTAAGGAGAAGGTTGATCCCGAAGCCAGAGAAGTAGAGCCGGCCTCAAGAAAGCCTTTCATTATTAAATTAGAACAAGATGTTGTGCTTTCGTGTCTGCCGGCATTATCGAAACCAGATTGAAATTTAAAGGCATGAAATCCATTGAAAACATTTTCAACTCCAGGCAAAACCTGTCCATTAACAATTGTATTTGAAGAGTTAAAGGTCATGTCGAATTGACCATTCGCTAAAGGTCGGAATGGCCCATAGAACCCAGCAGCTCTTTCTTTTCCTTCGCCATCAACATTCCTCGATTTCAAGGGCAGCAAATTTGAGAACAAAGTGCCATCAGTCACTTGGGAGCCATTGCATGATCCTCCAGAGGCGTTAAATCCACCCTTGTAGTCGGCGTTGGTTAGTGGTGAAGAAGAATTTAACAATTCGGTGACGGTTGAAAAAGGTTGTGAACTATTGAGTTCGTATAACTCTAACAAGGTGTGAGGTTGTAGATCTTGGGAATAAACTGCCAGTCGGCTGAGAGGATCAGAAAAATCTCGGCATACAAATTTATCACTGAGAAGATTGGCGTTAGGAGACCAATATCCCCAAACAAAGATTTGTGGTTCACTGAGGCGGTAGGTCGGTATACTCGAATCACCTTGTTGACGAATGGCCAGTGGCATATGCATTCGCAAGCGATTGCCCGACGATCCCTCGGGGAAAAACATTTGGTCATCAAGAGACGACGCCTGACCGAAAAGAAGCTTCCCATTCAGCCAGTATTCAAGCTTGACGCCGCTTAACATAAAGAAGCTAAACCAACCGGATAAAATAAAATTGCGCTCGATGACCATGGCAGGACGACCGTTATTAGGATTAAATTTTATTAGTACGGGTCCTGTGGGACCAGAGTCAGCACTTTCGAGAATGCGTCCACTCACTTGACCAGAAACGAGGGTGGAAGATATGCCAAGTGATTTAACTTCGATGCTCACGGTGGTGTTCGAACCCGTAAGGGTGAGAGCGGGTGATTCGCCGTAATAGAAACTCATCGATTGGGTATCCACATTTTGATAGATAGCGAGAACTTGAACTCTTCGATTTTGGCCAGAGGGAACATCGAAACTTATGATAGGGGGACTGTCAATAAGGCAGCTTTCACAAGCATCCCAGCTCTGATCGAGAGGGGTCGGCGATTCTGGCCACCCTACATTGACCACAACGTGGGAAATAACTTCCGTAGTACTTAGTCCATAAATTTTGTTTGCTGGCATTATTTTTGGAATTGAGACGGAAAGTTGCGATCTCTCATTGTCGGGTCGAGAGCAACCAAAGAGTGCTGCTAAAATAAAAAAACTAGGTACAAAATACACGATTCGAAATAATTGCGATTTATAAAGCATAGTCGCTTCTCCATGATTCTACTCATTCTTTTCGGACTAAAGTCGCAAAGACAAAAGCTCAAAAATGTTCCATTATTGGAATTTTAAAACCTTTATTTGCTAGGCTACGAGTTTTAATGACTTTTTCTATAATTGGTGGACTACACTTTTCCAATTTTTTGACCATACCAATAGGAGAGGGATACCTTTTTGAGGCGATCTATTGGAAAAAAAGCCAACACCGAACAAAATTCTATAGAAAATTAAAATCAGAGAGAATCGCTTGCTGCTTCAAACTAGTCATCAATGCTTATCTTTCGATTATAAAAAAAATTTAACAATGGTCCTTGGATTTGTGTCTCTCCCTTTGATCGGGAATCCTTCTGCATCTATTTGCCGAGTCTGCAAAATTTGAAACAAGTAAAACAATCTCTCTGGAATACACTTTGCAATTTAAGAGGGAATGAGAGGTCTTATCGAACAACTAAAACCCAAGATTTTATTCCTAACTGTCTTGGGTGTGGTCAGTTGGATGCCAGTTTTTGGAAAGGCCACCTTATCAGAGTATGGGCTCCCAAAATGTTTCGCTGTGCTCAATAAGGATCGAACCTCTAAACCTTTTATTAAAGGGGCTAAGTCCGAAGAATTCCAGCTAGCGATTGACAGTGATACGAATCCTAACAAATTTCGTGCCACCTATTTGGTTAAAAGCGTCTTGGTAACGAAGGATTTTAGGGTTGTCGTACTTCGAACTGAAAGTCGTTGGGTGACTCCCTCAAAAGCTGATCATGCAATTTCCACTTCATCCCTGTTCAAGCAAAACCAGGAAATGTTTTTAGATCAGGTCATGCCCTTAGTGGACGCGGCGAATGAAAAGTTTGAGGTGCGACGAGGCTGGGGGCAGCCCATCGAAACTGCGGAGGGGTCCATTAATTCTTTCTCCAAAGTGCGTATCGAAGTGGCAGAAAACTTTCTCCTGAATTCCTCTTACGTTTTGGTTCATGATCACCAGGGAAAGTTGTTGGGCGGTATTCGCAATATTCAAATATTGGATGAAGGTGGTATTAGACTTCCTGAAGAAGAAAGTCTCGAAATTGTTGTTCCACAATTTGGGATGGCAGCCGCCAATAAAAATCACATTCAGTGGAAAAACGAAATCGGCAGTTATTATATCGATGAGAACCAGACACCAGAGGTTCGGCAAAAAGTGTTTGTCTCAATTTGGACAGAACTCTATCGGTTCTTGGGATCGAAAGAATCTGTGGCGGAAAATTTTTATAATCAAGTCTACCATAGTTATGGCGATTATAAAACCGCTAAAATGAATCGTTCTTTGGGGTTTAAAAAACTTCGCGTTTATAAGTACAAAGGAGAATGGAGAAATTATTCCGATCTAGCTGAAGAAGACATTCCACCGATTTTGCTCGAAGGCGAAACTGAATGGAAAAAGGGCTGGTGGCCTTTATATTTAATGCCAAAAGATTTACAGGAAACTAATCAAAGAATCAGTAGGGAAGGAGTGGGGAAAATCACTAATAACTGGATTCTTGAAAACAGACATCGCCTTGTCAATGATGACCAAGGGCTTTTTCAGTTGGGATCTCTATTTGAACATCTTCTCAGTGATTTGCAGTCACCTGACCCAAAGATTTTTAAAAGTGCTAAAGATGGCATCATGGCATTAATTAAAGCCTTACCCGAGCATAAGGCGATCGCATATGATTTTGAATTGCGTCACACGTCTACCTCATTTGCTATCGAAAATATTATCGACCTAAGAGACAAAATAAACAATTTTTTACTTGAACTGCCAAAGCTCCTGCAAACAATGGACTACGCCCGCCGAAAGGAAATGGTTGCAGTTATTGGTGATAGTCTTAAGACAGAAGAGACGGGCGATTTTTTTTCCGTCTTTGAAGTGATGGCGACGCTTCTTTCAGATGCTGATCCGATGATCAGTCGCGGAATGGCCCAATACCTTCGGGAAATTAAAACGCCGAAAAAATGGCTTAGTGCCAAGTTGCAAGTTCTTGATTTGTCGATACCCAAAACTGATAGCACCGGGAGGATCTTTTATTCCGAAGAAGATAAACAAGAGTACCACCAAAACGTTTTTAGCTTGAAAGAAAAAAAATACTCATCTTTGTTGGAGGGCGGCTTTGCTGAAACCGACTTAAATTTGCGGATTAAAAACCTCCGCGTCTTATTGTTTCGAAGCAGAGGTCATAGTTCTTCTGAGCTTGCTGGGATTGACGCATTTTTGTCTCTTCCGAAAAGTGATCGGAGGTTACCAGCTGATCAAGCCATGGATCTCATTTCTCTTGCCTCAGCGATTGAATATCTGGAAAATCCAATCTTCGACTAAGTGTCTTAAACTCGACGACCCTTTCACGGGCCGCCTCAATTTAGAATTATTGTTTTTTGTTCAAAGCGTTTAAACATTGTTTTCTGAACGACTTCGCATCTCCATTAGGCACAGCACTCATCCCTTGTAGTTTTTTAAAGGCGTCAATGGCCTCGTCACCAAAAATCGAAGTTTCGCGAACTGCCATATCATAAGTCTTGGCGGGAAGACTGCGTGATAGTCGATCGACGGAAGTTCCAAATTTTCGGGCAAGCTCGACAATTTCTTGACCAGAGGATCGTTTAAGCCAAGTTACGCCTTGATGATAAGGCTTTTGTTGCGATGGTCCTTCGGTGCTCGAAGTTTTTTCTGAGAGAGAGACGATTTCAAATTGAATGTTCGATCTGCCATCCGCAAGAGCTCCAGAAATCCATTCATCGGCAATAAAGAGACCCAAAGGCGAAATCGTGGCTACTTCAACAGGGGCTTCAGGATTAAAAGACGCAGAACTGTTATTGCCAAGCACCCATGATAAGACTCGGCTCCAGTTAATCCAATGTTCATAGACTGCGCGCAGGGCTGGATTATTGTGGCCCTTTTGTTCCAATTTGTTAAAGACGATCGTGCCATTACCAGTTTTGCCACCGGCGGTAGAAACGATCGATCCGCCGAATTCATTGGAAGAAAAGACAAAGACATTTTTCGCTGATTGTCCTAAATGATCGAGGCCAGAAATAACTTCCTCTCGGTGCGGTAGCCAGTTACGACTGAGGACAAGTTGCCCGTTACTAGGATCGATGCGCCCTCCTCCCATAACAAAAACATCTCCAATCAGGTCGACCGTTTCTGGATTGCGATTAATAAATCGAATAACATCGATGCCCTCTCCTAAGACCATAAGATCGAATTGCTTTTCGTTTCGTCGTGACCATGTGCTGACGGTTGTTAAAATTTTCTCCACGGACTCTAATTCAGAGGCTTCAGTCTTAGTCATCGCTGCGAGCTCTTTAAAGGCTCGACCATTCTGTTGCTGTTCAGAAATTACGCGTTCAAGTTTAAAATTAGGAATACTCTCAATATCTTTTTGGGAATACTGAGTGCCTGCGGCTACGGGAATGTCAGCTAGATCGAAGCTCTTCAGAAAAGACTTTACGTTGATCGCCATGTCTTCACTATTAAATCCTTCACAAATAATACCTCCCGTTGAGAGGGAAGTCACACCAGCTTTAAGAGAAATGAGACGAGTTAATCCAAACCAATCATCGGGAGAATTCTTAAAGACCATCACTAAGGGTGCTTTCTTACCAAGAGACTTAGATCCGGAGTTGTGATCGTCCGTTATGGCAACGACTCCCGAGTTTTGCTTTGGAATCGGTTTACTGAAGGAACGGGGGAGTGATTGCAACGCATGAATGTGCTCACGGAGAGCAGATACGCCATCGAATGCGGTTAAATCCATGAGAGGTCGTGTTCCAGGGTTTTGACTCTCATTAAAACGAAAGGATTTACTTTGATTCGCCGCAATCACCGGAGATTCCAAAGAGCGAGTCATCATTGCTTGTTGATCGAGTTCTTCACTTGTCATCGTTGATAGGATACTGGGAATCATATCGGCAAGATAAAATCGGGCCGAAAATTTTGGACTGATCAAGCTGCTAGGAACCCAGCGATCCAAATCAGTTCCAACACCAGGGCCAAATTGATTAGCCGCTTGGTCACGCCAATTCAATCCATACTCTTCGGCGGCATGGAGGATCTTATTCAAGGTTCTATTTTTTGTCATAGCCTTGGTAATGAGCTTATTGACTTGGAATTCATCGGTATCGGCTGGAACATATCCATAGGGTAAGCCACTGGCATTTTGAACAACGTCTGAAGCAACGTGGATGATTCTTTCAAAAATGCCTTTTTGATAAAGATTGAGGAGTTCAACGACTGAACTAGGATCCGCCATTGTATTATAGGGCGCGACGAGTTCGCCGTTGCCATTTTTTTTATATAGCCCCATCACGAACAAGTCTCCAATCCCTGCACGAAACATTTCAGGATTTGCGTTGATAGCTTTCACAATATCAGTGGGGGCGGTGAGAAGTAGAATATCTAATTTGTTTTGGTGCTGATACTGAGTCACCAGATTCGCTAGCTCAGCGGCCCCTGGACCTGAATGGTCTTTTAGTTTCTTAAGCTTTTTTAGGTCACGTATTCCAATGATTGGAAATCCTTCCATTTCATATCGGCCCGCAAAAAGTGTAATCATATTGTTGGTCAAGTCTGTGCTTGTACCTGCATATACGGGAATATTATATCCAAAGCCACTGACAATTCGTTGTAATACAGCAGCCTTAAGTTGGGCGTTTCCCGTGGAAGTGATAAACGCTTTAATGGTTTTAGCCTTTTCACTCTGAGCTAACAGATGAACGATGGCTCTGATATCATCGTCGAGCACATCGGTAACAACGACCTTGTCGTTCGGAAAAGCCCCAAGGCTATTGAGTCCAGTCGCTATCGCAAAGATAAAGCTTATTATGAATTTCATTGTTCTTTCCTCGCCTTCATACTTAAAATAGGTTTTGTTTAGTACCCTGAAGAAATTACATTTTTACCTGGCACCCTTCTATTTTTTCTCCATGCGTGGGAAAATTTATGGTGTAAATTATTGATTTTATGAGGTTTCAATGGCTTCAAAAAAACTTCGGATCAGCGACTTAGATCTTCAACGACTGGTGTTTTCAGAGGTTTATCAACGCTATTCAGAGCCAAAGGCCCAGCGCCAGGCCTTTGAAATTATGGAAGCGGCGATCCGTTGTTTGGCCAAGACTGGATTTGATCAAATCACACTGGCGATGATCGCTCGCGATGCGGAGGTAACGCGCCCGCTTTTGAAATACTATTTTGCTGACCTCGCGGAAATTACTAATTCGTCTATAAAGTATATTCGTTTAGTTTTTCAAAAAAGAGTAGTCGATTCCATTAAGACGAATTCCAACGCCAGTGATTGCCTGGTCCGGTATATTGATGCTCATTTTCAATGGGTTGCTGACAATCGAAGATTAGCGACTGTATGGTTGGCCTTCTTACACCGAGCTTCTGGTTCAAAACATTCTCGAGCGTTAAACACCGTGGCTGTTGAGGCTGGTACAGATCGTATTCATGCGATCATTGAACAAGGTATTAACTCGAAGCTCTTTTTCTGCAATAATATTGAAAGTACCGCGAGGGCCGTTCAAACCTTGGTGACCGGAGCCCTTATTCACGTACTCACTGATGAAATCACCAACCTAAAAATATACAATCAACAAATAAGAATGGCGGCATTAAACTTAGTGGGAGCTAAGGTATTAAACTAAAAGAACACGGAGGCTCGCAATTAAAAGCCTGTTTATATTTTGCCATGCCCACGAGTTTTCGAAAGACTAAGACAAACAGAGCGGACAGCAATTCCAGGAACGGCCTCAATAGGTTCTGTTTAATTAAATGTGAAAATATGGGGTTTTAATAAAAATTTGTTTAAAAAAGAGGGAGAGGCGCATTTTCGCTAACAGCTAGACAACGGCATACCACTGCGCTCGGAATCAAACAATCATTGGATCACAATCGAACTGATTCATTGAAAACCCAAAAAAAATACATTTCAACTCAAAGATTTAATGTGCATCGGGAGTGTTTGGAGAACTGCCCGGCATTGTCCGCCATTGAAAGTGGCTTAGATCATGCATTATATAATTCCATGAGAAGCACTAAAATGTGGTTAAAGACTTTCAGTTTCTGTATTTTGGCATCTAGAAGACCTTCTAGACATATTATTTTTGATACCATAAATAAAGTGTATTTGTTTATAACTTTTTTCAAGTGTCAAAAAAACGATAATGAATCCTCTTCTCGCGATTGTTTTTTTACCTTCGGCGTTTCAAGCGGGCTTGTCTTTGCTCCGCTTGGGCTGCTTGCCGCCGAAACCCATAACTGTATCACGAGTCTGACGTCTGATCCGAATTCTCCACAGATGCTGTTTGAACAAAGAAATCAACTGGGTAAACTCATCGGTCTGTCTTCGCAAGTGATTTCACCGCCTCCAAATGCGCCTATTAGAGTATCTATTTCCAACTTACAGTTGGCATTAACCAAATCCAAATTTACAGAACTATCGGTCAAGTACCAAGAACCAAAAGCCACTGTTAGGGAACTGGTGAGAAGGGGAAACACTGTCGCGAACGCTTTAAAAACGCTCAACCTCGATTTATCATTGGATTCATTTTTCGACAAAGCCGTACGATCTTTGTATCGTCGACATGAATTTGATGTCCTGCCCGCCCATTCGAGTGCCTTCACTATTCTAAATCAGGGTGGAATCCGATGTGTGACGAATTGCTATTAGCGACTTAAAAAAGTGATCTCGATTTGAAGCGAAATCAGGATTTGGCGGGGTTTCCCTCTGGTGAAGGGGGGGGCCTCGGACGACGCAGCCAACGATGGGCTAAGAACTAAAGGGAAATGGCATTACTTGGCTACTCCGTGACCTGTTAGAGGTTGTTGGAGTTTTCCTTTAAAGCTCGACTGCAATTTAAGGTTTTGACTCAAAGCTTGTTCTTCGTTGTTTTGGGGAACGTAACACTGACTCTGATAAGAAAAATCGCTTCGTATTGTATCGATAATAAACTGATGAGTTCCCATTTTATCTCTGGTCCACTGTGGTGCTATCAGTTCATCCCAACGCGACGAGAGGGCGGCAAGCCGGTGAATGGCGACCCGGGGCGAGAGGTGTTTTAAAAAGAGTTTTACCCGCTGGGCATAGGTTTCGCGTTCGATGGGGATGAATTCTCCGCGTGCATGCATTTCTTCCAGAGGAGTGTGTTTTAGCACATGTAAATTGTGAAGTTTCACATTGGTAATCGGCAAGTGATTGATGATCTCAGCGGTTTCAATAATATGTTCATCCGTTTCGCCAGGATTACCAAACATGAGATGAATGCCCAAATCCACAGGGGTATTGTGAGCGATCTTATGGATAGCGTCCAGCGTTTGTGCCCGAGTGTGACCTCGACGTAGAAAGTTGAGTTGATCATCAAAAAAACTTTGTACACCCAGCTCCACCGCGACGAAGGAACTGTTGTGAAATTCGGTCCAGAGCTGAAGGACTGCTGGGCTTAAACAGTCGGGTCTGGTTCCAATCACAAGGCCTTTAACAAAGTCATATTTCAATGCCTGATTAAAATTCTCACGAAGAGCGTTAATTTTGGTGAAGGTATTTGTGTAGGCCTGAAAGTAGACTAAGAAATGATTGGCCTTGTACTTCTTCTCAATGGCACTGTGGTACTTGGTGATCTGCTCATCAAGACTCATCGAGAAGGATTCACTCTTCGCCGCCGATCCCCAGACATCACAAAAAACACATGTTTCCATTCCCTTAAGCCCCATGCGATTAGGGCAATTATCCACAACGGCTACGGGAATTTTATAGACTTTTCCCCCGAAACGATGGGAATAGAATTGACTGATTGGATAATAAGGAAGGCCGGCCCAGTTTTTTTCCATTGAGGGGTCATAGTGTAGGTTTCACCTTTAAGTCAATGAAAGGAAATTTTGCCTTGGATAATATTGGTTCTTTTTCAGTTATTTTGACAGGAGATGGCAGTCCCAGTTTGCGTGGCGATTCGGAGCCTATGCACCACCTAGGCGGGGCTTATTCTGAAACCCAATATATCTATGGGGAGGCCCTGCGCCGCCTTCTACTGTGGTCTGAATTGAAAAAATGGAGAGTTCTCGTAGTGGGTCTTGGCCTTGGATATATTGAACTCATGGCGATGGCTGAAGCTCTAAAAAACGACAAACCGGTCCAGATACTATCCTATGAGGTAATGCCTGAGCTTGTCGAGGCCTTTCTAGGATGGCTTCAAGGCAAAGAGAGTGAACCCGTTTATGATCGCCTTTATGAATTTTACCTTAAAGATTATCCTGGATTGAACTTAAAGGCGGCGTTGCTCACCGCTTATGAATCGGGTCTTTGGCAAATCCGCGGCGCACTCAATCCTGAAAGTTTGCCGAATGAACCATATCAATGTCTTCTATTTGATGCCTTTAGTGGAAAGAGCACGCCTGATTTGTGGACTGAAGATTTCTTAAAACAGTTCCTGAAACAAACGGTTTGCGATCAAGCAATATTTTCGACTTATGCCTGTACAGGCACCCTCCGGCGAACTCTTCAAGAAGCGCATTTCAAAGTTGAAAAGCGAGTGGGATTTTTAGGTAAGCGCAATTCAACAATCGCAACTTTTGGAGAAGTTAGCGGCTCTGTGGGACTTAACAAAGTTAGTTTAATTTAATACTTCATTAAGCTTAAATTAAAACTAATTAAGATATATGAAGATAAATCGACTCAGAGTAATTTGAGTTGCTATTCACCAATGCAACGTTCATATCAATAGAAATGATAAGAATGAAAGTGACGCTCTTTAAATTACTATGAAAATTACTTTGATTTCGTCGCTAAAAAGCAAACTCATACTATCGCTTTCGGTTTTTATTATCGCTGCCTCAGTGATAACAACAACTACTGTTTATTTTTACATGTACGAAACTATCAAAGAAGATCGAATGTATGATTTGGGCCAAGTGGCACATAATCGCCACCAATTATTGGTGAATGAGCTTTATAACCTCAATCGCAATGCCGAAGGTCGATTGGCGCAAATTTTTAAAATGTGTTTTGCTTCGATCAATGAAGGTTTAGGGCAGGATGAATGCATTCATATGCGGTTGGATGCACACTTGAAAATCGAGCCAGCTTTAGGAGTTTTACTGTATTCAAAGAGTGAACAAAAACTTTGGACTGCCGGGAAAATTTCAATAGGTGAGGTCGAAAACCTTCAATTTAAGCCGGGGCAACTCGCTCACTTTAGTGCTCGTGGCCAAAAAAATACAGGTCGGCCCTTTTATATCAAAGTGGAAGATCGCAACGCCAATTTTCAACTTTTTGCCAAATTTCCAATTCAAGAAATTGAAAAGCTATTTATATCAAATGAAGAAGTTGGAAAAACAGGGGAGACTTTTTTAGCCGATGAAAAAGGCTTTTTTATTACTCCGCCTCGCTATGATTCGCATGGTCATATTGGTCTTGAAACGCATATTTCAGTGAGGCCAATGGAAGTTTGTCTGCAAAGTAAAAATACTCAGTTATTGGATTATGATTATCGCGGGGTTCAGATTATCCATGGGTTTCGCTATGTGCCGGAAATCGGCGGCGGATGTATTATGGCCCATATGGATCAATCGGAAGCGTTTGCTTTTGTCAATTCCCTGAAATTCAAAATTTTTGGTGCCTGCATTCTGTTTATTTTTGTTTCGATCGGTCTTATCATTTTGTTTAGTCATTATATCATTAATCCCATCAAATATCTTGCGGAAGTGGCCCATAACATTTCGATGGGAAACTATAAATTAAAATCCAATATCCATCGTAACGATGAAATTGGAGTGCTCTCTGATGCTTTTAACCAGATGACCTCCAGTTTGTTGCAACTCGAAAATCGCTTTAAATTGGCTGTCGAAAATATACATGACTATGCAATCATCATGTTGGATACCAAAGGTATTGTGACCAATTGGAATCGGGGTGGTGAAAAGATTTTTGGTTATCATGAAGCTGAAATTGTTGGTCGTCACTACAGTTGTTTTTTCGCCAAAGAAGATCAGGTCAATGATCATCCTGAAACTAATTTGCGGGTCGCGATGGCGCAAAGAAGCATTGAAGAAGAAGGTGAGCGAGTTAGGAAGAATGGCGAAAAGTTTATTGCCACCGTCAGCGTGACACCAATATTTGATGAGAATCAGGTTCATTATGGTTTTATTAAGATTATTCAAGATATCTCAGAAAAACGAAAGTTGGAGCGTTCTGAACTAGAGGCCCAAAGGGCGAGTCTGCAAAAAACATCTTTCTTAGCATGCATGAGCCATGAGATTAGAACTCCATTGAATTCCATCATCGGGGTGACAGAACTCTTAATGGAGAAAAATCTTCCGGTAGAGGATAAGGGTCTTTTAGGGATTGCCCATGCTGCAGGTGAGACTCTGTTGACTGTGATCAATGATACGTTGGATCTCTCGCGAATTGAAGCGGGGGAAATGCCGCTGGAACAGGTACCTTTTTATCTTTCGGAGCAACTGCAAATCTGTCTCTCCATGATGGAAATACGTGCCAAAGAAAAAAAGATTCGGCTCAATTTGAATATGGAAGACAATCTTGGTGATAGGTATGTGGGAGATCCTACCCGTATTCGACAGATCATAATCAATCTTGTAGGTAATGCGATTAAGTTTTCCGAACAAGGAAAAGTATCGATTGTCGTTATGAGACTTAATTCTGGTGCAAAAACAAGTGACATTGAAGCACTTCAGTTTGCTGTGTCTGATGAGGGAATTGGGATTCCTGAAAGCCAACGGGAATTGATTTTTGAAAGATTTAAACAAGCCGATGAAACTGTCACTCGCCGATTTGGTGGTACTGGTTTAGGCCTTTCGATCTCGAAGCGGCTCGTTGAAATGATGCGTGGAAAAATTTGGGTTGAAAGTATTGTCGGACAAGGCAGTACCTTTTATTTCACTGTTCACCTTAAAAAAGATTTTGAATGCCTAGCAAATCGAGATAAAACGAACCTAACTGCTTTAAAGACTGAATGTAATGAAGGTTATCGTTATGATCGGCGATTGAAGATCTTGTTGGCCGATGACTCTGATGATAATCGGTTTATCTTTAAGGGTTTTCTGAAAAACTGCCCATTTGATATTGATAATGCCATTAATGGGCAGATGGCGGTTGAGATGTTTAAGTCGGGTCACTACGATATAGTGTTTATGGATGTGCAAATGCCAATTCTTGATGGGTATTCAGCCACTAAAATAATCCGGCAGTGGGAGAAAGCGAATGGAAAACGACGAACTCCCATTGTTGCCTTTACGGCCAATGCACTTGATGAAGATCTTCGCATGAGTATTGCCGCTGGTTGCAACGATCATATGAGTAAACCATTACGTAAAGAAAAATTGCTGAAACTGATAGATAGCTTTTTGGGATTGCGCACAGTCAGTCATACCGAAGGTAAGTCAACTGTCGATTTACATCCTTAGTAAAACCACTTTTAATCGATCGTTATGTCTTCTAAAATAGACCCGGCCAATTGATTCGGTATTTCGGTAGTGTGTTTGAAAACACAAGCTGAGATCTCCGATGGGAGTTTTGTGAATGGTTTTCTCAAACTCATCTGATTTGGCAGGGCAGTTGGCGAGATGAGAAAAATCAATTCTTTGCTCGAGAATACTCGCAAACTTGTTGAGTTGCTCCATTTTAAGACCTGGTTCAGTGTACTGTTGCAAACAATCTATTCTCGCGTCACCTTTAAATTGGCGGCAGGTCCTAAATTGGGTGAAGACTTGTTCTCCATCCTTAAGACTTTTATCTTTCAAAAAATCAGGCAATATCCCTTGAAGGATCTCCGCCCATTTTTTAGTTGCGATATCTTTAATGATAGGCCAAGTGAACCCACGGAATGAGAGTTCCACTTCGTCCCAGGAGATGGGAATGGCCTCTTCTATGGCAATGAAGTCTTTCTTTGAACCGCTGCAGCGTGGATTTAAACTATACTTAACAAAGAGAGAATCTTTTTGGTGCTTTTGGACAAGGTTTTTACAAATAGCGGGATCGCGTGGGCACTGTGTTCCCGCCTGTTTTAGAGATTGATTGAAGAGGTTCAGGTCTCTTTCGTTAACAAAAGAGGAGCAGTTACTCGATTCATTCCACGATTCATCCAGATAATCACCGATATGAAAGGATCTGTTGGTCGTTCTCTGGAAGACACCCGCTTCACATCGGATATAGTTCGGAACCTCATCAAAAAGCTCTCGGTAAAAGCGCAAACCATGCCAGTTGGCGGCCAGATCAGCATAAGATTTCGGACTCAGTCCTTTGAGGCCCCAAAGAGAATGTTCTTGGCGAACATTAATCTGCATGATGGTTTCAAGTCGCTCCTTGAGCGGGATCTTTGAATCCAAAAGTAGAAACTGCTCAAACAAAAGCCCTGCGTTTCCAAAAAAATGATCGACTTTATCAAGACCCACGTAAACGCCGCCGACATTAATTCGTGAGGTACAGCAAGTAAGAAAAGCAAGTTTCTCGTAGATGGAACCCCTGTTCTCGCGGGGACCAAAGTATTCTACGGAGCTAAAGAGATTGGCAAACCAATCCCTTTTTTCGGGAGTGAACTCAGCCAACCAAGTTTCTTGTACTTGCAGGAGTCGCTTCTGGTGATTCTGTCTGTTTTCGGGATCAAAGATAATAAGGTCGAGTAATTCTTTAATCTCTTTCCCAGCTCTTAAGCCATTGCCTATGGCGGTAAAGTTCTGATCTAACTTTTTTAAGGCGATCTGATATTTGATGGGATCAGAGCAACTATTTAAATGGGATTTGTTTAATAGAGTGACTAATTCATCAAGGAGTGCGTTGGTGGCAAGATCAATGACTGGTGAGGCATCACGGGGAACGTGATTGACAGGCGTGAAATCATCAACTTCCTCAGCTAATGCAGACGTTCCTAATAGAAAAAAGAATAAAAAAATTAGTTTCAAGATCTTTTCCTTTATCCCCATGGAAGCCGCAACCTCTGTTAACCAAAGGTTGTGATGGAGACTCTTAGCATTGGTCTTCCAAAAACTCAATATCGCGCTGAAATCTATGGGTCTGCTGACGCCACACTCGGCACCCCTATAAAGCCAATCCCGGCGTCTAATATTATTTCGAGTTAGGAAGTAGGAAAAAAGAAGTTACCCAGACAAAAATATGTCTCTCCTGACACCTGCGGAAACTAGAGATTTAAAGGCTTTAGCTTAGGATGTTTAAAATATTTGCACACCATATGCAAGTTGGGCGAATGAAGCATTCGTTTCTCTATCAAATAGTCTAAATTCGATAGGGGACAGGGGAAAGTCCCAGAAATAACAGATCTCATTTTAAGAAGTAGCCGAGGGCTATGGTGCCCTCAAGATTCTGTATCCTTTTGAAGCAAATGAAAGCGAGCCAGATGGGAAATTGACGCCAATAACGGTATACTGAATGGAGGGAGGGGCATCATGAAGTATCTAATTTTCTTCGTCACATGCATCTTTGTTTTTGAATCAACGGGGTTTAGTTGCACCTCAGCACCGTCGAAAGATGCGACTAATAAAAAACACGAAGTTGTAAAACAGGCTGCACACAAAAGTTCTTCAAAAAATCGGGTTCCAGCTTCTGTTGCAAAGTCGGCCGGCAAGAAGAAAGATTCCACAAGAGCCAAACAAAAGAATCGAGCGCATTTCGTACCTTTGCCAAAGAAAAAAATTGTTAAATCGAAGGGGCAAAATCGATATCGTCAATTGGCCAGTGTGACTTCTAAAGTAAAGACCAAAAAAATAGTAAATAATCGAAATAAACACGATCCCTTACAGCCTATGTTGGCTTATTTAAACCAGCAGGATGAGCCCAGCCAACCTTCGTCATCCGATAATGTGAATGAGACTGAGGTTGATACTCAAGCCCTTGAAGAAGTTGAATCCAACGGAACTAAAACAGTGCGCCTTGATCGCGCCAAAATTACCGCTGAAGATCCCGTGGAAAACGAAGATCATTAAATTTGAGGGGATATACGCTTTGAACAAATTTCTTTGCTTATCGGGACGTTGAATGCGCGCGACAAAGTTACTTTGATTCTGCTGAAAAAGAACCAAATTCAAGGCGCCAAGCTTCAGATCGAACGAGGC
>CAZYOE010000030.1:6572-37027 GCA_964648725.1 uncultured Pseudobdellovibrionaceae bacterium | reverse complement strand
ATTAGATTTTAACTGATTCTGACCACCCTAGCGTGGCCCCCTGATGATTTACAATGTAATGTGGATACATGTTGGAGTTCAGTCGGAGAACCATCGGCTACATTGGTCTTATTACTGCGGATTAGGATATCAAATCTTAATTTTGGAGGTCTTTTTTGAAGTTTTCAAGGTGTGATTTATTGACCGTGTTCGTTTGCACGGTCTTGAGTTTAAACTCTGCAAAATCTTCTTATTTAGAGGCTCTTGAATTCAAGCTCTTCCCTTTACTTTGTCCTTATGGGTTAGATGTAAAAAGAACATCTACCTAGCTGGTTTCTCAGTGAGCGAAAACTATAAGTTTGATGCTCTCACTTTCTCTTGGTCAAATGATCTAGGAGATCATTGGTATCCGTGGACTGAAATTCTGAGATCTCAAAATAAAGTACCAGACAAGCCTTGGCTAGTCGCAACGAAAAAAGGCGTACGCATCTATTATACGGAAATCAGCTCCCCCATTGAATGTCTCAGGGCTGATGGTAACTATTCCCACTTACAGTCAACGGAATTGAAATACCTAGATCTTGTGAAAGATGGATCGACGTCCTTAGCAACTAGTGAACCCGGAATCATAGAAGACCCCGGGTTCAATTGCAGTTTTTTTGAAACAAAAGCAGTTCAAAGTCGAGAAGCTGAGCTAGCGAGGAACTTAGACAATATCATTATGGGACCACAAGGTGCTTTTGCAATTGAATCACCAAAGGGCCACTATCTTAGCTATGCCCATTATAATCTCCGAAGCAACCGAGGCCCGATCTTGTTTGAAAAGTTTGAAGAGGGCAACAAACTGCCATCACAAAAAACTATCGTATCCCAGGAATACTACTTTGGCGCAATCCTTTCCCCAGTTACCGTAATGGCTGGTATAGCCGGCTCGTGATCTCATGGAGCCTTAACCATAGTCTAATTTTAGATTTTTGTGCTGAAGCTCTGCTTGACCGTTTTTCAGTTGCAACTCCAGAATTCTTTAACGTTGATCAAGAATCTCAATTTTCATCTCAGAGTACTCGAATTTCGACGATGCTTTTGAAAATCATGGGGGGGGTATCGCTTTCATTCGTAAAATTGACCTTTCTCTAGATAAATAAGTGCTGTGATTTTCAGATTATTCCTGACCGCATATGAATAGTAAAAGTCGCTGTGTAGTTACAAATAGTAAAAGTCGATGACTTGGCGACGACTTGTTCCGTCGATTTTAAAAAGATTAAGTCTGGAAGACCGAACTTAGCGAAAGGCGCATACGGAAAAACAATTTTGGGCCTTAGCGATAACTTAATTGTCATCTTAAGGAGCTTAATCGTTGATTTCATTTAGAAATATGAATTTATTTTGGAGTAATTTATTATTCAAAAACGGCATACGTACCTACTTCTAAAAGTGTAGTTTTGGGTCCTCAATTCTCCATTAAATAAGTATCGTTTAAAAAGACAATACATCTGTCGATAAGTTGCTCGATCTTTAAATTGGTAATCGCCGGCTGGACTCTTTAATGGCATTCAATTTTTACCTTGGTCTGAATCTTGCTAATTCTAAAAATGAAAAGAAAACAATTAAATTATGTAAATAACTTTACTCAAATCATCCTCATTTTAAAGAAATGATTATCGATTTAGATCTTGGGTTATGGAAGGAAACAAAATGAAAAAGGGAAAAATAGTAAATAAAAGCCGAAAATCACCATTAAAAGTGGGGCTTTCGGTATTGATCGCGGCGCAAGTCAGTGGGTTTTCGCAATTGGCACTTGGCGAGACTCCCACAGTTATGGTGCCAGCCGGTCAGACACCAAGCTTCTTTGGTGGCTCAGGAACTTATAATTTTGATCAATTCAATGTTGCAGAAATTATGAAGACTATAAACGCTTCAGAACAATATAGAGCTGTAGGACAACAAAACCTTGCAAAGATTGAAACCTTTTTAAAATTAATATCTGAGCAAATGAAGGAAATCCAAGACAAAAACTTTTCTGCCGATGTTCCCTACAATCCTGCAACAAAAAGCGGAAAAAATAATCTCGCCGGTATGGCGATATCAGGTGCTTCAATTCCTGCTAGCGATTACTTGTTAGCTCGACAACAATATGTGAGTGCGATGCTCAATCTACAGAGCACAATTGCTGTGATAAAAGGAACCGTCGATGCCGTGCAAACGACACCTTCGGAAATCAATGTTACTTTGGCATCGAAAACTATGGCGACCAGTTTTCCAGGCCCATTGAAAGAAATTGTTATAGCTCAGGCTTTGGGACCACTGGAAGCCAATTTGGCCGAAATCCAGAAGGCCGCTAACAGTTTAACTATTCGAGTGATTAGTTTTGATGGCAGAGTAATGCAAGCAGAAGGTGCTAGTTTGAAGCCCGCTGACTTGGGAATGCCATATACTGAGATTGCGCGAATGCAAGCAGAAATTACCGCCAACAAAGGATTCAAAGGTGAAGAAGAACGGCAATTAGCTCAATACCCTATAGCCATTAGAGGAAAAATAAATTCTATAATGGATACGGCCGACAAGGATGGTTATCTACTTACCGACAAAAAATTCGAAAGCGACGCCATCACTGGTTTAGAGGAAATCTTTTTGACACGCTCCTATTTGCGACTTGTATTTGGAACTCCAATTGGCGGTCTTTTAGTTAATACGGAAGGCACCGAAAGCTTCTATGGTCACTTTATTTCGAATTCGTCGAAGCTAAAATGGAGATCAGAAATTGGATTTAATCTCAATGATGCCGAAAGCCAGATGCGAGACATGCGAGCTGCACTCTCTGTAGCGAGCTCTCGATCATTAGATTTTTCCAAAATAAAAGAAGAGATCGGACAGCCACTTTGGCTCACCTTTAGTAGTGTCGCAAGCGCTATCACCTTGTTTGCTGGAAAGAAAGACATGGAAAAATATAAGGCAGCGGTTCTTATGTTACTGTTGGCCGACTATGAAGAGGAAGCAATTGTGACTAAAGCTGGGGGTATACGCTTAATGAAAGAACGCTTTCAAGCTAGGTATGCATCAACTCCAGAGTTAAAGGCACATTTTGGTCCAATAGTTAAAAACGTCGCCGAGCAAGTCGGTCAATCTGTTGCAGGAAAATCAAGTGGTACTTATGGAACTACAGATCACATAACTGGTAATGCTTATGATTTGGTTGGCGCAGTTGTAGGTGTATTGCGTGTTGTTCAAATCCGTATGGAAACTGTGAGAAAGAACGAACAATTTATAGAAGACTATCGTAAAGATTTCTCCACGACACTAGAAGAAAAAGAGCGAGCTGGCGGTATTTTAGACATGTTTAAATAGTAACAAATATTTGCCATGGGTCGGGATTCTCGTTCCATGGTAAATTATTTTTTATTGAAAATGTTGAGTCACAAAATAAAGGGACCTTGCTTATGTTCATCAATTTAAAAGTATTTAATATGAGACTTTATAGGTTAAGGACCTTATGGTTTATTCTGGCAGCAATGGCTAGCATTATCTTGCAAAATGAAGCTTACGCATGTTTCGACGGTGCAAATAACTGTCACACTAGTTTTAGTGGAACGGTGAAGAGTAAGTTTTGCGGAGGTCGAACTTTACCGCAAAGTAGAACTCGAAACTTCGATTTTCGCAGCTGGCGACTTTCTTGTAGTAGTAATGCTGATCACTTTATGCGTCGCCCGCAAAAGTATGATTATAACGAATGGGGAAATCTCGATCGAATCGATCCAGAGGCAGCTTTTAGGTTAAGACGCTCGATGCCGTTGATTCAGTGGTCAGGAACGATTCCATACCAAACGGTAGAAGAATGGCGCTGGGAGGAGTGCTCTTATGGTACCAGCTCCATAGAATGTGGATCCAATCGCGTTTGCCACACCGAAACCGATCGTACTTGTGATGACAAGGGAAAGTGCACGGAAACTTCCAGAGAAGTTTGCGAAGATGTTGCGTGCTCTTGTTGGTATGATCATACTCGATCTGAAAGTTTACATTGCAGTAATGAAACAATGGACTTCAAGTCAGAGTTTGTCAGACCCAGTGAGAGAGAGTGGAATTTAAAAATTGCTCCAATTGATGCGGTATTTTTGCCAAACAAATATGATTTATTGCCGGCTGAGTATGAAGATGTTCAGATTTTCAATAATGAGTCTTACGGGACTGTACTTAGCCCTGTAGTTATGGTGGGTAATGCTTGGAACAAATATGCGCCTCAAATAGAAGGCAGCGGGAAAGGTGCCTCCTGCCGAATGAATAATCCCACATCAATCAATGTCCGCATCAACACACTTGAAAGAGATCGAACCAGAGCCACTCCCAATCCTTTTAAGGCGGCCGTCAATCAATTTGGCGAAACTTTAGATGCCGTAAAAGAATGGAAAACTGAAACGGTCGACGGCAAAGAGGTAAAAGTTAGGCCGAAAAAGATTCAATTGATGGATTCTACCGGAGCCTTAGTCGAATCTATTGCCGCCCATTCCCGACGAGTGGCCGAAAGAGAAGAAGTAAAAGAAGAAAAAGGCCTCGGAGAAAATCCAGATGGCTTCAGCTTTACAGATGCGATGAAGGAAACCAAGGGATCAGGAAAAACGGATCAAAATGCTAAAGAGGGGTTCTTTAAGAATACTCAAGTGAGGCTCAGATTGAAGAAAATCAATAAGGCTTTTTGGTTTGACAGTTGGACATTCAATAAAAAATATAGCGATGACGGAGTTTCAATTGTCCCTGGGCTCCATGTATTCAGTGAAAACCAAAATGTGGCGAACTCTGATCGGTGGGAATTGAATTTAGAGCAAGACGGATCGGATGGTAATACCGATTTCTATAGGGCGCAAAAGCTCATTCCCAATCGCAATTATAATCTAATGTTGTCGGTTTATCAAAAGGGTGTTCCATTTTATCAAGCCGACTGCGACACGCGCAATGAAGGATGGAGTTGTAATGGATTTGTTAGGGCCATTGGTTTGGGCATCGGAGAAAACGATTATTTCTCGAAAGATATCGAAGTTCCTTTTAGTACTGGAGCTGAATTTGACGAGCGTAACTATATTATTAGCGGCCATCTACCCAATGACACTCAGGGTATTCCATATCTTCGTTGGATTCTAAACCCCGAAAGAATTTTTGAACTCGTTGTTTCTGAAAAACCCAGTCAGGCAACTAAAGAAAAAGGGAAATAAAATGTTTACTAACAAATTCATCATTGTAAGCACGGCTCTCTTGTCTATCGGATTGAATTCCCAAGCCGCCAACCTCGGCTATTATAGAAAAACCATTCCCGAACTGAAAGCTCTAAATGAGACAGAACCTCAGGATAAAAAGGCCAAGACCATTATTGGAAATATCCGCAAAAGATTGAGTTCAAATAGAGATTTAGAAAGTCTTGATTTTACCAAAGGACCATTTTCAGTAGCCACCTCATCTGGTCGTGGTAATCGCCTCTACTCGTCTTTTCTGATTAAGAATGTATTATATGACACCTTGAATTCACTCAAACTACAGGCACGGTTTGGCGATGATGGTTTACTCAATCCTGAGTTGTCGGTCTTAGAGGTAAAGAAAAACAAATATGAACTGTATCAGCGTTTAGTAATCGATAGTCTGTTGACGAAGGGAGCTGTGGTTCCAATTCCTGTACCAAAATGGAAGACATCGGAGTCTGCTTTTCGGAGCGGCATTTCAATTTTTTTGAAACTAATCAAAGATACTTTTGTGGATAAATTTAATAAATCAGTCTCCGACACTTTAGCTTTTGACTGGGTCAGTGGTGAGATTTGGCCGAAAGATGGCGATCGCGATCAAAAGGTCGCTTTGATTAACAGCCACTTGGCAGCGGGACCAAAAACTACTGAGTCCAAAACAATCAGTGACGTCCTTGGACCCGTTGTCAATGTTAGTACCGTTGATGGGTATGTTCAGCGACTGCGGTTTGCAAAACTTTATAATGGAGATCTGGCTGTACCTTTGACAGGCCTATTGACCTATCGAATGGGGGAAGATCATTATTTTTTAGCTACCCAGGAACACATTATCCAATATTTGCGTCGACAGAATGATTTATTTTCGATGCGGTTAAAATATTTAAGAGGTGATCCTAGTTTGAACAAACTCAAAGAATATTTTGCCTGGGAAGAAAATCAGACTCTAGGGTTTTTGAAAAACCTTCCGAATGTCGATTCAGCATCTAAGAAAATTTTAGACAATGCGAAGGAATTTAAATTAAATTATGCGTCGCTTTTTAATTGGTACGATGGAAAAATGGCGAGCGTCAAAAGCTTTAGATTAGCCTATGAAGGTCTTTATAATTTATATTACGAAAAAGAAGCAAAAATCAATGAGCCTGGTGAAATCGAGTTTCTCGAAAGACGCTTGGAACAGATTTATATTTCGCTCCCGGTTCTAGAGTCTAAGCAAAAAGCTGCCATCGAATTAAATCTCAAACTCAGCCAACTTTCACACTCACAAATTGATTATCTGATCGATTTACTTTTGCAGTTGAGAGGCGGTGATTTGTTGAGTCCCGCAGAAGCAAATATTGCGGATGCCGCATTTGCAGAGTACTATAAGAATCGTGCGGGATTCGAGACAGAAGATATAGAAAAAGACCCTGCTAAAGTCGCTGAAAAGGAAAGAATAGGTGTAGCTTTGATGGCTGATATTCAATATTATGCGGTACTATCAAAAACGTTAGGTTTATTCGCGTTGCAAATGGATGAAGATAATAGGCTTTTGCAGGGCCGGGTGGCCGATGTTGAAGAAATAAAGAAATTGCCCACAATTAAGTAGTTAGGCAGTTCAATAGTAGCACATTTTTCTTTAATTCAAATTTAATCTTTATTTTAGGGTGACTCCGTCACGCCTTATGGTTTATTTTCACCTATAAGCAAGGTCTTATTATCACTAGTCCTAAATGAATGCCTTCGGAATAAGACTTAATTCCGAGTAATAAATAAGGTATGTTTATAAATAAAAGCGAAGTCCCGTGTCTGCTCCAGCGAGTGCTCGTTTGCTTTCATTCCCGTTGAGACCTTGGGCTTCTCTTTCGCTATAGGTACCGCCGAAAACTCTGAGAGCAGCAAAATCAATAAATATCGAGAGGCTTTCTTCGTCTTTAGGCCGCTGATGTGCCTGCAGTGTTTATGCAATTTCATTATCTTACCTGTTAGCAAAATAGAGCCCCTGCGTACTTTTTTAGGCAAACTTTCGCTAAAACCACCCAATATTCTATTAACTAAAATGTATTTAATTCATTCCTCGAATTTTTGGTTTATTTTTGTGTGGCATAGTTTTGGCGTTATCATAAACAGAGTTTCATTAGAATCGCATAAAAAAAGTTCGTTTTTCCAGAGTCTATTCGATATTACTTTGTTGAAAAATATTTTTACAAAATTAAGGCTCGATCTAAATACGAAACGATTGAAATAGAGTGTAGTCGAGGAAGTAACAAATATAAGTTATCAATAGAATTTCTCGATTCACTATTATTGAAAGATGTGGGTATCGAAACCAACTGTGAATATTAATAAGGGCGTTGGATAGTTTACATTAGGCCGCGTATATCAAACTCTTTTTTTGGTAGAAGGAACGTATTTTTCCTTTGTTGGACTACTAGCCTCTATCAATTATAGCTACCGCCCCTAGTGGAAAGATCTAATTCGCTATTAAATAAGGTAAATTGAGTTTCTGGTATGGTTTTATGACGGTTTTTGTCACCGATTTTTCGAAACTCTATAAAGCCTTCAGCCAACTTCTTGACGATATTATTTCTCACTGACACTTTTTTACTATTTTTGTAAAAGTCCTGGGATTTTATGGGACAGTTCTTTTCTAATAGATCTTGTTCTGGTACGACTCCGATGTCGTTTAAAAAAAATAAATTCATTTGTTGGAGTTAAAAATGAAAAAAAACAAGATTCTAAAACAAGTGGGACTCATGAGTCTCTTGTGCCTTTCAAAGGCCTTTGCTGAACCAGTCTATCAAGGTTCAAGTTTCAATGAAGTTTTGTCAGTGATCAATGACGTAAATTTTGCGCCAAGAACTGAGGTCGAACAGACTGAGTATTCAGTATATCAGTCGGGTAAGTTGCCTCAATACCCCGTTAATGCTCGAAGTATTTTTGCCAATGGCAGTGCGGCTTTGGAGCGTGATGCGCAGAGGACTGTGAGTGAACGATTTGATTATTATGATCGCTTACCCAAAAAGCTTCATCCCAATGGCGTTTGTGTTTCCGGCCAATGGAAAATTACCGAGGACACTCCCTACTCGGGCTTTTTCAAAAAATCCTCGAACGGACTTTTTCTGGGTCGAATTTCTGTAGCCATGGAAGACACCACTTCGGCGGACTCTCGGGGGTTTGGATTTGCAGGAAAAGTTTTTCCTACTACTAATCCCAATGAAGTTGTAGATACAGGAAACTTCTTCACGGTCGACGTATTGTTAGGAACTGACCTTGCCCATGTACTTGATTCTAAAACTACCAATGAGCCTGAGACTGGTTTTGACTTAAGTCTCATTGGATTGGGCCTTAAGATTTCGTCGGCCTTAAAAACAGCCGATAGTAATCCTGGTTTTCGTCCACTAACCCAAGTGGCAAGTCTAGGTGAAAAAGAAAAAGTGGTGCAGCCAAAATGGATCCGACTATCGGCGAGTAAGGCTCATATCAGAAATGATTCACCCGATTTCCGCGATGAAGTCAGACAAGCTTTGGTTGATAATAAGAACCTAGTTTATTTTATAGAAGTATCGGACACCACTAAAGACCGTAATGATAGATCAGGTTGGACTCGAATTGGTAAAATCACTTTAAATCAAGCCGTCGTGAGCTATGGCTGCGATCGTCGTTTACACTTTTCGCATCCTAAATTGAACTAGAATTAGTTGCCTGCCAAAAATTCAATGGCAGGCATTTTTATGATTTGTGACTGGATTGCTGAGGTTCGACAGTCGAATCAAAATTAGTTCCAGTCAACGTCCTTACCTTGTTTAAGACCTGTCATGCCCCATTCATCAACGATTTACATAGTGATCGTCGGAGCTGTTGGCGGCACATTTACAATGCGTCTCTTTCCAAAAATGGAAGTACCTCCAGCAAGACGACTCAATGCCATGAGAACTCTCGAAGTGGTACCTGAGGTTCGGGAAAAGATTTTGGCCAATATGCTGAGTCTGAATGATGTTGCGAAAACTCAAGGGTATATTAATAAAGTCAATCGATCCACGATAGAGCCATTAAGTACGAAGGAGCAAAGAGAGTTTTTCGACGTCGCAGAAAAGGTCTCAGCCAAAGAACTAGAATCTGCTCTTGCTAATAAACATGATGAAATTGAAAGTCAGAGAGCCCAAGATCATTGCGATGATTGAAGAGCTTAAATCTCGTTTCTCGCACAAAATTGTGGACGACGATTTGAACCTAATTCTCAGGGAGGCACTGCCTTTGGCTATTCGTGAGATAAAAATTAAAAAGGGTTTAGTGAAGAGAACTTCGTCAATAAAAATGCCCGAAGGGACATCATCAATGAGGCCGCAGGAGGTTAGATCTGGTGACCGAGTCAAGAACACGGTCGATTCCGAATGAGATTAAACGCACCATTTGGCAACGCGAGCAGGGGTGTTGCCAATTTCGGGATCTGGTAACAAACAAAAGTTGTGGATAAACATTTCAGTTGGGGTACGAGCATATCAAGCCGTGGAGCTTTAACGGGGAGCATTCCGTCGAAAATATTGCCTTAATGTACAAGTGTCATAATTAGTGTAGTTACAAAAATGGTATGCCGTTGTCTAGCTGTTAGCAAAAAAGAGCCTCGCCTTTTTTTCAAAGAAATTTTCAGTAAAACCCCATAATTTCACTTTTAAATAGAACCTATTGAGGCCGTTCCGGGAATTGCTGAATAAAACTCAGCCTTTTTACACGAGCACAACCTTTGCAGTGAAAATAAATACTATGAAAAAGTTAATCAAAGCAATCCCATTTCTATTTGCAGTTAATGGTTTTTTAAGCGTAGGTCACAGTGAAGAAAAAACTTCAGCAAATCATTGTATGGAAAGCCTAGCTGCTGAAGCTTCGACTCAGGCAAAGACGCGAGTGAAAGAAGCTGAAGAGCGGTATGCAAGTGAACAAACAAAAACAATTGAACCTGTTGATGTTTTTGCCCTAGAACCCTACACAGAAAAGGATGTAGAGGAAGCTGTAAAACAGGTCAAAGCCGAGATGGAAAAAGGTTACAGTTGGAAAATGGCGATCTTATTTTTGAAGACTGAGCTCAAGTGGAGTGAAGTTTTAACGTTAAAAGTTTTGGCTCAGATTGTCGTTCAGACGAAACAAGGTTTTTCTAAATACGCTTACCGACCCCTTTACGACGCACAGGCGGAAATACGTCGCATTATTGGACCAATTTGGCGAGATACATTTAAGATGGGAGCCATGGATCTAATAGCGGAAAAAGAAGCTTACGGTGAGCGACTTCGACGTTTAGGTAAGGACGAAGAATCACTGTCAAGCGGAAATCCAAAAGGCAGAGCAAGAAGTGTTTCGAAACGTGGCCCAGCAAACCCAGAAGCGGTTCGGGCTATAGCTAAACACATTCGCAAAGTGGGAAGACCCCTCATTTTAGATGACGGAATGGTTAAGGAAGTTAAACAAATTGAGCTTAGTCCCGGTTTCAATCAGTCGGGAATGAGTCATCCTCAAACCTCTGCTGAGGCTTTGTTGTCGATGCTCTATGTTCATGTAGGAATGGCAAAGTCTGGCGTTCGATACACGTATAATACAGGTGAAGGTGGTGCTAATCTAGCATTGGCTATCTTAAATAAGAATATTGACGTCAAAGATTTCGTTTCTGAATATGTTAATTATGCTCGTCTCACAAGTGGAAAGCAAAAGTTTGGCAAATTTAAGATGGCTACTGAAGAAGTCCAAGGGGAACGCATTTTTAAATTGCGCGATAAGCTTTTTGCTGAGTTCACCCAGGAAGATATGAATCGAGCGCAGATAATGGTTCAGATTGGTCCAGATCTTAATGGTGCCCGGACTGAAGACAATAAAATTGATTTGGCCATTATCAAAAAATTGTCAGAAAACCCAGCGGTGGCGGGCTTCCAAATCAAAATATCCCAAGCCGCAAAAAAACAAGCAAAAGTAGACGGCAGTAAAATGGGTGCCATCGCCGCTTGGGTTCGAAAATTAGTTAGGGGTAAAGAAGTACATTCCACTGGAACGACGGTTGAATGGGATACCGATGAACACCTCGGAGAAACAATATTAGCTTTAAAGCTCATTGGAGGCAAACCGGTTTCAGTCAAATTTGCTGTCGGACAGACTGACCAAGTTTACGATTCAATGGCTTTTCTAAAGTCCATTAACGCCATTCCGGATATGATCCAGCTTGATGGAGGCGCCAAGGATCATGGCCCGGGGTCAGGAAATACGAGGGTGGAGTCCGATACGAATCATAACATTAGTACAGCCGTTCGTTTGATGGACGTGATTCTGAAAGACTTAGGAATTCGCGATCAGATTTATTTAGAGGCATCTGGAGATGTGACCTTTACTCATGATGCACTAGTGCTTATGTCCTTAGGGGCAGATGGTGTCGCTGTGGCTAGGCTAATGCTTACATTTATTGGATGTAATAAAATAAAAAAATGTGCGGGTGGCAAATGTCTGACCGGAGTGACAGCGCGAGACAACACCATCATGGCATACGGGTTAGATCCTCTCGAGCATGGCCCTAGAGCTCTGCAAGCCAGCAAGTATTGGGTATCGGAGTTATGGAACTTCATTGTTGAAAGCGAAGTGACGAACCTAGACGTGCCGTACCGATTACAGAATGCTTATATGGGACCAAACCAGAGATTAACTATTCAGGGTGACAATGAGGCGGAGCTTTTATACAAAGTTTTTCCCGTATATCACATAGCCTACTTGCTTCAAAACCGAATTCCACTGGAGCGCCTGAGAACTCACTTGGGCTTGGCACCACAACTAACAAACATTGAGCGGTTGATGGCGTTCGAACTTAATATGAGAGATCAAGATTACTACGAGCCTTCAGATCTTTTCGAACTAATGGTTAACGAATAAGTTGAATCGATCAAAAGAGTTTTTTTTAAGTTATCAAAACTGCAGCTATGTTTTGGTAGAAAGGCCTTTCATTGATCGATTTTGGTTAGCAGCAATTTGCTGAAAATTTCCAATTCGAATCACTCAGAGTCCTTTGTGACCGGCTTTTGGCGGGAGCTGAGAGAGCCACTTTCCGCTTTATTTGTCTTAGTCTTGGAATCTACTGAAACATCAATTTCATCAGAATCCACTGCTGGGATAACATTTGAACGATCAGTTAAGGGAAACATCTGAACATTGAGTTGATAAACTTCGGTGCAATCGCCATCACTCATGATATCGGCGATCTCATAGATCAGTTCGGCTAAACGTTCCCGACCTCGTTTTTCGTGAGTTGGGTTCATTGCAAAAGTGATAGAGGAGATGAGTCGTTGTTGAAAGGCGGCTTCAGAAGTTTGCATGAGCATATTTTCCAGACCCTGGGCAATAATCATTCGGTGGTATTCACGGATCTGTGGTAGAGATCGTGTGGTTGGAAAGCGTATTTGAGCTTCTGTTTTTCGAAAGCCATGGGCTGTCTTTTCAATGAGGCCGTTTTCTAAGAGAGTTTTGAGGGCTCTTGCCGCCGCTCCTTCCGAAATTCTGAATTTCATTGCTATGTTTTTGGGGGTTGCGACAAAATCTTTACAGGTTATAAGATCTAGAGTAGCGAGATAATACCATTTTTCGAAGATGGAATAGTCTTTTGGAGCGCGCAAAGATCTTTTGGATACTGGCGTTGGGTCTGTTACCTCTTTTGAGTCTTTTCAATGCCATATCAAGGGTCATAAAATAGAAGACGATCAAACGTACAAAGTTACTGAATGGGTACCTTATATGACTATGGGGCTGGCGTTCGCTCGTGGTTCCATAGGATACTCTGGTCACTCTGGATATGCTTCCGGATCGGCACTGGCGATGGCATCCACGGTTTATGTACCCTTCACTTATAACGTCACGGAGTACAATTGCAATTTTGAAGGCGAAATCGAGCTCAATGGTGTGAAACCACTAAAATCCCTGAGCATGGCCCGAGACCTCTGTATTCAAGAATCTTCGCTCTTTGAAGAAATCAGCATTCCTTCAACTTGCGCGAAGGAGGCGTCACAAGATGAGATTTTTCAGGCAGGACCGCAAAATCTCAGTGACTCCCGTGGAACCTATTGTGGTCAGATTTCGATTGAAGAGATGTGTTATGCGCGACGAGCTCAGATTTTTAAGAACAGAGAGGCCTTGGCAGTCAGCCAGTCATCACATTTTTTAGCTGTGAACCAAACTGGTTCATAGTTTAAAAATTTCCAAGGGAGTTCATTCATTCAATTAATTATTTTATCAAAAATTTTCACGTAAGGATTAATTAAGAACTAGTACAAACTTGAAAGAGAGGACGATTATGAACAAGAACGGCAAGATCCATAGAGCACTGGTGAGACTTATTTTTATGGGTATCCTGATACTCCTTGGGGGGCGCGCCCATAGCTTTTGTGGCGATTCCTACAACCAAAACAAAATCGCATTTTATGAATCTATTTTGTCTGCTGATAAACCGAAAGTCAAAAAAGCCCTTATGGACGAAAGTTTTCCTACCGGTCTAAAATGTCAATTAAAGGGCTACCTTCAGAAGAATGGTGCACCTTTTAAAATGCCGAAGTCATTTCAGCGCGATGGCGAGGGCAATTTTTATGGGTACATACCTGATTCGCTTACTGCGTTTGCAGCTATTATTGCACTAAAGGACATGGAGATTTTGCAACTCGCAGCCTCACGAATAGGGCGCGATCGTTCAAGCTTTTATCCCGCTATTAAATTAGAGTTTACTGAATTAGCAGTTATAGGTTGTCCAGTCGGAGCTGTCCTTTTCCCTGTGGGTGTGATTTTTGGAAAAGGAAATACGTTAGAACTCTGCGTAGACACAAAAAGCAAACGGGGAAGTGAAATTGCGGAGGATCTGGAATTTCAAGAAGGTAGTGACTATCTCGAAAGCGTGGGACTTTAACACCATCAAACGAGTAGTGCGCAATGAGATGGGGGACCTGGGCCCCTCATCTCCGATGAGAGCCAAATATTATCTAACTGCATGAAACCTTATAAGAGTAAATCTACTTTCCAGGAGTTTATTTTTTGATGTAAGTAGCTTCGGTCAATTTCAAGTTTTGAAGCTGTTCGGCTGACGTTTCCTTCAAGCAATTCGAGAACTCTTTGTATATACTGTTTCTCGAACTCTTGTCTGAATTGACGGAGGGGTTTGATTGATTCAAGTGTCAGTTTCAGAGGGACTTGAGAATCGTCTTTGGGTTGGGCCATTTGAAGCTTAGGTGCGGGATTGAGGAGCTTTTTGACCTGTTCAGCGTCAAATAAGGAATGGCCCTCAAAGCAGCATCTTTCCACAAAACTTTTGAGTTCACGAACATTGCCAGGCCATGAATAAGAAGATATTAAGTCAATTGATTCCTGAGTCAGCTGAATGGGATTTTCCTTAAGCCGATTCAAACGTTCTTGTTGTTGACGGTGGAAATGAGTGAATAGCTCCAAAATGTCTTCTGGCCTCTCCCGGAGCGGTGGCAAATGGATACGGGTCACGTTCAGGCGATAGTATAAATCAGAACGGAACTCGCCATTGGCCATCATGGTTTCCAATTCTCTGGACGTTGCCGCGATAATACGGACGTGAACTTTCTTGGAGTGAGCATCACCAATCCGTTGGATTTCGCCGGTTTCAAGAAAACGAAGCAGTTTAGCCTGTGCTGCCAATGTGAGATCACCAATCTCATCCAAAAAGAGAGTTCCCCGATCAGCCATTTCTATTTTACCGACACGGTCAGAAACCGCTCCAGTAAAGGATCCTCTTCGATGACCGAACAGTTCACTTTCGAGGAGGGACTCCGGGACAGCGGCAGAGTTAATGATTAGAAAAGGTTTCTCTTGTCGCAGGGAGTGAGACACCAACGAATGGGCGACAACTTCCTTACCAGTTCCAGTTTCACCTGTGATAAGAACTCTGGCTTCAGTAGGGGCGTAACGAGCGACAGTTTGCTTTACTTGTTGCATGGAGACCGATTCGCCAATGATGGCGCCCTTGGATAGTGAAGGCGATAGAAGAGAATTCAGGACAATCCATTGCTGATGATGGCGCATACATCGGTCTATGGAAAGTTTCAATCGATCAAGGGCAAGCGGCTTTTCCACGTAGTCAAACGCGCCGAGCTTAATTCCTTCAACCGCTTCTTTGGCCGTAGCCGCGCCGGAAATCAAAAGACAGGGGACAGATAAGTTCTCATTTTTAAGCCATCGAAGTAAATCGAGCCCCGATTGTTCTGGAAAATGCAAATCCAAAAGTAACAAATCGATTTTCACAGGGGCCAATAAAATGGATTGAGCGGAGACCGGGTCAGCGGCAAATTGCAGCTCATAATTTTCATTTTTGAGTCCGAGTTTGATTGCCACCTGTATGGCGTGGTCATCATCGACAACTAATATACGGTTTTTCATTGGCTTTTCCATTATTGAAGTTCCTCAGGGGATGGAAACGTAAAAAGGAAGCTGACGCCTTTTTCATGTGAGTTTTCAGAGAGAATCAGGTCACCACCATGATCAAGCATGATTTTTTTGGCCATGGCTAACCCAATGCCAAAGTTTTTCTGACTATTCAACTTAGACGAAGAACCAATTGTAAATAGATTTTCTCTAATAACATCGGGTATAAGTGTTCCCGTGTTGGAAAAAATGAGTTGTACATGCCGCCCAATCTGAATGAGTTGAAAGCGTATTTGGGCTTGTTCTGTATCAGGGAGTGCTTCGAGAGCGTTTTGGCATAAGGCAAAAAAGGCGTTATGTAGCAATCCTTCATCTAACTTCAAACAAGGTTCCTTGGTCAGTGAAGGGATGGGGGCAAAGAGGAGTTTTTCCTTGAGAGAGTCCGAGTAATGTTCGACAAAACTTTTCAGCACATTGCTCAGCTGTTGGTCTTCTAACCGGGTGTCTGGAAGCTTGGCAAAAGTCATGAACTTTTGAATCATGGTTTCCATTTGTTGAATTTTAGCGAGCGACAATTGCACGCTCTCCCGGTACATGTCACTCACCTCATTTTTTTCAATATCTTCAGCAAGGGCAGAGGTGACCAGTTTCACCGGCGTGAGCGGCCCTCGCAATTCATGGACTAAAGTGCGAGCGGTCGTTTGCCATTGAGAGAGACTATGGAGTTCGGCCTCACGCCGTTGCACCAACAATTTGGCCTGCAAAAGCTTTTCAAATTGTTGAGTGATCGATCTGGCTACAAAGTAAGAAATAATTAGTGCTATAATGATGAGGACAATGGCATTTCGCCGTGAGGTGATATTGACCTTACTCTCAATCACTGGTTTTAAATTTTCCCATTCGATAAGACTCTTTTGAATCTCAAGCCAGTTTTGGAACAGTTTATATTGGATTTCAGCTAGCTCCGGCTTAAGAGTCGCAAGTACTTTAGATTGTTTTAGCACTTGTGGAATTTGCTCTTGAATCATTCTATTGGGCCCGGAATTCAAGGCCATTTGAAGGGCCTCTTCGTGTTGGAAATACTCCAACACGAAGAGTGGTGTACTGGCCAAGACAAAGATAATCATGATCTGAAGCCACACCTTCCAAATCATAACTGAACATCCTGATACATTATTTCAAGGTCTTTTGGGAGTTCCTGAGAAAGCTCATCCCATTCGAGCTTAAAGAATCGAATCATTGAATTCTGTTTGGTTCGGATTAGAGCTTTAGATTGGCCCTCCCAAAGAGGATTCATCAATAGTCGAACTTTGACGGGAGTATTTGGGTCTGCGGGTTTCACCTCGGGGCATTGAGCCCATTGGCACAGTAATTGACGGGCAGAAACCAATGTTTCAGCACTTGAAGTTTGACCGTTTTTAGAAAACCTCACCACTTCGTTCCAAAGATCGTAGCGGACGTTGATCACTGTTTTACATGAAATGCCTGTTGGAGATCTCATCAATACGACTAAGTCGAAGGGGATTCCTTTTTCAACTTGAACTTTGATTTTTTGGTCAAATCGAAGCTTGAGTTCTTCACAGTAGGGAGGAGCTGCAACGGTCCTTTCCCCGAAAATGAACAAGAGTATAAATAAAAGTTGTTTCATTAGTGCACCCGTGAATCAAAGTAAGTTAGGGTGCCAGAAATATCGTAACCTGCAGTTTCCCAAGTCATCCTTAAACCTGCTTTACCGGCATCACCAGTGGATTGATACTTGTGATTTATATCGGGGTTTGCAAGTGCATGTTCAGCCGATGCGATACCGGCAAACGGGGTCAAACGGAGGTTGCCATTTTTTAGATTGAACCGTTTGCTTAGTCCCAATTCTATGTCAAGTTCACGGCCATTGGAGGCTAGTCGGCGCTTAAGTCCGAGATCAAGATTCTTTCCTTTAACACCACTGATGGAATCCATTTTTAGATAAAATTGGTCCGCCCAATCTTCCATTGCAAACCCCATCATGAGGTTTGTCGCTAATAATCCACTGTCTTTGTTTCCATTAGGCGCTAGGGCTCGAAGTTGCAGCGATAGGAATTGGCGTTCCCGTTCTCCCGCCTCGAGTCCAAAAAAGAGCCCAACACGATTGGTGTCGATGGATTGTGTTTTCTCACCTAGTTCAAAAGGACGGGCCGTTTGCATGTCAAAAATAAGACCTACTGATGTACCAGAGCTTTCGGCTGCCATCCGATGAAGCATATTGATGGTCACATTGGAATCAACTCCCAGATCTCTGTTTGCCGTCATATTATGTTGAAGCAAACTTAGGTCCATTGAAAGATCCATAAAGGACTGCGGGAAAAGATTTTTCATACCGACATCAATTTTGTTATAGAAGAAGCTAGGAGATGAATTCAGAGATTTTTCTTCGTTGGACCAAAGAGGATCTTCTTTTAGAGGTGAATTTGCCTGAAACGTATAATGAGTGGCTTTGACATTCCAAACCATGGGCCGCTCTTCTTCCGGTATTGACATGGCCACTGAAACTCCATTGGCATTGGCACCACTGTTGTTCCCTTTTGAATTAAAGGATTCATGGATAAAATTCACGTCGTAATGATTTTCAGTCTTTAGCTGAAGTTTGACTGAAAGGTGAACATGACCCTGTTGTGACGACTTCTTCAGTGACAAATCCAGAACTTCGTAATCATTGGATTTGCGAATGGCATGCTGAAAAAATTCAATTTGTTCCGGGGTGTACCATTGGAATTTTTCAATTCCATACATTCTAAAAAGGCCTTCACAGTAATTTTGTGTCAGCAGTTTGCTAGCTCGTGCGGATGTATCACCAGCTAGTGGCCAGAGTTTTTTGAGCGGGATTCCCTCGCAATGAACTCCGTCGACAAAATAAGGGGCGCCAAACTGATTGGATGAATCTGTTGATTCTTGAGCATGGGCGACTTGGGGAGAAATAACAAGGGGTAAAAGTGAAAGTAATGTCTTTGTGATAAACCGTTTCATGGGGTTGACCCTTTCTGAGAGCTCAACTTGGAGTCTCGATAGATGTTGTTGTGGTACGATTCAATTCAAAGACCGATCCAAACTCAGTTCCAAACAAATGGGGTCTCAAGGAGAAATTCTTAAAAACTGTGGTCTTTTTGTGTGGGAAAAAACTAACAGTATTGGGAAAAACCCGCAAAGGATGAACATCCTACCTGAAAACATTTTAGGTCCGCGATGGGGATGAAAGGGGAAGGAGCTGTTCGCTGGTAGGTCCCAAATATTAGGGGGACTTGCCCTGAACTAGCGGAATAGGTAATTTGGGTTTGAATAGCTGAATTGTCTTTTTCCAGGCTCGTCAGTGTTTAGTCAGTGAGTTTGCTGAGGGGCGCATACCGTCACTTTGTCGAGACTATAGATCGTTTCTGGTTATACTTCACAGGTCGATTCACAGGAAATTCTTGTTTCAGGCGAAATTACCTTAGAGAAACAACACCCCCTTGAAGGCTTATTTCGAGGGTTTTTAGCGGGCGATTGCTCGACTAACGCAAAATTCCACGATCGGACCTATTATTGGAAACCATAAGATCGCCGATCGTGAGTATCAAGAATTTCTGATTCAAATGATTCCCCTCTTTTTAAAGACGAATCCGACCGCCATGCAAATTCGTAACTATATGGAGTTAGGCTCGGGAAGTTTCCCAATGTTTCTGCTCTGGGAAGGAGGTCGGCGAGCACGCTCATTAGAGGAATTGAATGATTTTTTTAATATTCAAAATTTGGAAAATCCATCATTGCGGATTGACCTTTTTCAGTATGCAGATGCTTTGAAACCGCATTTTATAGGAAGGTTCCTGAGCACACAGAAAGAAAAGCATTCGCTTCTTGAAGCACAACAATGTCAACGAGCATTGTCCAAATAATTACGATTCCTCATTGACATAAGATTTTGCGGCGAGGAGCACCTAGGCTTGAGCACCTTCGTTTGGCGGCCGTCCAGGTTGGTCCCTGAATAGCTTTTGGCCACATCTACTCAATGTTACAAAAACCTTGTTTGGGAAACAAATTCACAAAAATTACCCAGTTGTAGCCCTAATGACCTTATTGTGACCTGCTTTTGGTGGGAACTCAGAGAGCCACTTTCCGCTTTATTTGTCTTAATCATTTTGAATTCTTGAGGGCGACTATACAAGATTGAGTCGAACCAACAGCCAACCCATTGTTTCCAAATCTCAGAAGCGCGAGTAATAAAGTATTGAACTTGCGAAAGTTAAAATCCATAAACAACTCTGCCAAGTGCCATCAAATGACATAATCAATAAGACTAATTCTTATGCGCCAACCATGCCAGAACTAGAAATAAAGGACTGTCCCATGAAAGGACCTGTATTTACAGTGGTGTACGACTTTTTTACAGTCATCACCTAAATAAATGTCATTTAGGTATGAACCTTAAATTTTAGGGACTATGACCAGAAACTTTTGGCGATCATTTTTAGTAACCTTTTTTATACCCTATCGTCGTTAATAATTAAATTGATTTTGTTCATCTACCGATTCAGGTTGAAAGTCTTCAACTTATCAATTGGTGACGTTCTTTGTCTCAGTTGTATAAAACTCGGCAGTTTTATTTTTCGAATTAGGCTGTTAAGCTATTAAAGTTAGTGAGTTTAGTTTCTTCACTCTTTGTGATTTTAGCCCTATTAGTTCAGTAAGGATATGAATATGGAACTGAGTAGATTGATGAAAACATCGTTTTCCATCTTAATCTTAAGTATTTTAGTAAACTTTAAGGCCTCTGCCTGTGGAATGGGTCGTTTGAATGGAATGCAATTCCGTTCTGAAAACGTCTGGCAAAAAATTCAAGATGAGTTCACAAGCACAATTCCTGAAGGATATGCAAAAATAGCTAATGAAAGCTTCAAGGAAGCTTATATTGATCGGCTTGGTTTTGCATTTCAAAAAGGATCTCAGGAACCTCATGGTGTGTTATTCAAATCGTGGATTTCAGTCATCGGCACAGGTGTTTCATATCGTCGAATTCTTATGTTGAACTCCAAAGGTGATTTAGTTTTTTCGGTCATGTATAACAGCATTTCAGGTAGATACGCAGTCGTTGACGATTGCGGTAATACCTTGGGAGAAATAAAAGCAGCAGATCCTGATGGCGATAGGTTTGAGCCTATACGGATTACTTATTCTGATAAAGAATTCGAAGTCGATTATTCCAAAATAGAAGAAAATGAGCAATGGTATAAAAGGGCTTTAAGTATTTCCTATGTCGCCACTATTTTTTTGAGGTCCACAACTGCGGAGACTCAAATGGCCTCATGTACCGTTTCGGCCAAAAAACCAAAATATTCCAAATTAAAATATGTTTTAGAGAAGTGTGATATTGATGAATCCTCCGAAAGAGTTTCACCCGAACTCAGTCTGGCCGTTTTAATGTGGATTGAAAGCAGGCTAAATTGAAACTTTAAGGTCAATAGCAGAAGGTTTGGTTTAATCGGCATCCGTTGCATTGATCACTGGATTATTTGAATTCAGAAGATTATGAGTCTAAACATCCAGGCGCCTCCTTTAAATTGACTCCGCTAAATTGGGGCCCCGTCACTAACCTACTGAGACGGAGATTATGGAAGTTTCAACTTGTGCTTACTTTCATGCCTTTACCTTTTTTTCAAATGCTGGGAGTCTTGTAGTTTATGGGGAGCCAGAAATCGTCGAATTAACAGGAATTTTAAATCTTCAGACTTTTGCTGATCCACCGAAATATGAATCAATCAAAGATGGTGACGCGATTGAAAGGTATTTTTTTCTCTAGCTTAATAAGCCCATCAATTTTAGGCTTTGTCGGAATTCGCCAGCCAATCCAGAAATAGACAACATTCGAATTCTTCAGTTGGTAGTGAAAGCATCAAAAGATTATCCTAAACTGCATAAACTTGGCAAAGCCGTGTCTGTGAAAATTAAAGGAACTCTCTTTGGAGTCATTAATGGCCATCATCGATCAAGGCTACTAATGCAATTATCAGAGGTAGGATCAACGTCACGTTCGAATGAAATTGAGATCTATAGGCGAATACCAGAAATATGTATCAAAGAGGTTTGCAATCCAATCAACTATTCGTAGGGCGCAATACTCTTCCTTTTTAAGTAAATAACAGTTATTTATTATCAAAAGTTGGCACAAATCTCGCATTCGCAGTTAAATGAAAGCACTGTTTCAGTAGCTAAGCCCTGAAATAACGGCGGAGTTAAAAATCGCAAAAGTAGCTATAAAACGAAGTTTCCCCAGTCTTCCATTGCAGGACCACTCATGACGAGACTTTTTTGAGTTTTTCGTTAGTCCTCACAGCAAAATAAAAGAAACTGATTCTGGTTGAAACTAGCAAACAAAAAATATTGACGAGGTAAAACAAATCCTAAACTGGAACTGTTCTGAGAAATGAATTTTTCAGAAAATGGTATGCCATTGTCTAGCTGTCAGCCAAAAAGAGCCTCGCCCTTTTTTATAAAGAAATTTTCATTAAACTCCATAATTTCACTTTTAAATAGAACCTATTGAGGCAGTTCCGGGAATTGTTGAAGCTTGAACGAATGCTTTTTTGGACTAGGAATTGCACTATACTTAATTTATCACCTTACTCTTGTTAGAGTTATTTTATGGGAGGATTGACTTGTGAAGGCATGGACCTTGTTTCATTCAATACTTTTAATAGTCACAATAATTGGTTTTAAAGCTTATTCAATGTCTGGGTGTGCAAATTCTCTTGGAGAAAGCATTCCCAATTCTTCGCCTCAAAATATTCAGCCACAAGGAACACTCGCAGCTCCTCCAAAAAAACCTTCGGAAATTGATTTGAGCCAATATACTAACGATCAGATAAAATCCATCATGGTCACCTTTATTAAACATCGCAATGATAAGATCGATTATTTGGAGCAATATTTGAATGACAAAGCAACCAAAAAAGCGGCCATCTTCTGGCACCTAGTTGAAAACGCTCCAAAGGGGTCAGACGCGAACCCCAACAAAGAAACAAAAGTGATCGCGAGATCACAAAATGAATCTCTTGAAATTATAAAAAAATCCGTTTCTGGTGTGAAGGAAGTCGCCGAAGTTTCTCAACCTTTTGGCATGAGTATTCTTGCACCTTTAATCAGCCCAAAGTACGTTTCCTCAACTGATGCATTGACTATGAATGACAATGGAGAACAAAAAACAGAGGTGAAATTGCGTGCATACAAGAGCAATGTAAAAACGTTGACTCTAAAGATGGATGAGCACGCTTCAAAAGCAGTCTTAGTACATTCGAAAGCTAATGCCATGCCAATTGTTGACAAGACGATGCCTAGTATTTCTGTAGGAAAATATAACCTACTTTCTGTCGAGGGGAAACAGCAAGTTCGTAGATTTTATTTCGAAAAGAATCCTATTTTCAGTGAAAAATTCAGTTCAGAAACTCTAAAATTGATGATGGACAACATTGACGATCACAACAGTGGACAAAAGGCCTTGGATTATTTCCTTGACGTCACCAAGCAGGGCTCGGTCGAAGAGACGCTTCATAGCTTAACCACCAACGGCCTCAATCGCTATTTTATGTTCCAGCCCAATGACCACGTCGAACCAGTAATGGCCAGAGTTTTAGACATTCATATTCAAAGTGCTATCAGTGGAACTACTTACGTCCAAGCTAGCGGTGTTCGCATAACAGTAGAGATCATCAAGGAAACCGATCAATCAGGTGTTCGTCGTCGTCTCATTCGTGGTCTCAGTGAAGATGAAGTGAACACAATAGTTGCTACTTCAACTCAAGAACGAAAGTTGGTCAGGGAAGCATTTTTCGACGAACTTACTCCCATGGAAATAGCCGCGCTAGAAAAGGCGCACGAACTTGGCCTAAGAACCTTCGGATATTCAGACTATCGAAGACATAATTCCAATGTTGATGTGCGTAACCAATTCAATAGCAATGGCTTAGGTGAAGTTCTGACTGATCCATTGCATGTGCTAACCACAGGAGAAATGATCAAAAACTTTGGCAAGGAGGCTGTTTTAGGTCTTATGACTCATGAGGAAAGGGAGATTTGGGACAGTTCTCAGGAGTCCAACATTTTTGACGTCATGGCCAGAATGACCCCTCATGAGATTTTTGCTCGTTTTGAGAAACGCGATCCGAATTTTATTTACATTTTTGCCGCCACTGAGGATGGTATTCTTAAGATTTCACCTTATGGCGATAAAGAGAGAAGTCCACAGGCAATAACCACGCGACTGAGTCACGGGCGACGAATTTATGGTGCCGGATATTTTACCATTAACCACGATGGAACTATCCACCTCACGCTCGATGCCGGTGGAAATCGCTACCAAGACTATAGCCAAGGTGGTCAAGGGTTTCGAATTCGCAATGGAGGCATTGATTCTTATATGTCATATTTATTTAGGGAGCAGGCGGGGCGAATCGTGGAAAATATCAACGAACGAATAGCACAATCGCGTCAAGCTCAACCGGATCAAAATTTTGGTGACTCCAATTTTGGCTTTGATGATTTTGAGTTTTCTGACTTCGATGAAATTTTAAAAAACTTTGCACAAATGAAAGCGAGCAAGGCTGATGCCTCAAGTTTTGAAAGCTGGGATACCGGTGAAGTCACGGATAGGCCTCTGAACTTTGACGACTGGTGTACCAAGTTTGACTTTACCAAAAGTGACCAAAGATTAGCAAGCTTGAAGAAAACCCATGCCTATTGGGTATTAAAGGCGGACCCATCCAAGACTTCAACAGGAGAAATAAAAAAGACTTACAGGTCGCTTGCTCTAAAGTTCCATCCCGATCGCGAAGGGAAAACGACTGCGGATGGAGACGCCATGAGCGTAGTTGCATCAGCATATGCTCTGGTCAAAAAGAATCACTGATTTCACGCACGGCTAAGGTGAGCAAAAAAGTGCGCTCTCATCGCCTGTCTGCAAAAACATAGAATGCCAAAAACGAAATCGAGCACGATATCAAGGAACTCTCACAACAATTGTTGAGTCAGCTGGGAAATTTTCTGAACGACTTGGATATGAAAAAGAACCGTGTCAAGGGTATGGGACTCCGAGCCATCCACAATCATTCAGAGAATTACCAGAACATGTGTCAAATAATGTCTCAAATTGCACAGTGGATCTAAACTGGCAAAGTAGCTAAAGACAAGATTCGTTCACTATTCAACACTCAGTTTCGCGCTATCAATCGAGGAAAACTCGGAAAGAAAATCGAATTCGGTTTAGAGTGGGGAGTCAATTAAATCAGAGGCTGAATAGCTTTTAGCCATAACCAATCAATGATACATACTACAGGCGTAAGTCGAATATTCCGACCTTGCTTATAAAAAAGAGAAACTCCGAGTTCATCTTCTAAGTGGGAGATTGCTTTATTCAGGGAACCAGGAGACACATTCAAGCCCTCGGAAGTTCTATGAACATTTTCATTTTGAGCGACCGCTAATAAATAACGCAATTCAAATATTTCCATAATAGAAACATATAGGTGAAATATGTTTCTTTTTAAACAGGTCTGTTTGGGGTATTTTCTCTCATGTAAGCGAGGTTGCCCGTGTATTCAAATAGCAAAAATCTAAATCGTTGGACGTCGTATTCCTTTAAAAATGGAATGGTTGCTAAAAACAGAGTTGTCGTTCCGCCGATGGCTTCTGGAACCGCCAGTCTGCAAGGCGTTGTTACTTTAGACACCATTGCGCACTACAAGAAGCTGACCCAAGCTCACGCAGGTATTCTTTTTGTGGAGTATACCTACGTCCACGACTCCGGTCGAAGTGAGTTGAATCAATTGGGCATTGATTCTGACGAACAGATTTTCGCGCATGCGGAGCTAGCTGCTACAATAAAAAAATATGGTGGTCTTGCTGGAATTCAGCTTGTTCATGCGGGAGGCAAATCCTCAAGCACTTTGACTGGAGGAAAACTTATCGGAGCAAGTAGTATTGTGGTTCCAACAAAAGACAATGATCTGGAGAATCCGACGGAAATGACTTTAAGCGAAGCGGAGACCTATCAAGATTGGTATTTAGAAGCGGCTATCAGAGCGGACAAAGCAGGATATGACATAATTGAACTTCACGCAGCACATGGTTATGGACTCAACCAATGGTTGTCGCCTCTTACAAATCAAAGACTCGACGAATACGGTGGTAGCTTAGTTAATAGAAGTAAAATGCTGCTTGAAATTTTTCAGAGAATTAGAGTTGCACTTCCCCACAAGCTTTTAGGAGTACGAATTCCAGGCGAAGATCATTTTGCTGACGGACTTACACAAGATGATATGGTTTTCGTTTCTCATAAATTGCAGGAGCTAGGTGCAGACTTTGTGGATGTATCCTCTGGAATCGGAGGCTGGAGAAGACCTTCAAGTCGAAAAGGTGAAGGCTATCTTTTGCCAGAAGCGACTGCAATTCAAAAACAAATAAAAATTCCCGTAGTGGGCGTTGGCGGAATTGAGTCGGGATCTTTTATCGATGATTCAATAAACGCACGGAATGTCGCGTTTGCCGCCGTCGGTAGAAAAATATTGAAAGATCCAAATCTATTTTTCAGTGAAGTCCTCGACGAGAAAGTCCGTCAGATCAAGGCCGTTTAAGAATACTATGCATTGAGCAAACGAAGAACCTCTTTTTTTATAACTTCAAGAGCTTCGAGGTGGAGTTTCGAATAAAATGGCTGTTTCAAAAAACATAAATAGACGGGCACCTTCAGTTTACGCTCGCCTCGCACCACTTGCAGAGATTTGTGTTCGCTAAGCAGATGCAAAGGAATGACTGCTTTTCCAAGTCCCGCTTCTGCTGCGGCTAAAATGCAATTGATGTTATTGAAATAGGCTCTATTGGACTTCGGAACACTATCATCGTTCAATTTGAGATATTCTATTGTCGTTCGAGCATCTGACAGACGGAGCTGTTCTCTCAGCCTTACATGGATGCCAATCGTGGAATTCATAACCCAGCATTCGGCAGCTTTAGGTTTTATGAGCAAGTTGGTGTCACAAACCCATTGTTAAATAATTCAATTGAGTCTGGTGAGTTTTATTTTAGACATTTTGCCACCGCCGAAAATAAATTGGTTGTGGCCGACCAGGAACCAAGCAATGGCAAACTGCTTGTCGAATTAATTGCCTGGGATAAAATAAAAAAAGTTTTTTAACTTTTATGAACTGATTGGAGCAGGAAACGGCGCTCAATGGTTTTACCGAGGGGACTCCGTAGATATTCTGGCAGACAACTCTCTTCTTTGCACAAACCCACATGTTCCGAACTTTGGGTCGACATTAAGATGTTCAGCATGCCACACATCGGGTGGACCAATCATGAAAGAAATAGCCGCTTCACATAATGACTGGTGGACAGCATCGAGACCCCTTACTTTTGCGCCCAACTCAGCTTCAACCGAAATTGCTACTTGGGTACAGCAATTAGGTGACGCAACCGACTTTAACCAGTCTGTAAAATCAGGAATTGCCTGCTTAGAGCAAAGTGCTCAGTATCAAAAAGCTAAAAAGCAATTTTCATTGAAGGCTACTCTTAGTCCGCTAATTTGTGAAACTGAAATAAATTGGAATCTGATATTGTTCCGTTGGAGCAAGCACCTAGCTCAGTTTATATTCCATCGCCCTCAGTCGTAACTCCATTTTTAGCTGCTGGGTCAATTAGCATCGCTTCTTCTGCTTATAGACGGTTACTTAAATCTGAAAATATGTAGTTTCTATAAACAAATCAAAGAGCTGCTGATCACGGTTGGCTTGTACCCGTAAAAGTGCATTCAGACCTGACCGAGATTCAAGGTCTTATCAAAGGTGGAGTTATAAACGAAGAAATTGCGGCGGATGTTCTGGCTGTCGATTTTCAAAATCCACTTTCCGCTTTATTTGCCTTAATCTTTTAGTTTTACAGGCATAGATTCTTTTGCTAAAGCCTCTTGAAAAGATTAGGAGTTGCCTTGCTGGAGCCCTTACTAGGCACCGTCGATATGCCAGCCTCGCAATTCTTGATCCACTAAGTAGATAGTTTTGGGGAGGGAATTTATGGATTTAATAATGAAGAGCGTTTATTTTATTGCGATTTGCGCCCTTATTGGCTGCAATCATAATAACTCTGGTAATAATAATGTTTCATCTCCTCGCTCACCGAAAACAAAAGAAGAAGCTCTCTCAAATCTTTCACAGCAACACAAAAACAGTTTAGAGATTTGGCAAAAATCCATCATCAAATCTTGTGATGCATCAGAAGCCTTTGGCCTAGGATCATCAAACAATTCCATTCAAAAGGGAATTGATGGCGCCGCCCTTTTAACTCAAAACAGTAATTCTCTCATTTTTTCTGAAGGCGAAGACTGGTTGGTCTTGACTGACTTTGATTCGATGTCGGGCATTTCAGCAAGTAAAGCAGAAGAATCTCACCAATTTGATGGCGCCACCTACAGTATTTCTGCCGAAGCCAAGCGTGAAGGTTCACATTGTTCGCTATTTCTCTTTGGACATAAAATATATGAAACGAGTATTTTTCAAAGCGCGACAATAGGTTCTCATTATTTTTCAACAAAGACCCGAACTCTTCTCGGTAAAACACCACAGTTTGAAACAGTTAAAAACGGGGAATTAATTTCAGCAAAGCAACACGAATTTTATAGTGTAGTTAATGCTATTTTGTCTCCAAGCAAAGAGAGTCAAAAATTCATTGCTAAAAAATTAGAGCTTGATGAAAAACTTGCGCAAGGTCTCTTTCAAATTAAAAGCTCATCTGATTTGGCTAGTTATTCCGCGATTCAAATAGCCAATTCGACGACCAACATATGGAACAGTCCTCGCTTTGAAAGGTTTATTGGCGCTAAGAATACGATTGAAAAATTATTCGACGGAGATGAACAAAGAATAAGTCTCACTATTTTACTTCCCCTCCCGGTAGTTAAAATTGGTGAAATTAAAAACACGGCTGATGAGGGGTATTTCCGATTCAATGCGAGGATTGTTATATCAAAGACGGAAAATCAGTTTAATTACACCATCAAAAACCTGCAAAACGAAGGGTTATTTGCTTTTGATACAGATGCAGCCAGCAGTTGCACCAAAGACCGCTTTGAGTCCCTTTTTAATCCCAATTTCAATAACAGCGAGATCACTCCTTCCGTCAGAGAACTTTCGCAACCATGTCTAGTCATTAGTCCCCAAATTAATGAAGTTCTTTATCGAAACGGCTTTTATCAAAAAATCATCCCAATCGTATTTGGTAAACTCATCCCAAGTTCTCGTTTACTTTATAATGGCTGGGATGAAGTTTTGAGTCGATTAGTTCTTGAGATCGATGACAAAGATGGCTCAATTAGAGGTACTTTAGACCCCTCCAATGAAACTAAAATCATTAGTCGAATTGAAAGAGACCTTTCAGAACTTAAGACTATCCTCTCTCAACAGTCCACGCTGATTCCAATGCGAGAAACCTTACAAAGAATGATTTTAACATGGGCCTTTAACGGTGCTGAGATCCCCACGAATCACCTCACAAGAATAACGAAGGCCCTAGCAAATACAGCCGATGTTTTTGTCGATTCAACGAACACATTGATACGAATGCTAGCGAAAGATCCAACCGGCATCGAAAAGGACCTGGTTTTTGCCGAGTCAATAACCGCAGAATATAAAAATCTTGCCACTAAATCTCTTCAAACGGCACGATCACTCAATTACTCTTCATTCGAAACTGAGGTCTTCAGTCAAATCCTTCAAATCCACCCAACGCTGAGCGAGCTCACCGACTGGTACTCCACCCTCTCGACAATTCAAACTCAAATTCAACCCTATGGTCAATTAGATGGAGTTAAGAATTCGATTGTGGCGGCCTCTGTTCGCTGGATCAAAAAAGGTGAAATAACGACAAATCAACTCAACGATATTTATAAATCACTCAACAATAGCATCGTTCCTTTTGAAGAAAGCACAATTCAGCTTATCACTGATTTGTCGATTTCAATTGCTAATCAACAGTCAACCCTCCGATTTGCTTCTGAGCTAACACAAGAATATAAGGCATTTGCAACTTCCATCCGCGATCAATCTTTGGCGGCTGGATACGAAAATTGGGGGAAGTCATTTTTCAGGACGATATTGCAAAAACAATTAACTTTCGAAAATCTAAATACGTTCAATGAAATGTGGAAAGGGATTATCGCATTTATACAAAGGGAAAAGCAGAGACTCAATGACGACTCGAGCTCGATGCCTGAGTGGAATCGCAAAAAAATCCTAGATGTAGCAATCAAAGAGATTTGGACTGATGGAGAATTCAAGGCTTTGGAGTCAGTTGCTATCGTCGCTAAACATAAATCAATTTGTGAACGACATCGTGATATTAGTTCAATGGTTGAATGCGCCGGACTTAAACTTTTTAGCAAACAACCCAAAATGTTCTTCGATCCAAACTTTAATGGCCGCTACTTTAAATTAGGCGCCGATTTTAACCAATACCTTGGAAGATTAAATAGTTCAGATTGGTTCTCACTTCGTTTTGAAATGCTCAATTCATTTTTTGGTTCTTGGGAGCCACTATGGTCAAAATGCGATAATTCGGCGTTTCAAACTAAAAATAGTTTATTTGGAAATCAAATCCAACTACTCTTGAACGAGAGAGACACTTTCAAAAGGTGGGAACTTGAACGCAAAACAAAAGAGATCCTAGAAAATTGCAAATAGTAGATAGATCAAAAGTAATAGCCAAAAAAAGCTAGCCCACTCTTTTGTCAATAATCTAGGAAAGGTGAGGACTTATTAGTTGTTTGGCTATTTACCGTTTAAAGCCCCAGATTTAATTTCCATAATTTAACGGCAGCCCTTTGAGGGAATATGCTCA
>CAZYOE010000030.1:0-6510 GCA_964648725.1 uncultured Pseudobdellovibrionaceae bacterium | reverse complement strand
GACCCATAAAAGGTTCAGAGCCCAAAAACCATTTTTGTAAAAAAAAGACAAATTCTCCTCTCATGTTTGGGCTCAGTGGTAGGACAACCATCAATTCGGTCAATCCATTTGCCTCAAATGGTTCGCCAGGTTTAGTAAATTTCTATGAGATCACTCGTAAAGATTGGGTCTTGCAAAACTAGAGGCGGCTTTGTTAAGGTTGGGAATGACTGAAAATATTTGTGCCGATCATTTTAAAATTCGCAGTATAGATGCGGATTCAGAAGCTGAAATCGAGCTTGTGGCGCAATGAATGCGCGCCGCTTTAGCGGAGGTTCTCGGTGAAGAACGAGCCATGGTCATGTATTCCATAGATTGGCTGGCAGATCGAGTTAGATTCGACCTTGACCCTCTTCGCAGTACAGCTCAAATATTTATGGCTATCGACAAGAATAATTTGATTTCAGGCCATTGCATAGTTCGCTTGGAAACCACTGATGAGGGTATGGTTATTCGAGACAAATTTGACACATTGGATCGGTCAAGTATTGAGTGCGCCCAGAAAAATAAAGTCTTATGAAGTTTATTGATCGAAGGATTGATTTTATTTTACCACTAATTTGCGAAGGATGGGGTCGTTCGAATGGAACTACAAATTAATCAAGCCTATTATATATCTGATATCGGACTACCCGACAAATTTGCCTACCTCGAACATTTGCAGGAGAAGCAGATTTACGATCAAACTCTCGCTATTCCATTTCCATATACAGAAGCCGACGCTGATTGGTGGATTAACCACAATCTCGACGCTTATAGAAATCAAAGTGGTCGCTCGGTCAATTGGGCGATTCGGCGCACTGAAGACAATTACCTTATTGGTGGCATCGGGTTTTTGGACTTTAAAATCGGTGAAAGTCATAAGGCAGAAATTGGCTACTGGCTCGCGAAGCCTTATTGGAACAAAGGGGTGATGACGGCAACAGTAAAAAAAGTCATAGAGTATGGATTCAAAGAATTTGGTCTAACTCGAATCACCGCGAGCGTTTTCCATTTCAATGCCGGTTCAGCTAGGGTCTTGGAGAAAGCTGGATTTCAATGTGAAGGATATCTTCGTAGCAATTACAAAAAAGACGGTAAAATCTTTGATAGTAAACTCTATGCTATTCTAAAAGATGATCGAACAAAGACTAATTCTCGTGTAACAACCTTTGCTTTAAATGGAATGATTAGGCTAGCCAAACCAGAAGATGCAAAATCCATTCTGAATATTTACTCACCTTATATTGAGAGGACTCCTATTACTTTTGAGACAACTTTGCCGAGCGTGTCCGATATTCAAAAACGAATCGTGGAAAATGCTAAACTCGGATTCCTTGTCTATGAAATTGATGGGCAGGTCGTTGGATATGCATACGCATCTAAGCATAGGGAAAGGGCAGCATATAAATGGTGCTGCGAAGTATCCGCGTATGTTAGTGAGAGTTTTCAGACCAAGGGCGTCGCTTCGGCGCTTTATTCAAATTTATTCTGCCAATTAAAGGGACTCGGTTATGTGAATGCTTATGCCGGAATTACCCTCCCGAACGAAAAGAGCGTGAGATTCCATGAATCAATGGGCTTTCAACGTATTGGCATCTACAAAAATATCGGCTTTAAGTTAGGAAAATGGCACGACGTCGGATGGTGGGGATTGCAATTACAAGAATTACCGTCGCATCCATCGAGGTCTGCCATTAATCCTGAAACTGACGTTCCATAACACGGAGTTCACTTATTTTAGGTCGACCAGCCGAGGCCGTACGTCCATTAAAGGCCGAAGACCTTGCCTTTTTGCCTCAATCAGCCGCCAATTACCTAACTTATACAAGTTGGTACAAATAGGGGATGTCTAAGTAGTTTGAAGTAGAGTTAGAGTCGAGACGAGTCAACTTCATTGCCAATTGAATTAAACTTGTGGGCTTCAAACAGATTTCAATGAGAATTGGGCGAAAGCCCGAGCTCTTTAAATGCGTTCATCCATGGAAGAATTTCTATTCCTTCGAACTCTTGGACATATTTAACTTGGCTTACGCAGCAAAGATCCGCTTTCGGAAATGAGTTCTTTAAGAGTTTCAAATGTCTTAGATGTTCAGGGGAAATATGTTTTGCTGACTTGATCTCTATGAGAGCTTGTGAACTGTCTGGCCTGTCTATAATAGGGTCAACCTCAACATCATCTTTAGTTCGGAGGTAAGAAAATTCAAAGTCCAAATCAAAATAGGAATTAAGGCGCCGACATTCATTGATGATATTAGTTCAAATAATGTTATCATTGCCCAAGTGCATGACAAGTGGGAGCCATACTTAATTGATTTTGGGTCCACTCAGTCAATTTCAGATATTCCAAAACTCCAAAGCTTAGAAACGTCGATCTTTGTTTCTCCGAAATATGGTTAAAAAAGACTTTAATCAAAGTAACCCCCTATTGTTTGGGGAAAATCTAGGATCAGGTGTACGTAACTGCAATTAATTTTAATATTAGAAGTATATCTTTGTGAATCCCCACCAAAAAAAAGAAAAGTCGACTCTGGGTGAATCTAAAGCCACACCCGCCCCCGACCCTGTTATCGGAGGGTTGAACATCGCAATTACTCTCTTTTAATAACTCTGAAACTTAATTTTTCGGAATGGGTATGCCATTGTCTACCTGTTAGCAAAAGAGAGCCTCGGCGCGCTTTTTCATGAAATCTTTCTATTTGATAGGGTCTGGTCGTGTGAAATAAAACGAAACGTCGATGGTCGATGTTCCGATTATTCGGATCACTGTCTAGAAGGCGCCACCCATGAATTTGAAGTCTATATTGCAAGTCAGATTCATTGCGGAGTTCGATCAGAATCCTGACCTTTTATTCTTAGTCCTCCAAAAGGAACGATGGTTAAAGGAAGTGTTGTTTTGGTTCATGGCTTTCGCGTTACTCCTGAAATGATGGTTCCATATGCAAATGAATTTGCGAAAGCTGGGTATATAGTCGTTGCTCCGATATTAACAGGGCATGGAGGATCTGAATAGCTGAATAGCTGAATAGCCTTTTTCCAGGCTCACCAGCTGATACATAATGCTTGTTTAGTGGCAATTTGCTGAAAAGCTCTAATTCGAATCACTCAAAGTCCTTGGTGACCGGCTTTTGGCGGGAACTCAGCGATCCACTCTCCGCTTTATTTGTCTTGGTCTTTATCGGAAGACCGAGTTTTTCATCCAAGTCAGTGCATTTTCAGATTGACTCTTGGCTCACTTTATTTCGATTTAAATCCAATGAAAGGTTTATGTGGTAACGAAATAGTAACCAGTAAGTCTGTCACTGTATTGATAAATAGAAATCAATTGAGCTACAATCTCGTCACAATCGTGATCAAACAAAGGAGTTTGTATATGTTGCTATTAAAAAAAGTTGTATTTTGTATTTCAATTTTAAGTTCCCTTTTAGGATCAAAGTCATATGCTCATCAAGGATCAAAGAAGATTGTGCTTCCTAAGCTTGGTGACTTTGGAACCTATCGTCGCTATTGTGGGTATCATTTGGAGTGGGCTGATGCTTCAAAACAAACAATAATTGCTGAATCAATTCCTAATTTCATTTATCCAGTTGAATGTCTGGTTAGTGGCGATATTGAATATTGGGAATGCAATTTGAATCGTAAAAAATGTTTTCTAAGTGGAAATCATAAATATCAAAAGACAATTGAATTTCTACCTGATGGTAATTTTATTACAAAAATGTCAAGTTCTGATGGGAGAACATTCATAGTTAAATATCGTCATGAGGATAATTAGGATGAGCAAAGCATGAAAAGTAAGTTTCACGGCCCTCATTCCACTTTAAGACAAAAACCGATGTGTATCAATTCCGGTCGGGCTGTTAAAAATATAGTAATCGCGACGTGCTATGAGTAGCAAAAATCAAACAAACAAGACACGTCAAGTTTTGGATGGTTCATCAATAAGAGAACTAACTTGGACATACTACATTTGCCCTAATGCCGCCTAAATTACAGTGCTGGCCTTGCGTCTATTTTAATAAACTCATCACCGATGAAGTGTTAGCGATGAGGGTCAGTCATTCTTGGGCTCTAAAAGATCGAACTGAGATTCCCTTGCCAATTTATCGCAAGACTTCGAAAGTTTTAGTGCTAATGTCAGAATATCAAATCTATGAGCCAATGTATGGTGGGTCGGTGGAATGCTCGTGAATGGTATGAAAAATGCTGATGATTAGTGATATGAGGCTAAGTTTTTTTGTTTTGCGTTTTTTTTATTCAATGATGGCGTTTAGTTGGCTAACTTATGGTCAGTTGGTATGCGCGAATGGGGCTTTGACCTGTGGAAAAACCTTGGGGTCTGTGTCAATCGACCAGAAATTCGAGAGCCTATTCTCCAGTCTGCCTCCAATCACTGAAGTTCCGCTTTCCGAAAAGTATTTGCAATTACTGGAACCCTGGAAAGAACACGCGCAATCCATCATTCACAAGTCAAGCGGTGAACCCCTTGGAGACGGAGACAATCTCGTCATCGACGTCGAAGGACTAAGGACATCGTCGATGGGCATCGGTGAGTACATCGGGTGACCCAACCAGTTCAAATAGTCCCCCCTTATCTTAGTCCAAGTGCGATAGACCCTGGAAGCACAAATGTGAATGCTTTTTTAAACTCACTCTTTGCTGTCCTAGAATACAATCTAAATTCTAGTTCGACTCAGAGCGATTTGGATCAAGGCGTGTCCAACAAAGTAGAATATGATCCCACGATGTGGCATTAATAGCCGTCTCATAGGCCAAAGTCGCATGTAGTTACAGTCCTAGAGAAAAGTTAGGCTACATGAAAGCGGTCACTTGGGATGGAAGGTAGTTGAGGTTTTGTATGGGCTCTAAGTTTTGGATAACAATAACGATTTTCTAGTAAATTCCAAAGTGGGTCATTGGCACTAGCTGAATGGCATTCTTCGCTCTGAATTGCTCAACATTACATAATATCTCCAGCAATCAATAACAATGGAAAAACCAAGTGAGCTTCTTGAACAAATTGCTAAGAAGGGGAATCTCCGAATGCTGGCCGGAGCAACCACTGATATTTTGAAAGTTTGCTCTTTCTTAAATCAGTGTTACACACTAATTGGTGTAAAAAAATCATTGGCTGCCGTGAGGCGTGAGTAAACTATAGGATTTTTGGGAACGCCATTGGGAATTTGCAAGAGGCCGTAGCATTTGCTTAAAAACTTCTTTACTTCATTTTTGCTTGTAAAGCTCTTCTAATAAAGATTTAATTTTAACAGCTGACTAATCAGATTTTGGGGTCGATGCAAACAGGCATTGATGTGGCCAGCGTTTTTTACTCTGAGCTGGTTAGTCCAATTTAACTATATATAAAGGTCGAGGTCCAAGATGAATACAGTCAAAATATTTTTGTATTTCCAATTATTGGTGTTAGTTTTTTTTATTGATTTCGCAGCGGCTAAAGTCAAAAAGTCAACACTAGTGAAAGACAGGGTTCCAGCACACGAATCTAACAAGTGCTCTAGAGATGATAATACTATTCTCAATGTATATACTACGGCTAAGGGGACAGATCTGAAATTAAAACCCTTAGATCCAGTAGGATTTGTTTCTAAAGAGCAACCTATCGAAAACGAGATTACAATCTTTGTTGATCCAAATATTACTTTTCAGACTATTCTTGGTTTTGGTGGAGCCCTGACGGATGCAGTCGCTGAAACTTATAGTCTGCTCAATAAAGAATTGCAAACAAAGCTGATGCAAAACTATTTCGATCCAGAGAATGGTTTGGGTTATACTTTAGCAAGAACGAGCATTCATAGTTGTGACTTTAGCAGCGAGAGTTATACTTATGTTTCTGACAGTGACAAAGGCCTGAAGACCTTCGACATAAAACATGACAAAGTCAATCGTATTCCTCTCATAAAAGAGGCCTTACGAGTCAGTAATAATAATCTCAAAATTCTTGCGACTCCTTGGACTCCGCCACCCTTTATGAAGGATAATGGTCAGTTTATTGGTGGCGGTAAACTTAAGCCTGGCTATTTTCAAGCTTGGGCTGACTATTTCGTAAAATTCATAAGGGCCTACGAGAAAGAGGGCATCCCGATTTGGGGCGTATCAATTCAAAATGAACCAATGGCTGACCAGAAATGGGAGAGTTGTGTTTTTACTGCAAAGGAAGAAACGGACTTTCTAAAAAATTATTTAGGACCAACTTTAGAAAAAGCTAAACTGGGAGAAACAAAAATATTGGGTTGGGATCATAATCGGGATTTATTATTTCAAAGGGCGAATCACCTACTGAGTGATCCAGAAGCCGCCAAATACCTTTGGGGAATAGCTTATCACTGGTATGAGAGTTGGACTGGCGGTGCGCCCATGTTTGATAATTTAAAGTTGGCCAAACAAGCCTTTCCAGATATGAACTTTCTTTTTACAGAAGGCAGGGTCTCCATCAAAAAAGTGTAACCTATTGATAATTGGGCTTGATGTATCTTG
>CAZYOE010000029.1:0-37663 GCA_964648725.1 uncultured Pseudobdellovibrionaceae bacterium | reverse complement strand
GCTGAATATGGAGTCACTGCCTATCCAGGAATGACTCTAATCCTGAATAAAGAACTGACCATTTCTCCATATATTGAACTCTCACTCATAAAGCCAGAACGAAAAACTTCCTCACTGGGAGGGGTTCTTAATTACACAATATTGTAGTTTGGATTCGAACTTTCGCAGGCACAACCTTGTAAATAACTTTCATGAATAGGGGTGTCTCTTGTTTTCTACGAGAGGCGCCCTCCCCCTTTTGAGAAGATATTTCAATTCTCATGAACTGATTTTAATTCTACTGCCTGTTCAAACTTTCTATTACAGCACTTTTTAGTGAATCATATCCGAGTTCTTGTAGCATATGACCATTCACAAAAAATGTGGGTGTCCCGCTCACACCAACAGTTTTTCCATCATTACTATCTTCTGTTATTTGTTTATCATACTTTCCTGATTTGGCATCAGTTATGATTTTTTTCATATCCAAATTAAGCGGTTTCAATATTTCAGGGATCAAATCAGGCTTGGGATCGTGATGACTAGCCCATTGTTCTTGAGTCGCAAATAATATCTCCAGAGCTTCCCAATATTTATTTTGGGCTCTTGCTCCTTCTAAAATATTTGCAACATATTTTGAATTTCCATGATACGTCATATATCTCACAACTAACTTTACGTCTGTTTCATGCTCCTTAATGATTTTTTTCACTATTGGATACATTCCGCCACAAGCTTCACATTCAGGATCTAAGAATTCAACTATAGTGACTTTCGAATTAAACGCCCCCTTAACTGGCGAATGGGGCTTAATCAACAAACGCAAATCGACAGGCACCACTCGAAAGCTTTCTGTTTCACTGATCATGTGACTTCCAGTATTTTCAGGGTTGCCAGTTTGGCTCTTGAAGTTCTTACTCAAACCCCAAAATGCCATTAAAAATAGAAAAACAATAACTAGAGCTGAAATAAACAATTTATTTTTCATAGGAATCCTTTATTTTTTTGAAATTATAATGGTAGCTAAATTTAAACCAAGCAAAAGTATAAGCGTGCTCAGGGAAAGCAACGGAATAGTGATAAATCCAAGCCAATTCAACTGCTGGGCTGTGCATGGGGCTGATTCAGAACAGGGAACGAATATTGAAATAACCTTATAGTAAACCAAGTTGTGGTAAATTGAAATTCCAAGTCCAAGAATAGATTCCCCCGGGCAAGCCCGGGGTCCTATGGGCGCTTCGCGCCACTACAACTTCAGACGAAGTTGACCTGAATCCTGGCGACCTTGATATTCTACATACCGTTTAATTACTTTTTCATCCACACCGACGCTACTCACAAAATATCCAGGCGACCAAACGATATTCTCCTTCCAGTACACTTTTTCCAGAAACTCAAATTTCCTCCTCATGTACGACGACGATTGGCTTTTTAATCTTCCCATCACTGCTGCTATACTGAATTTAGGCGGTATCACCATCACCATATGTAAATGATCGTGGTCAAAGCCAATCGTCTCAATCGTAACGCCTGGAATATTTTGTGAGAGCGCCGGCAGTGCCTTGCGCAGATAACTGCAAACGCCAGGTTTCAGTATCCGGCGTCGATACTTGCAGACCCAAACGACATGGTATTGTAATTGATAGGCACTGTGTGCTGTTTTGATGATTTCCATACGACCACTATATCATAGGGTCTGCAAGTAGACTCCGCCGGGCTCATTCACCCACGGCTAAAGCCGTGGTGCTCTGCCTTCGGCCGCATAGAAAATGGCAACAAAAAGGCCGTTGTCTCCTTGGACTTTAGGTAAATTCCAGTGAGAAGAATAAATGCCATCGGGTATATGCATAACCTTTGATACCAGCAAAGATTGCATGGAGGAAAATGCATAATCTCACTGAAAATTAAACTACCAAAGATTGCAGCTAACACCATTAAAAGTTGAATAAAAAGTAACAAGTTATATTTATCTTTGTTGTTCATAAAAAATCTTTCTTAATCTAGGCCAAATCGCATTTTAGTACTTAGACTTAAAGTTCCTCGCCAGTGAGCCATTTTTTCAAAAGTGCAAAACTGGTAACCAATTTTACTTGAGTAATCGTAAAGAATTCAGAATTACTAATAAAGACGCACCTGTATCGGCGGCAACGGCAAGCCATAGATTAGTATAACCAAGAAAATTTAAACCTAAAAAGATGGCTTTTGTCAGTAATGCAAATACAATATTAAACTGAACAATCTTTAACGTTCTTCGTCCAGCAGTTATCGCCACCGCAACTTGTCGCAAATCATCTGTCATCAAAGTGACGTCTGCCGTTTCAATAGCAGTATCTGAACCTATAAATCCCATTGCGATTCCAACTGATGCTTTTGCCATGGCTGGGGCATCATTTACTCCGTCGCCTATCATAGCTACCGTATTATATTTTGATTTAATATCTTCAATATACCTCATTTTATCTTCAGGGAGTAAGTCGCCATGGGCATCATCTAGAGGTAGCTTCTTGCCAATAGCATTCACAGTTTTTTGATTGTCACCGCTAAGGACAACAATCTTTTCAACACCAATTTGTTTCAGTTGTTGAATGACTTGACCAGAGTCTTTTCTCAAATTATCGCCAAGAGCTATCACGCCAATCACTTCACCTTGGCAATCATCATGGGGTTTATGACCAACCACCACAACCGATAGCGACTGATCTTCTAACTCTTGAAGAGTCTGTTCTAATTGAGGAGTACAAATCCCTACATCGTGAGCAAATCGATGATTGCCTAATAAGTACGTGTGGCCATCAATAACAGCCTCCACACCACGACCAGTTACGGTTATAAACTTGTCTATAGTTTTTGTTGTTACATCTTGCTGGTCAGCTGAATCAACTATCGCTATGGCAAGAGGATGATTTGAATGAACCTCCAATGCTTTTGCAATTTCAAGAATTTGCACCTCAGAATGCGAGTTGAATCGAATGATATTTTGAACTTTTGGTTTCCCTTCTGTTAAAGTTCCAGTTTTATCAAGTGCCAAAGCCCTAATTTTCCCTAATACCTCCAAAACAGCTCCACCTTTAACCAAGACACCTTTTCTTGCTAGAGATGTAAGACTTGAAACAATCGAGACGGGAGTCGAAATAACCAATGCACAAGGGCAGGCAATTACAAGAAAAACCAGTGATTTATAAAACCATTCATGAGTTGAACTCTTTAAAAGAAATACTGGAATGAGAAAGGTCAGAATGGCAAGCACAATAACTATCGGGGTATAGTAGGCAGCAAAACGCTCTACAAACTTTTGACTCACGGCTCGTTGGCTTTGAGCTTCTTCTACTAAGCGAATAACTTGAGATATTTTTGTGTCAGAGTATAATTTTGTCACCTTAATATCAAGGCTGCCTTCTTGATTGATAGTTCCAGCAAAAACGGATTCACCGATGGATTTTGCAATAGGAATCGATTCGCCCGTCAGTGGAGCCTGATTGACTGAAGATTGTCCACTCAAAACTATTCCATCTAAAGGAATCTTTTCCCCAGCTTTGACACGAATAACTTTAGAAAGCTCGATTTCATTAACATTAACTTCAATCAATGTCCCATTTTTTTGAATAAGATTTGCATTTTCCGGTGTGATTTTGAGAAGGGCCTGAATGGCATTACGAGCACGCTGAACACTTAAACTCTCAAGTAATTCCGATAATGAAAATAAAAACACAACTGCCGACGCTTCGGAGAACTCTTTTATGAGCACAGCGCCTGTAATGGCAATAGTCATTAACACATTCATATCTAATGATTTTCTTTTGATAGAACTGTAGGCCTTTGGAAAAACCAAAATCCCACCAGAAAGAATGGAACAAAAGAAAAGTACATCTGCAATAGACTCAATTAATTTAATCCATTGCAATAAGAGACCAATAGCTAACAATGCACCTGAAGTGATAACCAGAATTACTCTACTTCTATGGTTTTGGGTCTTACTGTGATCCTCATCTAAAATCCTGACAACAGTGGTTTCAATTTTTTTCTTTAACAAATGTGAATGGATTTTTGGTGAATGAATAATTTGAACTGTTGAAGTTATCAAATTGGCTTGGACTTTGAAAATTCCTTCGATTTTCAGTACATCAGAAATCGCCTTTATCTCATCCGCACAATCCATATTTGCAACTTTAAACGTAGTTAGCACTTCATTATCTGCGGCGTTCAATTTTGATAATGGAATTTGAGAATCTGACTTATCGGCACAACAATGATCCTGATTTGATTCTTTGCTCTGGGAATGAAGATCACGATTTTTATTTTCCTGATTCATAACTTTCTCATTGGTTTAATTGGCTTGAGTCACTTTTTTTAAATGGAATAAAATTAAAACTTTGCATGAAGGTTCCAAAACCTCCTCCAAGCCGTCTTAATTTTGCGGACGAATTTGGATTAATCACCCCTGAGATGATTTCATCTTCACCGTAAAGAAGTGCTACACGACCAGTATAGAAATCATACGAACTCATACTGATTGTCTCTTTCGCTAATATTCCGGTCTTGCGCCAGATCCAGCCCTTTATATTGAGAGGAAAAAATGGGTTATCACTATTGAGAGGTGCCCTATCTCTGTTAACATTTAACTCCAAAATCAGATCTCGATGGCCCCCAGAACCGTTCTCTTCATAGGTTGAGGATATCTGACTAAGAAATAAATTACCTTTAATGTCTGGTAGATCTCCGTTTTTGGTCGCAACAAAAGAGCCAACTTTACCAAAGATTACCGAGTGCCACTGCCCACTGATAACACCACTTTTGAGATCTGTGACCTGCAAGATCGCATCCACATCAGCATCAGGTCGTGATAAAATAAAATAAGGTTTTTTGAGTGGGCTTGGAAATGGAATGGGAGTGAATTTATAAGTGAGAATCTCTGTGGAAGATTCACCAAATTGAAGTCTTGCGATGGCAGAAATCATCAAAGTCATACCAGAAGTTGACTGCTGCTGATATGTGTTTACTTCGATTTGAACCTTTTGATAGGCATTTAAATTTTCATGGAACAGATACCCACTATAGACGCCAGAAATCGCTCCTTCTTTTCCGGTAGCATCGAGTTTGACCTTTAAATCATCAATTAAATTAATGGTTTCCTTTTGATATTGCAATCGGGGCTTGACCATTTCAGTTGATACTCTTTGAAATTGACACTTATCGCAAATAAGTTTTTTTCCATCAATTTTGCATGTATAGTTTAAGGGGCTGCCATTTAAAACTAAACTTCCATTAAAGTAGTCATAAGACGCAGACTGTATTTTAGAAAATGTGCAATACCTTTTTGTTTCGCCAACACATAAAACTTTATCGATCATTCCGAGCTGACCTTTAACTTCGTAAGCGCCGTAGGGGTTCCCCAAGCGACTGCTATCACTAGTTGATCGGTAAGTGAATAATTGTAGGTTTCCAGGATCACTGCCGCATTTACCGCGGTATTCACCATTTAGGGGTTCAATTAAAGGTTTTGAGGGCAGAATATCGTGATTTTTAGAAAGCTGGATGGTGCCAACTCGTCCAGTCGACGCAAAGAGAGAGCCTTCAAAAATATTATTTTTTATGCTGGCATCACGTATGTAAACATCTTGGCTAGCATCATTTAAGGTCAGGATGCCAGTTAAAAAATTAAAAGCGATATCATGATAATGGTAGGAGATGTATTCGGTCGAATCAAAGCCACCAAATTGTAAAGTCAAAATACCTTGTAATTTAATGCCTCCTTCAATTTCGCGCTCCGGAATAAGTTCAAGTTTGGCGAGTTGCTCTTTTCCGAGAGCATCGTGACTTACAACTCCGGTATAAGTGCCAAAGGTACTTGACTCAAATGCTTCAGCCTGAAAACTTATAGTTATAAGAAATAATAAAAAAATGTGATTAATAAACTTCAAGGAATACCTCCTAATTTTCGATCAATTCTGTTTTAATTTGACTTCCAATAAATCTTTCCAGTTCAAGCCTTTGTACTAAAAACTGATATTTAAAATTTTCTCTTCGAAGCCTTGCCTCAAGCAAGCTTTCGGCCGCCAATTTCAAATCCGCTGAGTTTTTAATTCCACGCTTATATTCATTCATGACTGATGAGTAGTAAGACTTGGCTCGATTTTCATTTTTTTCTTCCAGGTCCACTCTTTTTTGAATGGAAAGAATTCTGTTATGGGAAATTTCAGATTCGCTTATAGTCTCCAGAATAATTTTTTTGAGTTCAGCTTCTTTTTTTAAATAATTAAATTCTTGTTCTCGCCTCTCATAATGCGTGTCAAAACCATCAAAAAAGTTCCATTTAAGTAAAACAACTCCGCGTGCAGAGGCTCCACCATCAATACTTTGTTCCAATGGCAAGTATCCAGCCTGGCCTTCCAAATCAACTCTTGGTATCCATTTTGACTTCCAAATATTTTGCTGAACTGAGGCAATGGCTAACTCTTTCGAGGCTGCTCGAATGGACTCTCCCGTTGTTTCAATATTCTCAATGTTTTCCTTGAGAGTACCAAGGAGATGCTCATGTCTTAAGACTCCAACAGGTTCAACTGTGCTGCCCACGTCTTCACCAAGAAGTCTTTTTAACTGACTTCTTGTTTCCTCTAATTCTTGTTCTAAAAGAACAATATCAGATTTAATTAAGGCGTCAGCCAAATCAAATTCCATCACATCAGACTCAGCGGCCATTCCTGCCGCTCTTTTTTGAATGGCCATTTTTCGATGAGCTTCGTTATACTTTAATAATTCTGACTTTAAATCTATTGCACTTTTTTTAAAGACAAACGTATGAAATATTTTTTCGACTTCAAGACCTATTCGAAACTCCAAACTTTGAAGACGAATCATTTCTTTTTCTAGTTCTAATTCAGCAATTTGCTTTTTTCGAGAATCGTCAAATCCCGATAAGACATTGTAACTTAAAGACAAGTACCCCAAGGAACCAGTTTTATTCTTAGTGTTTGACATTTGGTTCTCTAAACCCGTCGCAATGCCCAGATGAGGATAGAAAGAACTTTTAGTTCTTTCATATCGAGCTTTTGACTCTTCAACGGATCTTCGAACGGACAGAACTTCAGAATTATGATTGATCGCGTATTGCTTGAGTGTTTCGAGACCGACTTTTCCTAAATTTTCATTTTGAGGGCTAGCTTTAATTTCGGCTAACGAAATATTCAGTATCATTTGAAAAATAAAATAAAAAATAATTATTCTTGTAAACATATTAATAATTCTCAATCTGAACTTTGGCGAGTTTTTCTTCTTTCTGATGTTCAACGGCCACATGAACAATAAATCGATTCAATTTTTTTGCATCAAAATCGAGTGTGATGCCGTCTGGTTCAACTTTGTGGATCACTTCGCTAATGGATCTAGTTCTTGGAATTTCGATTTTCACTTTTATTTTTGCCAAATCCTTTTGAGGAGAAAGATTCACAAATGATTTAGGATCTGAAGGCAAAATGGCTAGAGGGTAAATCGTAATTTTTTTATTAGCATAAACCGCTTCAATAAAAAGTTCGATTTCGTCTGCATGGTTTTCTTTTGTATGATTTTCTTTCTCCCCTTCCTCATGTTCGTGATCATGTTCACCTTCTTTTTCCAAATGAGCTGCCTCTTGCACATTTCCACCATGGGGGGCTGGTGGCAATGCTCCAGGAATGCTATGGCCTTCATGGGCAAATGATTGATTTGAAAGTGAAACCAATATTGGCAATAGCAGATTCTGAATGTTTAATTTAAATCTCATGGTTTTTCTCCTGATGACTTTCAACATATTTTTCTGCCGCTTTTCGACTGAAATGGTAGAAAATCGTTGGCGTGACCCACATATCCAACAGTGTGGAGCTAAAGAGTCCCCCGAAAATAACTACAGCCACGGGATGCAAAATTTCTTTCCCTGGTTCGCCTTTAGCAAGGATAAGAGGAACTAATGCGAGCATGGCTGTTAATGCTGTCATAAGCACGGGAACAAGTCGTTCCAAAGATCCCCTAATAACCATTTCTTTTGTGAACTCTTGTTTTTCTTCCATCATTAAGTGGAGATAATGAGAAATCATCATAATCCCATTTCGTGATGCAATTCCGCAAAGAGTAACAAAGGCTACCATTGATGCCACTGATAGGATTCGATCTGACATATAAATGGCAATGACACTTCCTATGAGAGCCATAGGGATATTAAGCATAATTTGTAGAGCCAGAAAGGCAGATCTGAATTGACTAAACAAAACAATAAAAACCCCTACGATCGACAAGCTCCCTAATATAAGCATGAGACGACTGGCTCTTTGTTGACTTTCAAATTGGCCACCGTATTGAATGTAATAACCTTCAGGAAGTTTCACCTCTTCTCCCACCTTTTGCCGAATTTCAGTGATGATGCTATTGAGATCGCGGCCCGAGGTATTAGCTTGAACAACGATTCGTCGCTGCATATTCTCTCGGTTGATCATATTTGGCCCTGTGGTTTCATAGACATCAGCGACTTGTCCTAAAGTCACTTTTGACCCATCGGGCATGGATTTAATAACGATTGATTTTATTTTTTCAGGATTTGCACGGGAATCATCATCGAGTCGCATGAAAACTTCATAAATTTTTTGGCCTTCTAAAACCTGGGCCACCACTTCACCTTGTAAAGCCATTTCAAGTTGAGAGGCTAATTCACCAACAACCATGTTGTATTTCAAAACCTCATCTCTAAAAAAATAGATTTTGATTTTAGGAATTAAGACTTGTTGCTCAATTTGAAGATCCACCAATCCATTTACATTCTTGATGGAACTATAAACCTTTGCCGATAAAGCCCTTGAAACTTTAATGTCTGTGCCAAATATCTTAATGGCAATTTGCGCTTTGACCCCGGAGAGCATGTGATCAAGCTGATGGGAAATAGGTTGTCCGAGGTTTATCATGGTCCCTTCAGGCAATCCCTTTTCAAGCTTTTCACGAATTTCTTCTAAGACGACTTCGCGATGCCTGCCTCCTTCTTTAAAATCAACGTCGATTTCACCATTGTGAACTCCCTCAGCATGTTCATCTAATTCCGCACGTCCAGTTCTACGAGCGACAAATTTCACTTCAGGGACTGACAAAATAATTTTTTCTGCTATTGTTCCGACTTCATTGGAATGCTTCAAAGACACCCCAGGAGGCAAAATGACCGAGATCATGGCAGTGCCTTCATTGAATTTTGGGAGAAATTCTCTACCCATGAATGGTATTAAGGCAACAGCTATCAAAAAAACTGTGAATACTGAAATAATAACCAACTTTGGTTTTTCAATCGCACGACGGAGGAAGCATTCATCCCACTTTTTTAAAAATCTTACAAGGGGACCATCTGTTTCATGATCCATCGACTTCATTTGCGGCAAAAGGTAAGAGCACATGGCGGGGGTCACTGTCAGTGAAACCACCAAAGAAGCTATCAGTGAAACAATGTAACCAATCCCTAATGGAGCAAAAAATTTGCCCTCAATGCCCCCCATTGAGAAAAGGGGAAGAAACACAAGTACAACAATGATTGTTGCAAAGACAATAGAGTTTCTGACTTCGCTGCTAGCCTTAAAAATCACCTTTACAGGTGAAAGTGGTACTGGGAGATGACGATTTTCTCGAAGCCTCCTAAAAACATTCTCCACATCAACAATGGCATCATCAACAAGTTCACCAATAGCGACAGCCAAGCCACCTAATGTCATCGTATTGATGTTTAATCCAAACCAATGAAATACAATCCCTGTTAACACAAAGGAAAGGGGAATTGCGGTTAAAGTAATAAAGGTGGTTCTAAAGTTCATTAAAAACAGAAAAAGAATAATAGCGACAAGAATGGCTCCATCACGTAAAGCTTCTTGCACATTCACGACTGAATGCTTAATGAAATCAGCTTGTTTAAAAAGTTCTTTATTTATTTTTACGCCTTTTGGGAGTGAGGCTTGAATCTGGTCTAGCTCACGACCTATAGTTTCAGTTAAATCAATCGTCGATCCCCCTGGCTGCTTTTGCACACTCAGGATAACAGCAGGACTTGCATTGACACTGGCATCGCCACGTTTTACTCGTGGGCCAAAGCGAACTTCTGCTACATCTTTAATCTTAACAGGTAACCCGAGGGAGCTTCCAATCACTGAGTTTTCGACTTCCTCAAGGTCTTTCACTCGTCCAACATTTTGAATTAAATATTCCTTATTTTCAAGATCAACAAATCCACCCGTCGTATTTTGACTTAAGTGGGTCAGATTATGTTGAACATCACCTAAGGTCAGATTTCTTTTTCTTAGATATTCGCTTGATAAATGGATTTGATATTGTCTAACTCCTCCACCAATTGGAATAATTTGCGCGATGCCAGGTACTGAAAGTAAGCGAGGTCGGATGACCCAATCTGCAATTGACCGCAATTCCATAGGAGACACTTCGGGATTATCAGATGTTAAACCGATCAATTGAAATTGACCCATGATTGAAGAAATAGGGGCCATAACCGGAGTCACTTCTTTCGGAAGTTGCTCTTTCACCAAAGTGAGTTTTTCTGAAACCAACTGACGGTTTCGATAGATGTCAGTCCCCCAATCAAACTCTAAATAAATAACCGACAAGCCAATTCCTGAACTGGAACGCACACGCTCAAGTCCTGGGGTTCCATTCACAGCAACCTCAATGGGTAATGTCACTAATGTTTCAACTTCCTCAGGGGATAATCCTCCAGCCTCTACCATGATGGTGACAGTGGGTCGATTGAGATCCGGAAAAACATCGACTGGAAGATTTATAAAAACCCAAGTGCCATAAACTAAGAATAAGGCAGCTGCGCAAATAACAAAGAATCGGTTTCGAAGAGAAAATTGGATAAGACGATCAAACACTTAAAACACACCTTTCATAATCTTAAAACAACTCCAAGATTTGTACTTAATCCATTTATGGTTTGCGATGATGAAACACTTTGATGGTTTAAAATGGATAATTTAAGTCCGCCAAACCAGGACTGATCTGAATTAGAGATGGGTTCAAAAAGTGTAAGACCAATTCCCAACTGATAAAATGGCACCCAGAAGCCTTGCTCAAGCCCATCGAGAGTGCCCATCTGATAAATCCATTGGGTGCCAATGCGAGCTGATATAAAAGGAGTGAAATCGAGCCAACGTCGATATTCAATATCTAATCCTGCAACAATTGGCATCGAATGAACACGAAGAAAAGTGGATCGTTCAGAATTATTAAGAGACTTCTTGGATTTCACATGAGCAATTTTTTCCAGATAGGAATATGAAAACCCTCCAGAACCCTTCATCAAAACACTGCCACTTTCAAAAAAAGCGTTTTCAAACATAATGTTCACCATCGGGATGGAATTCCAATTCTCCGAGTATGCAACGTCATAATAAGTGTTTGAAAGATTCATTGTTGAGGGTTCAAAAAGGGCTCCTCCAGTGACTAAATTAAATCCTGTCTTTCCAGAGTTTGAATCGATTTCTGACTGTTTGATCGCATTTCGATAAATTTTTTCAACAATTTCATCTTTCACTTCAACTTGTGGTTGTTTATCATTAAATTCAGTGGCGACTGCTAAAAACGAAAAAATCGAAATCAACGAAAATACTAGAGTTTGTTTAATCATTTAGTAACCTCAAACTTTCCAACTTCTCCCAAGGCATCGGCGGATAAAGTACCTGTAATTTTCGACTGAAAGGAAATTCCTCGTAACGTAAACTTATATTCAGAGTTGACTCTGGCCACTAAGTTTCGCGTAAGGAAATTAAATTGGACTTCAGAACAGGGAAACTCCATATATTCATTGGAATCAAAAGGTCCAAAGTAAAGCCTAAGACTTCCAGTAATTGCTATCCCATTTGGTTTTGAAGAATCCGGTGTTGTCACCAAACTTAACATCATTCTCTCGGGAAGATTGGACTGTGGATTTGTATTAACAAGGTTTCCTGTATAAGTTCCTTTTACAGAATCAAATAATTGACCTTGGTTCTGAGTGGGTTTGGTTTCTTTTTTAAAAGAAAAGTTTCCAACTTTTCCTGTGTAGTTAGAATACCATTCGCCCTTGAGTTCTCCATGTGACCAATATCCTGAAAACATCACATCATTTGTTTCTGATTTGAAAACCATCTGCCCAGATAAGGGGTTATATTGGACCGGATCAAACTTATAGATCAAATACTCATTAGAGTTCCAGTCGCCAAAAATAATTTTTATGGTAGCTACTAAGCGCAACCCTTCCGGTGGCTTTAGACTTGTTGTGAGTGTAAGTTCGCTGTATTGATACAAACCTTTCTCATCATGTTGCAAAATTCCACCATATTCACCCCCAAGCTGATCCATCGCGCTTGAATCATCTCCACTGGTGAGCCGAGATAAATTGAAATCTCCCGAAACAGCTGCTGAGGGGGCAGTCCATGTTCCTGTAATGCTAGTCCCATTTAAATACGCAGTCATGATAATGTCTTTATAGTCACTATTTGTAACAACGAGATCTAATTTATTTTGATTGGGATTAAAGTCAGCTTTTTGAACTGCAAAACCAATATATTCTGAATCTTTGTTAGAACCATTGCCAACATTAAAACGAAAATAACCAGTCAGAGTGGGAGTCATGACTGGATCAACGGAACCTTCTGTTGGCGTAGGAATATCTATGATTTCAAGTTTCAAGCTAACATTTTGCTCAACACCACTCGCTTGAGAAAATTTCCCGTGATAAGTTCCAACGATGGTCTGAAGCTCCTGCCGCTTGGTTTCGGCAGCAGCAACCTTTTGCTCTTTTATGGCATCTCGTTCACTCATGGTATTGCGCGAACAAGAAGATAAAAGAATTGTCGGTACTAAAAGGGCAGACAAATAAATAAATTTTCTCACCTATGACTCCTTAAGGATACCTTTTGAGATTGACCTTCGCAGCTTCTCCAATACCATCCGCAAAAACAACACCATTAAATACACCGTCATGACTCATATAACCCTTGAAGGTTAAGCCATAATCTGCTGTTTTCGCAGTCAAGTAACGATTGTAGAAATTAAACTGCACATCCGTAAATTTAGTTTCGACGTATTCAATAGAACCAAAGTCACCAAGATAAAGACGGGTGTTGCCGGTTATTTTTAAAGTAGGTTCTGCACCCGATGTGTCTTGAGTAGTCACAAATGAAACTGAAAGGCGCTCAGGTAAATTAGATTCAGGATTTGTATTTTGAAGGGTGCCGCGATAGTGGCCTGTCAGGGATTTCACTAAAATACCGTTCTCGGGGATTTTAGGTTCACCATCTTTTATTGCAGAAAATTTGCCCACTCGTCCGATCAACGAGGAATACCAGTCTCCCTCAAAGTTTCCAGCCTTTAAGTACCCAATAAAGGCTACATTGTTTTTTTCATTTTTCATTGTGACTTGCCTGGTGAGCAAGTTCATTGGGCAATCATCGAATTCATAGGAGATAAACTCATTCGAATCAGTATCACCAAAAAAGACTTGAACATTGGCAGAAATCTTAAGATTCCCACCAATGCTTGTCGTTCTTAATGTAATGAACGCTGGTTGGTAAAAATTTGTCTTTTCATGCATTAACACTGTTTTGTAAAGACCCGCGACTGTTGAACCAGAATCATCGGCCAGAGCGGTTGAAGTTATAAAACTGAGAATAGAAATCATTAAAAAATGAAATACTAATCGTATTTTTCCCATGGAATTTCTCCTTTAAAATTGGATTGAAAACATTTAAAATTATTGGGTCGAAACGGAAGCAATTTTGCTAAGACTCATTTAAGTAGGCCATCATTATACCGTCTAATAAAAACGGTATAATCAAACGCCATGACTGAATATGTGGAACTTAAGAAATGGGCGGCCTAAAAGGACTGACGGTAAAGTCAAATAAGACAATTTTAGCATTCAATGAAAAGTAGTTATCTCTTGAGCCTAGGTCTACTATTCTGGGAATTGTAGGTATGAGAAAAAAGCTATGAGCTAAACAATAATGACCGTTATGTTCTGCCCCGCTTTCAGATTCGGGCTGGGATTGAGCATTTGATTGGCTTGAATTCGTAGTCGAAATAGAACTATTCTTAAAAAATGGCTTTTTAAAATCAAAACTATGCGTGCAAGCTAAAACACTCAATAAAACAGATAATATTGTGAATATTGTAAGAGCCTTGCGCATTTCTTGGGGATATCATCTCTGAACCTAAATGGCAACGAGTCTAGTTTGCTTGTTTTTCTTTTATAAGGGCCTAATCTACAAAAAACTGAAAGAATCAACTTATGTACAAAATTGAAACGAAATCATCAAATTCTTCCAAAAGTGTTAGAATCTTTCACTAAATTCCTAAGAAATAAGGAAAAAGTGAGTGTGACAAGAGTCATTATTGATGACTATCGCAATTCTTTTAGACAGTTTTTAAATCCCTAAATTGACACGTGATGTCTAGATTTTATTTGAATAGTATTCAGTAATTTGCTATCCTGCAGTTACATATGCGTTTTATTTTAGCGGTGACTTTAGTTTTATTAACGATAATTGGTGCTGTCAGCAGCGCTAAGACTTCGTACTTTTCCCAACATAAAACTAGAACCATAGCTGTATCTGATTCAAATACTGATTTCACAAATTCCGATTCCCCTTGCGAAGAATCAGACTGTCATCATGAAGGCTCTTTATGCCACAATTGCCACTTAGGGCATTGTGCATTACTTGTCTCTAGTCCTTTTAACTTGAGTATTTCAATAAAGCAGATTCGGCCAACACTTGGCATTGGTGTTTTGCCACAAGTTTACTTATCAGCCCCCTTTCGCCCTCCAATCGTTTAATAAAAATCATTTTTCCAATTCTAAGCAACGAGAACTTGCTCTGTATGGTGCAGGACTTAGCTTGATGTGATCTTGTTATTCTGAGGGAATTTGATTGCAGATTCTTGGCTATTTTCTCGTGCGCACATTGGAAATCCTATATACGCTTTCATTATAACAAATAACTAATTATAGATCTCTCATTTCAATTATTCCAGGAGGATAGTTTGATGGATGCATATTCTTTGCTCTCCAAAATTAATAAAATTGGTATTAGCCTCATTGTGTTTTTAACAAGTGCGTCTTCATTAAAAGCACAGGAAACAACATGTGCCCCACAAAGTTATGAAAACCTAGTGAAATGCGCCATTGAGCAGTCATTTGAAAATCAGATTTCAGAACAAAAAGTTAATGCTACCAGAAATCTGGAAGGCATTGCCAAACAACTTTTAAATCCAGAACTTCAAATTGAAAACTTACAAAAAGGATCAGAGAAATCTGAAACCTCAGCAACTCTTCTTTTTGATGTGCGGTTAGGAGGCAAAAAATCTGCGGCACTGAACGAGGCTCAAGCAGAAATTCAAAAGGCAAGTGCCGAAGCGGATTTGGCTCGTGCTCAGTTTAAATTGGATCTGACGTTAAAATTGTATCGGCTTGCACAGTTAAACCACGAATCTAAGCTTGAGGAAGAAACAGTATCAACATTTACAAAGATTATTAAACAATATCAGAACAAGGCGGCACTCACTCCAGAACAAGAAGTTTCACTTTCAATATTTAAAATTTCGACCTCTGAACATCAAGTAAACTTAGTTAAACTTAAAAATGAGAGTCAAAAACTTTTTCAGGAAATTCTAAGCTCAACTCGCCTGACAGAAGACCTCATTATTAAAAACCTCCCTAGCCATAAATCAAATTGGCCTGAAATTTCTGAAAAGGCACAGATAGACTCTTCTCCGAATGTTCGCTTTGCCTCCAGTGAATTATTTGTAGCAAAAGCTCTTAAGGAAAAAGCCGATGCAGAGGCATGGCCAGATCTTAAAATTGGTCCTTCTGTAAAACTACAAAAAGATAATTCCGGAAGTGAAAATTTTGTTGGCCTATCACTCTCCATGCCGCTACCTTTTTTGAATCAAAACAACGCTGGCCGAGCTTACAGTCAGCAAAAAGTAATTGAAGCCCAACTAAATCATACATTAGTGAGTCGAAAAGTTTCAGGATTGCGTGATCAACTTGTTGGTAAATACCGGACAACAGTTACATCTCTCAAAAGTTTGATTTCTGATGGTTCTGCGGAAGAAAAGCACAAACAAATCGAGCGCCACTTTTTTAAAGGAATGATCTCAAGCTCTCTCGTTATTGAGGCGCACAGACAACTCATTGAATTTGAACAAAAAAGAAATGAGTCTGAGCGTGAAGCTATTGAAGCTCTGGGTTCAATTCTTATTATCGATAACCAATTCACTGAGGTGATATTATGAAATCCATATTTAAGACATTATTGACCCTGACACTATTGTGTACATTTCAATTTAGCTATGGTGAGGCTCCCTCTAAAATATCGAAAAATACCAAACATGAAAATCATGATGGCGATGACCATCACGAGAAGCCATCAAAAGATGAACACGATCATCACGAAGAAAATGAAAAAAATAATAAAGATAAGGGTCATGATGAACACGGTGAACATTCTGAAGAGAATGCCCAAGTTGGAGCGGATAAGGGCATTTTAGAAGCTAGTGAAAGTGAAGGCATTAAATTGTCCCCAGAGGCAGAGAAAAACTTTCTGATTTCTCGGATTAAGGTCACTGACAAATTAATTAAACTACCAAAGCGTGCCATTGTCACCACTCTCTCCGAGAGAAATATCTTTAGATATAGATCTGGTTTTTATAAGCGAATTGATTTCGCTGAAATCAGCAGAAATTTGGATGATGTCACAATTCGATCCGACGAACTAAAACCTGGAGATGAATTAGTTATTCAAGGTCTTGGATTTTTACGAACAGCTGAAATTGCAGCTTTTGGTGGCGCCCCTGAAGGACACTCACACTAATTAAAGGAGACTACAATGCTTAATCAACTTATTCGTATTTCAATATACAATCGTGGAGTTGTTCTATTTGTCACACTACTCATGGTAGCTGCGGGTCTTTATAGTTTTCAACATCTTCCCATCGATGCCGTTCCTGACATTACCAATAATCAGGTGCAGATAAATACAGTTATCGAAGGTCTTGCTCCAGAAGAAATCGAACGAACGATAACGTTTCCAGTAGAGTCTTCAATGAGAGGTATCGGCGGGGTTGAGCAAGTGCGATCAATCACTCGCTTTGGCCTTTCACAAGTGACTGTTGTTTTTAAGGATAATATTGATATTTATCGAGCAAGGCAACTTGTTACAGAGCGACTGCAAGGAGTCTCCGAAGATTTGCCAGCAAAGGCAAGACCTGAATTGGGACCAATTTCCACTGGGCTTGGTGAAATCTATCAATACGTCATAGACTATAAAACGCGAGCAAACGGTGAAGAACGCGTCAAACAGCTTATGGAGCTTAAATCTCTTCAAGATTGGTTTATTAAACCTAGATTGTTAACTGCTGAAGGAGTTGCAGAAATCAACACTTCAGGTGGTTTTGAAAAACAATACCATGTTCAACCAGATCCGAAAAAAATGGCCTCTTTTGGAATTCACTTTGATGAAATTATAGAGGCCCTTGAAAAAGTAAATCGAAATGTTGGGGGTGGATATGTAGAGCAAACTGCCGAACAATTTCTGATTCAGGGTGTTGGTCTAATCAAATCAGCTAAAGAAATTGAAAGAATACCAGTTAAAACGCTTGAGTCTTTTAAAATAATTACGATTGGTGATATTGCTAAAGTCGCTTTTGGCAAAGAACTTAGAACAGGTGCTGCGACTTTTAATGGTGATGAAGCTGTTTTGGGAACTGTGATGATGCTGCTGGGAGAAAACAGCCGGACTGTTTCCATGCGGGTTCATGAAAAAATGGAAGAAATTAGAAAAACTCTCCCAAAAGATGTTGAGTTAACTACTGTTTATAACCGTTCTGATTTAGTAAATGCAACATTGGGAACGGTCGAACATAATCTGCTCTTGGGTGCAATCCTGGTGACAGTGGTGCTTTTGATATTGTTAGGAAATATTCGCGCAGCACTTATCACAGCTCTGACAATTCCCTTTTCGCTTTTGGCCACTTTTCTTGTAATGAAACCTCTTGGAATATCCGGAAATCTGATGAGCTTAGGCGCTCTAGATTTTGGGATCATTGTCGATGGCACCGTCATTGTACTTGATAACTGTGTTCGATTCATTCATGAGCGCACCAAAAAGCTCAATCGAAAATTAACGTCTGAAGAGATTAAAGAAGCCGTTTATGAAGCAACTGTAGAAATACGTTCTGCTGCTGGCTTCGGCCAATTCATTATTGTTATGGTTTTTCTTCCTGTATTTGCGTTAACTGGTGTGGAAGGCAAAATGTTTATACCAATGGCATCTACGTTTGCAATTGCAGTACTTGCGGCATTTGTTCTTTCATTTACAACGGCTCCAGCACTTGCAAGTCTCTTTCTGTCTGGCAATGTCAATGATAAAGAACCAATGCTTATGAGCTGGATTCGAAAGATGTATGTTCCATCTTTTGAGTGGGCCTATAGGCATTCAAAAATGACAATGGTTCTTGCTTTAGCCTCAATCGTGATTGGAGTAGGGCTTTTTATGACCCGCGGGGCAGAATTTCTTCCTCAACTGGGGGAAGGTTCTCTTGCTTTTCATATGATTCGCCCAGTTAATGCGAGTTTAAGTCAGTCTATTGATTTTCAAAGGAAAGCAGACGCAATTGTTAATTCATTTGGTGAGGTGCATCTCGTATTTTCGAGGATAGGGACCAGTGAAGTTGCAACTGATCCTATGGGCGTAAACGTTTCAGATACGTATATTATGCTCAAACCAAAATCAACCTGGCCCATAATAAATGGAAACCAACGAAGTTATGAAGACCTGACCGATGCCCTTTTAACAAAATTAAATCGAGAGATGCCTGGACAAACCTATTTAGCATCACAACCCATTCAAATGCGATTTAATGAGCTATTAGAAGGCACCAGAGCCGATGTGGCCGTCAAGATTTTTGGCCCAGACTTAAATCAGCTAGTCGAACTAGCCAAGAAAACCCAGGAAGTGGTTGCGAAAGTTAATGGGGCCGGAGATGTTGAAGTTGATTTAGCTGGCACATCTCCAGTTCTCAAGATCGAACCTAATGAAAGCAATTTGGCCCGATATAACGCTTCCATATCAGATGTTCTAAATTCAATTTCGATAGCTTTGGGCGGACAAGAAGCAGGATTCTTATATGAGGCTGAAAAAAAATATCCCATTGTTGTAAGACTTGACAATGAAGATCGGTCCGACCTTGAAACCATTCGAGAACTACCAATTGGCATCGGCACTAATACAACAGTTCCCTTAAAGAATTTGGCTTCAATTGGTTTTAAAGAAACTTATGGTTCGGTCAATCGAGAAAATTCAAACCGAAGAACTGCCGTTCTTATTAATCTGAGGGGACGAGATACTGAGTCCTTCGTAAAAGAAGCTCAGGAAGCCGTAACCAAAGAAATTAAACTTCCAGATGGATATTATCTTGAATGGGGTGGAAATTTCAAAAATCTTGAGCAAGCTAGATCACGACTAATGATTCTTGCTCCCATAGCACTCATCCTTGTCCTAATGATGGTGTATGCCGCATTCGGAAGTATAGCTGAAACCTTACTTATTTTTGGCTGTGTACCCATGGCACTTGTTGGAGGAGTCATTGGCTTAATCGCTAACGGTTTGCCATTTAGCATCTCCGCCGGAATTGGTTTTATCGCACTCTCAGGCATTGCAGTTTTAAATGGAGTGGTCCTCGTCAATTTCTTTAATCAACTTAAGGCTGAAGGAAAAACCGGAAAAGACCTAGTTTTACAGGGGACAATCGTTCGCTTACGTCCAGTCATGATGACAGCTTTGGTGGCTGTTTTCGGTTTCATACCAATGATGGTGTCAACGGGTGTTGGAGCGGAGGTGCAGAAGCCCCTTGCTTCGGTTGTGATAGGAGGAATTATATCGTCCACACTTCTAACTCTTATCGTACTTCCTGTCGTGTTTTCAGTCTTCGAGGCTAAAATGAAGGGTCGAGTTGCACACTAAATTTACAGTATTTTTATTTATTTAACTGTTACTAAAAAGAAGGAGTATTCACATGAAAACATTAAACACATTGGTTTTAGCTACTTTGGCAATGATCTTTGCTGCGGGATGCGGCCACTTGCATAAGGTACAAGGTATCGAGACACCGTCGGAAATTCCAGAAGGCATTCGTGTTTCAATTGGTTCTAAAGAGGTCAAAGAAGGAGAAAAGGTAGATGTCCTACGATCTATATGCAAACAAATCAATGCTGCGAGAGGTGGGCCAAGAACTTCCTGTCACAGCGAAAAGGTAGGTGAAGCACTTATTTTAAAAGTCCTTGATCATGATTCAGCAATTGTTAAACCCGATAACGGGCTGACAATGGACTCAAAAATGACCGTAGAAAAGAAACCCTCCAAAGAATAAAAAATTCCCCCAGCCCCCACAATTGTTGCCAATTGATTGGGGGCAATTTTCCTCCTGTTTCCTTCCGACAGTTAACACCTAAGCTAATAGATACTATAAAAACATTTAATCTTTCAACAAACCTAGTTGCTACCCAAAGGTGGCGGATCTCCGCCACCTAACGTATCTGTTAAGCTCTTGAAAAAGGACATCAAATCACAAATCACTCCACCATAAAAAACTCTTATGCAAAGTTTACCTGTATTTTTTCCACACATTGATTGCCCAAACCCAACTATGGTAAATAGTCCTTGTTGAACTGTTCTCGCTAAAACTGATCACCAACAGAAATTTAGGGGATGCAATTATGAAGCACAACATACTTCTCATTGATGATGATCCAGCGATTTTAAAATCATTATCTGGGTTTTTAAATGACGAAGGTTTTTTTGTGAAATCAGTTCAAAATGGATCTGAGGGTGCAGCTCTGATTCGCCAAAAGACTATTCCGTTTTCTTTAGCCCTCGTTGATTATCACATGCCACTAATGAATGGCGTTGAAACAATAAAAGAAATTCGAAAACATAACAAAGAAATTGTTATCCTCGCATTTTCAGGTGACGACTCAATACAAGTCCATAACGAGTCACTTGACTCTGGAGCAATCTTTTTTGTTTCGAAAGAAACTGCTGATGCAAAACTTCTTGGGATCATTCACCGGGTGTGTCGAGAGGTCGAACGTAAGATTAAACCTTTGGTGGTTTCAACCAAATCCGAAAACTTCAAGTTTTTGGAGTCGCTAGGTATTGTTGGTGTGTCTGATAAGTTGAACGAAGTGGGCAAACTTATCACAAAATATGCCTCAATTGATGAGACTGTTTTAATAAGAGGCGAAAATGGAACTGGCAAGGAACTGATAGCCAAAGCTATTCATCAAAACTCCCAAAGAAAGACTCAAAAATTCATTGCAATTAATGCCGGAGCTATTCCTGAAAACCTGGTTGAGAGTGAACTTTTCGGTCACGAAAAAGGATCGTTTACAGGTGCCACTCATGATAAAATTGGAAAGTTTCAAGCAGCGCAAGGCGGAACTATTTTTCTCGATGAAATTGGAGATATGCCATTTCATTTACAAGTTAAACTTCTTAGGGTCATTCAAGAGCGAGTCATTACACCCGTTGGTTCTAATACCACGAAGAAAATTGACGTCAGAATTATTGCAGCAACAAATGCTCCCTTAGAAGATCTAATAAAAGAAAAACTATTTCGAGAAGATCTCTACTATCGTCTGAATGTACTTCCATTAAATGTTCCAGCTCTGAGAGAGCGTCCAGAGGATATACCCTATTTGGTGAATTTTTTTTTAGATGAATCAAATAAACGAAATGGTACTCATTTTCAAATTCTTGAATCTGCGATGGAGAACTTGAGTAAATTGCATTGGGCTGGCAACGTGCGTGAGCTTCAAAGTGAGATTTCTCGATTGGCAAGTCTCTCCGATGGTCCCTATTTAAATATTGAACTTTTATCAAGTGACAGCAATCGGAAAAATCGAGATCTAAAAAAGTCAGAGAATTTAGACGTATTAAAATCAAAAGTCACATTTACAGAAAAGCAAATCATCGAGTCGGCCATCAAAAAGTATTTTACCGTGGCCGCAGCCGCTAGAGCTTTAAATATAAAGAGAACTACATTGAGAGATAAAATCAAAAAATATGGAATTATTCTTTTACGAGATAATTCTACAATCGAGGAGGAGGAAACTTATGGGTAAATATATTTTAATGGCGTGTCTTGTGTTCATGACAGGCTTGAGACATGTTCATGCAGATGAAAGCAGGGAGCTGCCATTAACTGAATATGAAAAGCTTCAAATTGCAAAGGCAATTAAACTTCTTCTGCGTTATAAGGTTGTGAGTGCAAATCCAAGCGGTCAGTGTTTAGATGTTAAAACAGATTTGATACAAGACCTAGTCAACCAGGGATTGCTTAAAAAAGAACAATCAACTTTGATGTCCATTTGTGCCGACGGGTCAAATTGAAATGCGAAATAAATTCCTTTTATATTTTTTCGGACTTATTATCATAATTGCAATAACAATAGGTGGTGTTCTTATGTCTAAAACAAATCTCATGGATGGTTCCGCGCAAAAACATTTGCGCGTGGCCTTTCCGTTAAATAAAAACGTTACTGAGTATGAACCTACGAACATTACTATTGCAGCAGAATATATTTTTCTCGAAAATGTATTCTCTCCGCTAGTTCAAATGAATGAAAGTGGCGCAATTATCCCTGGGGTCGCTAAAACCATAAAATGGGATGGAGATAAACTCATACTAAGCATTAGAGAAGATTTAAAAACAAAATCAGGTCAGCTAATTACTGTGGATGATGTGTTATTTTCTTTAAAACGCCTATTAGTTTTGACAGGAAACACTCATGGAAATTTTAAAGATCTAGTCTGCGAGGGAATAGACTTAGAATCTGTTGAACAGGATTGCCCTGGGCTAAGTGTAAGCTTGAATGAAAATGCAATTATTCTAAATGCTGGCGCAAAGAAAACCTTTTTACTGCCGATGCTTGCTGCAATTGATTTTGCGATTATCCCAAGAAAAAGTGTTAATCCTAAAACACTCACCATTGATGACTACTCAGAAACAAGTGGTGTGTATTTTGTTGAAAAGGACAATGGGGATGGAAATATCCAACTCAAAATAAATCCGTATCATTTTCTATATTCAAAGAATATCGCTCAGGCCGTTGATCTAATTCCTTACACCGCTACGTCAGGTCTGAGTAGCTTAGAGGCACTTGCACAAAACAAAGTCGATCTTGTAACAACGGTAGATGTCAAAAAGGCTGATGAACAAATTCCATTCGTGGAAACCCATTCTGACTTTGAAAATCATCTCACTCAGAAAATCAGACTGCACCTCTTAGTTTTTACTGAAAAAGGAATTAAAAATCTCAATAAGGATGAGCGAGTCTACATTTCCCAAAAAGTTAGATCCGCTTTTCGAGAAATTTATGGAAGAAGTCCTGGCTTTGAATCTCGTTCTGAGTTTTTTCCAAGTCTTGGCGAAGGTGGACTATCAAAAAATCAAAAAGATAATGTCGATGCTTTTAATAAGCTACCGGGAATAAAACCACTCAAACCATTTAAGCTGGGTCTCATGAAAAGAGGCGGCATTGAACCATGGTCCGTGCCACTATCAAAAATTCTACCTGAAGCCCAAACATATTTTGAAGACAATGTCCCCGATCTTAAGAAAAATCTCAAATATGAAGATTATCCCGAAGCGTTTATTGTTTCCACCGATACAGGCTTCATGGAAGATATCAGTTTGATTTCTTATTCACTAAATGCAGGTTTTTTGGGTCTTACAAAAGCTGACAGAGATGTTTGGATTTCTAAATATATGGCCACGCTCGACAAATCTACTCGACTCGATAAGCTGAAAGAGCTTCATTACAGCGCTTTGACCACACCTTGGATTGTGCCATTGGTGGCGTCGCCCTACTCGGCAACAGTAAGAAAACCTTGGAAAATAAAATTATCTGATCTTTATGCAAATAATCCCCTATGGCAAATACAAACCCCATAACCAAATGGTTAATCAGTCGAAAAGAACTTTTTAATCTATCCTTTACCCAGTATGGATGGCCGGAGAGATATTTACCAACACTATATGATTTTACAGCACAAATTTCTGTAAATGGAGTTACAAGCCAAGGCAGAGGGACTGATTTTATTGCAGAGGTTGCCATAGAAAAAGCCTCCGCTGAGGCAATTGAAAGATACCTGTGCAAACTCTTAAAAATGGACTCTGTTGGGTTTTCAGTCTCAGGATTTGTATCGGCAACTGAGCACGCAAAGTTCGAAGCACTTGAGAGATACCATTTGAATCGTCATTTGGAGCTAAAGATTCCTTTTCGTCGAATTGATGAAAGCGCAATTGATGCCGCCTTGATGCAAATGATCAATCAGTTAGAAGACAATTCTCCGTCAACATTTATTAGTTTCCATCAAATGCATACACCGATTGACGAATATGGAGTTGTTTGCTGTATAGAGGATACGAAGCTTAATGTTTTTTCGTTCGGTTTTGCATTTAGTAAAAGCGTGGACCACTCATTAAGAAGATCTTTAATCGAAGCTATTCCAAATTTTGTAGCACTCAAAGAAAACAAAGCGATATCTAACTTCGAAAATTCCTTACCAAATGCTTTGCAAGAAAATAAACCGTGGCATCTGAGTCAAACTTTCCATTCTCAGATATCACCTCTTATTTTTGATGATAGTGATTTATTAAATACAAATTTCGAAAATGAAACCTTTGAAGATCTTGAATTTGAAACCCTGCAAGTGAACTTGGATGCAGTACCCGAGCTAAACACTTGTCCGATTGAACCCGTGAAAATTATTATTAAGAAAAAAGAGGCTTCCAAATGAAATTGAAAAACCTCTTTTACCTTTTCACCAAAATCTCTGATGATAAACTTCCTCCGTCCGAACTCAATAAAACGATTAGAGATTTTGAAAAAAGACAGGCTATTTATTCTTTTCTCGGCTTACTAATACTCATTGGTATTTCAATTGTTATGAACACTTTGCATTTACAGTCCGTTGCCGAACAAAGCACTCGATACGTCACACGAATGATGCAAATGGGGATGATTAGGGATGCGACCTATGTCCTTCAGGAATCCCTAAAGGGGAATTTTGAAGCTATTGCGTTTAAGTCATCTAGCAATGAGAGATCCTTTGTTTTGCCAGCTTCTCAGTTTCTTGGCTCTAATCATAAAAATGCCTTTGAAATGATATTAAGAGACAAAATAGTTATTCCTTTTGACGACTCAATTTCAGGCTACACAAACGAGTATTTTATTTTTGAGTATAGTAGATTTGCCTTAGTGCCGTATGCCGTTTTTCTGTGGCTTCTCATTTTGTTGGTGACTATACCTCAAACGCGTTTAATGAAGAAAAAATTAACTGAGCAGTTTGATAAAGATCTTATCTTGGAAAAAGCTAAAGAGAGCAATAGAATTTCTGATGAGGTCAGGCACAATCTCAGAACTCCATTAGCTAGCTTGTTGAGAATCCCTTCACGGCTGCCAGAGAGCCATAAGCAAGATCGTGAGCTTCTTAAAACTTCCATTGAGCAAATTAAGAAAATTACTTCGGCACTTGATCAAAGAAAACTAAAAGCGGCAGCCGACGATAAAAATCATTCAGAAGACATTTTTGATAGTCTTATAAAATCTGTGAATCAAATTTCAACGACTATTCCGTCGAATGTGAGTTTTAATTTTCACATTGACGATTCGCTTTGCTCGGCGCAAGTAGATCATATTCCAGTTGAGCTTCAAATCATCATTGGCAATATTATTAATAATTCATTAGATGCCTTTAATGGATCACTAGGATCTATTGAGCTTCACGCAAAAGACGTTGACCCTTATTTGCAGATCGAGATTATTGATAATGGTCCAGGTATTGATTTAGCGTTTCGAGAACACATTTTTGATCAAGGATTCACTAAAGGCAAAGTAAATGGTACAGGCTTGGGTTTATATCACGCCATGACTCATGTAACCAATTGGGGTGGGTATATAAAAGTAGATTCTGAAAGCAGCAAGGGAACAAAAATCACTTTATTGCTTCCTATAAATGAAAGGGCTTCTTGGTTTGTGCCAAGACTTAAATTAAACCGAACAGATCAAATCTATATCCTGGATGACCAGCTCACAGGAAGGCAGCTTTGGAAACTAAAGCTCAACGAGTGTGGTATAAATTCAAATATTCACTTTTTAACAAATAGTCGTGAAGTTAAGGCTGCATTTGAAGAATCAGGCTTTGACCCATTTAGTTCGATTTTTATTTTCGATTACGATCTCAATGAAGATGTCACGGGCATCGATCTCCTTTCGCTATTACCGCAAGACTCTCAAAGATTTCTAGCTACAGGACACTTTGATAAACAAGAAATTAGAGACCTTTGCGAAAAATACAAAGTTTTACTCATTCCAAAAACTGAAATTCCACAACTACCAATCGTAGTCATCTAACTATTTTATTTTTTAATCTCAATTATCCTGAATTTATCGCGGCGGAAATCCGCCAGAAGTGGCGGGAGTACGCCATCCGAATCATTTTTCTGTAAGCCTACGTTTTCAAAAGAGAAATAAAAAAATGCCCTGGCGGATCTCCGCCACTTAATTTTTCTCCTCTGAAATTTGTAAAAATCCAATCTCTGAAAGTTATCAATCACTTAAGATCAAAATCAATGTCATTCCGAAATCTGGAACGATTCTTGTTTTATATAGGGGCGTGTTGCTCAGATTTGAGCTTCATAAAGCTAAGCTTAAAACGATGAGGAGATTCTAATGTCAAAGATAAATTATGTCAAACAGACTCAATGCCCGCGATGTCACTCAAAGAATATTCTGACATTTGGGCTCGATCAAATGTGCACTGACTGTGATTGGGACAATCTCAAGATGTTAGTGGATCTTGGTCAGCTCGATGATCCAGAACAAGCAGCTTTCGAGCACTTTCACATAAATTACAAAACATCAAATGATGACCACGAGCCAGTGGAAAACTTTGGTGATTCACTAACCGCATAAACAAAATCAAAAAACAAAGGAGGAACGACAATGAAAACAAAAAATATATACAACAATTTAAACAAGGAGCCGAATACTATGAAAGATATTATAAGCAAATTTAAATTCATTCTCGCCAACATCAAATCTAAGGTCCAAAAGGCATTTAAAGAAGAAGATCTCGATCTTTATGAATTTGAGCAACTTGATGTTAAACGCTCTTACCGACCGATCCGTAACCCTTGGGAGCAATTATAAATGTCTAGAACTTTCAAAGACAAAAGGACGATCTATGGTGGTCCCGCTAAATCAAGACTCAATTCAAATGAAATGAATCTCTGTCGAAGATTTGAAAATTTTAAACGCTTTGGTCCCATTGAACCTAGAACGTATCACTGCCACTACTGCGGTCGTTTGACTGAATTTGAAGGAGGTTATTTTGTTTGTCATGACTGTGGAGAAGTTGAAATGGCTTTTGGCGATCTGATTCTAGATCCGGTGGCGGCATAAATACTATTACGAAAAGAGGTCACAATTATGAATGAAAATATTATTCCATTTAGAAAATATGATCGCTTCAAACTTACACGAGGTCTTGTTTCACCTCGCGGCGAAGTTATTGAAGAGGATCACGTTGGATTTGCATTTTTGAAACCTGGTTCAAAAATGTTTCGCATCAAACTATGGGTTCATCCATTGAACAGTTATTTTCTCGTTCAAGATGAAAAATCACAACTGGATGAGTATCAAGTGCTTTCAATTGAAGAGTACAAAACGCAGAACGGCGAAACAAAAACGAATTGGAACAAAGTAGGCCGAGGACATCTCGTCGGTAGCTTTATCAAATTCAATATTCAATTTTTTGCAGAGGATATTTTTCTCTGTTTATTTCCAGAAAAATCAAATCACGAGGAGGAATCTGTTGCTATTTAACTTTAACAAAGGAGGTCAACTAATGATCAAAAACAAATACTTTATTTTCTCACTTCTGTTCATCTCAATCATTCTACCGGAGCTAGCTTGTGCTAGTGTGGAGTCATCACTTATGGGTGTGCAAATGAAACTCACACGAGTGATTCTACCAACACTTTCAGTAATTGGTATCGCATGGGCAGCATTTTCACTCATGACTGGCAATGAGCGGGCCAAGACTCATATCTGGTATGCAATTATAGGCAGTGCCATAGGTTTTGGGGCACAGGCTATCGTAGATTTTATCTCTCAGGCGGTCAGATAATGAATGATGATTCATTACTGACAACCGTAGTCCCAAGGACACTAGAAACAAAGAGCAAAATATTAGGATTAGAACTTTCTGATGTGTTGTTGCTTTTACTAAATTTATCAATTCAAAATTTAATTTTTGGTTCCACCAGCATGAAAGTACCGATGGTGTTCGGAACCAGCCTTGTCATGGCAGGGCTCTTATGTTTTGTTAAACGCGGGAAGCCTGATCTTTATTTGCAACATCTCTTACAGTTTGTGATTTCACCCACCGTTCGCTCAGCCAATGCAAATGATAAGCAATATCAGCCATTTTCAAAAGGAGGATTAACTTGAACACGGTAGTGAACGACTATCCTCTTTGTGAAGAACTTCCTTATTGGGAGTTTGAGTCAGAACCATTTTCACACGCCATATTGTGGGATGGCTCCCTTAGTGCAGGTATTGAACTCTTACCGCTTGATATTGAGTGCTTTGATAGCGCCAGAATAAATAGTGTGACTCAAGGGTTGAGGTCCTTTGTAAATTCCCTTCCTGAAGGATTTAGCTGTCAATACTTTGTAAAAGTTGATTCCAATTATGAGCAAAAAGTTCAAGGGCACGAACAGCTCCTAACAACAAATGATGAGTTCTTAGAATTCTTAGATAAATCGCGCAGAGAGAAAATCAAGTCAGCCGTTGATAGCAATCAGATTTTTGGCCCTAGGCTCTTTTTATTTTTAAAGACAGAATCACCAATCAAACAAAGTCAGTTCAAAAGTACTAAAAAATTTGCGACCGAATTCTGTCAAGGCTATGATGACCGATTACAATCACTTGATCAGGCCATCACTAGTGTACAATCATCTCTTTCATCAATGGGGTTTTATGCCGAGAGGTTAAATAAAAATGCATTGATTGATTTACTCTATAACTATTTTAATCCCGTTCGCTCAAAAGGTATCAGCGCACCCACTATTGGAGTGCGAAGGACACAAATTGGAGGTGATTCCCCAAGAGCACAGTTGGTGTTTGGTGATTTGATATTAGATCATAATGAATTTGTATTAGAAAAAATGCGAACGCGAGTGATTACACTTAAAACATTGCCAGAAAGTACATTTGCAGGAATGATGAGTGGATTTTTAGCCCTTCCCTTTAAATATGAACTCATATTTTCATTCAATGTAAGTGATCAGGCCAAAGAAATCAGGTCCCTTGAAAGAGACCGGCGAATGGCTCACTCGCTTGCAAATTCACAAAGTAATAGAGTGAGCGATTTAGAAAGCGAATCCAAACTCAATCAAACAACACTCCTTTTGCGGGAGATTATTGAAACAGGCCAAAAAATATTTCAAGGTGAACTTGTTCTGATCCTCAGAGAGGAAAACACAAAAGATGGCCAAAGACTTCTCAATCTAAAAACTAAAGGGGTGCTATCACAGTTTAAAACCCTAAGTGGTTCTGAAGCCTGTGATGAAACCGTTGGAGCCTGGAAAATATTTAAATCAGATTTACCACTAGCGCCAATGAACCTTGTAAGAAGTAAGAGACTTAAAACTTACAACCTTGTTGATTTTTTACCGATGTTTGGGCCTGCTCGTGGTGATGATATCCCAACAGTATTATTTAATACTCGACTGGGTGGACTTTATTCCTTTAACCCAATAGATCCCAAGCTCACTAATTACAATATGCTGGTGACTGGTTCAAGCGGGAGTGGAAAATCGTTTGCCAACAACTTTTTGATGCTCCAGCAAATTGCCAGAGGCACAAGAGTTTATATTATTGATGTCGGTGGATCATACGAGAAGATGACCAAGGTTTTGGGTGGTCAGTATTTTGAAATTAATCTTTCAGAAAATTATGCCATCAATCCCTTTGCAACTTCAAACCCTAGTGTGATGCCTTCAGGTGATCGACTTAAAGGAATGCTCGCCATTGTTGAACAGATGATCGTTGATGAGGGTGAAAAACTGAGTCGTCTTGAAAGAGTTCAACTTGAAGAGGCACTCATAAATATTTTTGAAAGTGCTCGCAGTGAAAAAGTACCACGATCTCCCTTAATTTCTGATTTAGCAAAGTATTGTGAAAAATCAAATGAGGAGTGTTTAAAGAAAATTGGAAAACTTTTGTTTCCGTGGGTTGGTCAAACCCCATTTGGGAAAATGCTTGATCGTCAAGGCCATATTCGAGCGGACAGCCCCGTTGTAGCTTTTGATTTAAAAGGGCTATCGCAATACCCAGATCTACAAGCGGTTATGATTCTAATCCTAACCAATTTCATTTTGGATCAGGTCGAATCAGATCGCAAGGTATCCAAAAGAGTACTCCTTGATGAAGCTTGGCAGTTTTTAAAGAGTCCTGCTGCTGCCAATTTTATGGAGTACGCTGCTAGAACTTTTCGAAAAACAGGAAGCGGAATCAGTTTTATCACCCAGGGGGTCGAGGAAATTATTGGAAGTGGCATCGGACCAGCCATTTTAAATAACACTGCCACAAAGCTTGTGATGCTTCAAAAAGGCGATACGAAGGTCTTATCAGAAACCCTAAAGCTAAATGCGACCGAGTTAAAATTAATTCAATCCCTAGAGCAAAGAAAAGGTGTTTACAGTGAAGGATTCTTTATTGCGGGTGAGGCAAGGCAGATCATTCGCATTCAACCGTCACCGCTTGAATATTGGATATCAACTAGCGACTCAAGAGATAATCAGTTTATTAAAAAAATAATGGATCTAGGGCAAACCCTTCAAGAAGCATTAATTAGGGCGGCTGAGGTGGCCCCTTTTGGAGTGGCGCAAATGAAAGGAGCTACATGAAAAAAATTAAGGACACATTTAAAAAGTATTCTGAAAAAATAAGCCGATTTTTCTTGGCAATTATATTTACTGTCACTGTGATCGTCTCACCACGCTCCGCGCGGGCAGACCTTTGGGGCGGAGACGTGGTCGTCTTAACCCAAATTTTAGCACAAGCTATTGAAACAGTTTTACAGTTAAAGAGCATTTTAGAAAACGGTGCAGATACTTTAAATCTGCTTCGTGATGTGAACTCAGGGGTAAGATCGGGACTCGATTTAATCAGGGTCATCAATCCTCAGTTTGCGGCTGGGGTGTATGGTGATCTTCGAGATCCCCAGGCTGTTCTCAGAGCCTTGCAATCCGTTTACGGCCCTGTACCCGATGGAATGGATAAAGATCTTATTTCAGCTCAAGATCAGAGTGTAGCTGAAGTGATTTCAATGAACCGTAATCTCTATGACTATGCCGATGGTGTGGATCGTGAGCGCGAAAGAATTTTATTTCATTCGCAAGTAGTAAGCCCACAGGGGGCCGGTAAACTTCAAAACCAAGCCCTTGGGGTTTTAATTGGAGTTACAACTCAGCTTCTACGCACCCAAAGTCAAATGCTCAAGATCATGGCTCAAAATCTGGCCTATGATAATCGTAAAGAAAAATTATCCACACGGAATTTTCAAGAAAATTATCAAGGTTTGTCTGAAGGATTCAAAAGTATCCCTAAAACTACAACCTTGCCACGCCTTAATGGTGGTTTTGGAGGTGGCCAATGATTCCAAATCTTGATGTTCTTGGGAGTTTAGCAAAAGACCTTCATCATTCTCTATCAAATATCTTTTACTTGATGTTGCCAGTTGCGATTCTATTATCGGTAGTAATTTCTTATTTAAAATCCGGAGACCCAGATTTTCCAGAGATTATAAAGCGCGCCTTTGTGGCAAGTCTATTACTGATTTCATTCCCAGAAGTTTCAAATGCCATTTTAGATATCTGTGATGGCATTTCTTTACGGATTGATAATCTCTCAGGGCTTGAAACCTTCATGCGAATGGCTGAAGAAAAATCACTGAGTTATGCAGGAGCAAAAAATGTATTGATGTTAAAGTTTGATGATCTATTCATGGCGATTTTAAGTTTTGGGAGTTTCATTCTACTTTATATTTCAAGATATATTTCCATTGCTCTATACTATTTCTACTGGTGTTTACTCTCAATCTGCTCCCCAATAATGATTCTTTGCTATATTTTTCCACGGACTGCTGGAATTACAGCTAATCTTTATCGTGGCTTATTTGAAGTGGCAGCCTGGAAATGTTTATGGGCAATTTTATCAGCAATGCTCACGGCACTTTCATTCGGAAATATTTATAAAACAGAAGGATCATACATCACACTCATTGTGATGAATTTTGTGATTGCCTTAGCTCTTTTATTTACGCCCTTACTAATGAAGTCTCTGATTTCAGAGGGTGCGCAAGCTACTGCAAACACACTTGGGGCTGCGGCTGTGGGTGCAGCCATTGGCATACCTGCACGTATTGTTCGGGTTCAAGAAGTATCGCGCAATGTGATCTCAACGACTCGGTCTTACGCATCAGAAAGAATACAATCATTTAATAAAAATAATTTCTTTAACAAAGGAGGTCCTAAATGAAAGACGTAAAACATATTGAAATAAAAAAGTATCCAAAGATGGTCGAGGAATTTGCAAAGGCAAACTTTAACCTTAAGGTTTTATCAGCAGCACTAATCCTGATTGTGATTGTGGTGTTGGCAATGCTGCTGTACTTCGTAAAAAGTGGTCCAAAAGTAATTGCCCTGGCTGAAAATGGGCAAATTGCCAAAATTGAAACAAAAATCACCGATCTACAAATAGATTCTGCCATCCGAGAGTATCTCAGCTATCGTTACAACTGGAGCGAGCAGACCATCACGAGCCAATTGCAGAAGGCTCAGTTTTTTGTTATTCCATCAATGTCTTCAGCTTTTCAAAAAGCGATGTTAGAAGTTCAAAAGTTTGTAAAAGAAAAAAAGGTCGTTCAGCGTGTTTATCCAAAAAATATTCAGATTGATCTCAAAGGGAAAAAAGCAACTATCCTAGCTGATCGAATCACAGAGTTTGATAATTTAAAAGCGGCAACGGAATTAAAGCTCGTCTTACAGTTTTCAGTTGATGATCGAAGCGTGGTTAACCCCTGGGGGATATTCATCACCAAAGAGACTGAAGGAGTTTCTCAGTGAGGATTATCCAAAGTATTTTTATTATTTTGATGAGCAATATTGTTTTGGCGGCGCCCATTAAGACTGTGCCATATTTTGTCGATGGTATTCTAAATGTAAATACCGCGCTTGGAATTGCAACCATCATTCAGTTACCTGAAACTATTCAGTCAATTATCATTGGTGATCAATCAGGATTTAAGGTTGAGTATCTTGATAAGGGAGTCACCATTAAACCTTTACGGTGGAGAGCCAAAACCAATTTGTACCTCATCACTGAAAAACAACGCTACAACTTAAGACTACAAACCGAACGCCAAGAGCAAGCCGATTTTATTATTTATGTGGATACCAAGAAACCAGAGGAGCAGATCACTTGGACAGTCTGGAATAAAAGGGTGCAAGTTGATTTGTGGATCTTTGAGGTTTTAAAAATTGGGAAATCCAGAGGAGGATTTATTTTGATCAGCGGTAGACTTTGGTGCAAAGACTGTCGACCCATTAAGCCCGAATATATTTGGGTATTTCAAGATACGAAATCCAAGGTTATTAACGGGCTTTATTTATCAAGTCTTAAACCATCAGTAAAATATCCTCTGGAGTATGGTGTCTCACTCGCAAGTTCTGACCTTGAAAATAAAAAACCAATTCAACTTCAAATCAAATCTGAAGTGAACTTGGTCATCGATATTCCTTCGGAGGTCTTATGGAAGTGAAAAATAAAGGCGTGAGTCTCTTTATTGAAGCAATAAAGTCTTCCATTCTTAAACTAAAAACCCATTTTGTTAAAAAATCGGAAGTGAGTGAAAAAAAGGAAGTTAATTTTAAATCCTTTAAAATCCTATTATTTGGTGGAGTATTGATTTTTATTCTGGTGACGTTTCTTTTGCCGACGGAGCAAGATATTGAGTTCTCGCAAAAAATGGTTGCGGCCACCGAAAAAGCTCATGTTGATGAAGTAGAAAATTTAAAAAATGATCCGAACCAGAACTTGGCCACCCAGATGTGGAACTCATCATCAAATGGCTTAAGAAATGTCTATAGCAATTCTAGTGGTGGTGGCAGTGGAAATCAAATCAACTACAACACTTCAATGATTGTTGGTGCAAAGAATGGAAATTCCAAGACACAACTTCGATCTGGGATTAGAATCCCATTGCGGATTCTTGATAAATTTGTAGTGTCTCAGGAATCTGTCCCAATCCTTGCCGAAAGTATTTTGGATTCAACAACTGACTCAGGGTTGCGTTTGCCAGCAGGATCAAGATTTTACGGCGAAGCGAGTTTTCAAAAGGGGTCTGAAAGAGCGGTTATTCAATTTAGACAAATTTCACTACCCAGTGGGGAAATTAAATCAATTAGCGGGATTGCTGTTGGAAAGGATGGCCAACCAGGAGTTGCGGGCGATGTTTATAGTGATGGCGCCAAGAACACCATGGGCTCACTCATTACAACATTTATTGCTGGCTATGCCACTGGAAGCATGGAAACCGATGTTCTGGGTCACTCAAAAGGTGGTGTTGAGAATGGACTTAAAGCCGCAGTTGCGGCAACAGCGAAAGATCGAGCTAATTCTTATGGTGAAAAACTAAAGACCCAGCGTGAGTGGATTGAAGTCAACATGGGCACTGAGTTTGACGTGCTCTTGAGTGAATCCTTGAATCTTCAACAAGTGGGAGGTGATCATGAGTAAGGACATGAAATCAAGTAATAACCAGGACTCATTTTTTATATTTGCTGCCGTTTGTTTCTTACTCAGCGTGTTTTACTATAAATACCGAGTCTACATTCTTAAGGCTTATCTTGAATACCGAGTATTGATTGCATTTTGTATTACGATTTTAATCTTAGCGGTTTATTTAAAAATTAAAACAGTTCTTAAATCAAAATTTAAATATTCTGATCTTGAGAATGAAGTTTTAGGAGAGTCACTTGTCGAATCTTCGGTGTTTGCAGGTTTTAGTGATAGGGGCAAAAGAGTTCATATCAAACCCTCATTTAGACGAATGCACACACAAGTGGTCGGCACTACCAATGCCGGAAAAACGGAGTCCGTCATTTTACCTTGGGCTATTGACGACATAAAAAGAAAATGCGGCCTCATCATTATTGACGGTAAGTCCGATAAATCAATGCTCAATAAACTTTACTCCTATGCCAAAGTTCACAATCGTGAGCAAGAGGTAAAGATTTTATCGCTTTGTGATGTTGGCATCAGTAACACATTTAACCCACTATCTTATGGTACGGCACTTGAGGTGACAGAAAGAGTTTTTAAAGCTTTCAACTTTGAAAATGAATATTACAAAAGTCTTCAATACGAATCACTTCTGCATACTCTTTTGATTTTTGAAAAATCAAAAATTGTTCCTACTCCAATTAAGATTATCGAAGGGATGAGATCCCCTGCAATGCTCTTTCATCTTGCAAAGAAGACTGAGGATCAAAAACTCATTTCCTGGTCCAATGATTTTTTGAAAAAAACAAATGAAGAACGAAATCAAGAAACCAGCGGATTGGTTTCTCAATTGCAAGCTTTGGCCGTCAGCGAAACTGCTCCTATCTTTAATGCTGAGACTTCAGACATTGATTTGGAGAAGGCGTTGAATGAAGGCTCAATTATTTATTGCCAACTTCCGGTGCTAAAAATTCCAATTTTAGGTAAGACTGTAGGCAAGCTTATTCTGCAATGTCTACAAAGTGCTGTGGCTTCAAGGCATTTAGGAACATCAAAAAACAAAGAGTTCTTTAGCATCTACTTGGATGACTTTACAGAATACTTAACTGAGAGCTTCGTGAGTTTGTTAAATAAATCAAGAAGTGCAAATGTGGGAGTGGTTTTTGCACATCAAGCCTTGGGTGATTTGGCGGGCCTTGGCGATGGCGTTAAAAATACCATACTATCAAACTCAAATTTGAAAGTATTTATGAGGACCAATGAACCAGAATCTGCCGAATATTTTTCGCAAACCATAGGTACGATTCAAGGTTTAAAAAGAACGGAACGTGAGACCTCTGGAACTTTTGGGTCTGAGAAGACAGGCGAAGCTTCTGTCAGAGATGTTGAAGAATTTAAATTCCATCCAAATGTCTTTAAGCAAGATCTGGGAGTTGGTGAGGCGGTCATGATTATCCCTCATTCAACTGGGAGCCTGCCCGTCAGACTTAAATTTAGAAAAACTCCAGATATATTAGAAGACGTAAGATTTCCTCATCCAGCCAAAGTCTTGCCGTTAAGTTTGCCAGCAATTCAAAATCAAATGCCCGACGAAACAGATCAAAACAAAATTAAAGACACCAGCACCGAAATGATGAAGATTTTAAATGTCGAAAAAAACACTCAAAGAAAGGGGGCTTAATGAAATTTAATTTATATTTCTCAATGATGGCCATTTATGCTGGCTGCGCCCATTCACCCAAATGCGGCAATCCCGAGGGAGCCAAAATAGTCTTAGAAGGTAAGACTTCTTGCTTGGTTCGCATTCGGCAAGTTGAAATTGGGAGTAACTTAAAAATTCCAGATTCATTCAAGAATCCAGAGCTAGCGGCAATGGAACTAACTTGGGTTGATCCCGTTTTTGCTAATGGTCAAATTACTATGGGTCATTTCAAGTTGACCCCTAAACCGATTAAGAATCAAAAGAGTGAGTAATCTGTGAATAAAAGCTCTGCTGAAATTTTACAAAATGCGATCAATTTTGCTGCACGGTTTGGATTTTTGACGAAAGAGATCTTCTTTGAACACCTGTGTTTTTGTCAGACAACTCAACAGTACTTCCATTGGAATAGGCTGGTGACTGGCGGGTATTTTTTTAAATCACAAAAACAACATGGTTTAATTTATCTTTCAACCAAAGGTAAAAGACTTGCTACTGTTTCGGTTGCGCCGAACAAAAGTCTTTATATTTTGAATCATGATATTCTAGTGGCTAAAATATTTTTGCAACTGGAACGGACCGGAAAGTTACTTAGTGCATGGACAGAATTTGAACTTTCAAAGGATCAATATCAAACCTGTCTTTTATTAGGAGTGAATAGAGTTGATAAGCTTCCAGACCTGTTGGTTGACCTTCAAGGAGCAAACAAAACCATTCGAATTGCCATAGAGATCGAGAATACTCTTAAAGCAAAGGACAGGTATTTACGGATCAGTCAGGGTTATTTATCAATGAAAAATGTCAACCTGCTCATGTATGGTTGTTCCAGTCTAATTATTCAGGCAACAGTGGCTAGAGCATTTTCAGGTGCAGAGTTTGTGAGAGGTCAAAAGGCTCCAATCACTTTTTTGAATACAGAATTCAGTAAAGTTTATTTTAGTGCTGAAGGTTCGCTTCTAAATCGACGTATGGCTCTTAAAACAATGCTATCCGCTGCTCTTGAAACTTCGGTGGATACTTGGGGGAAAAATCCGAAAAAAAACCGAAAACCATTTCGGGAAAATATTTTAGAAAACAAT
>CAZYOE010000028.1:0-39130 GCA_964648725.1 uncultured Pseudobdellovibrionaceae bacterium | reverse complement strand
GCCTGCACGGATCCGTGGAGGGGGTGCCCAGCAATGGGCATTCCTACTCCGACTAGGTATGAGAGCTGGCGGAAAGGTTACTTTTGGTTTGCTTCCTGACCGCGCTAATTGTTCACTACCTAGGTCTCGGTTGTCTGGACCTTGATCGAGAGAGGAGAACGCAAAAAATTGGTGTCACTTCCCTGGTCAAATTGTCTCCCTACTTTTTTTGCCGATATATTTGACTGATTGAGATTAATTTGAAGTGCCACTTCTGGTGAAGTTGCTCAACTGATGGCCACCATCAGTGCTGAGGTAAGATTTCCAAAGATTTTGTTAAACCATGATACAATCAGTATCTTCAGGGGCAAAATCTAGGCGTAAAAATCAAAGGAACTTAAAAAGAAAAATAGAAATTGAAATTGAAATTGAAGAATAAAAATAAAAAGTCTGATTGTAGAAACTAAATCTGTTTATTGAAACTAAAAGGGAGTCTTATAGTGACTCCCTTTTTTTAGTTGGATTTAGCCGAAAAAGTCCAATCTAATACCATTTCCAGTTAGAAAGTAGGACAAGGCTCCTCGGACGACGCAGCCAACGATGGGCTACGAACTCATTGGAAATGGATATAATTTGGCACTTTTTCATCAAAACCTAGTTGTATGTGCAAAGTAACTCGCGGCTTTCGATTTGATGAGATCCAAAGCTTCGTGTGAAGTGGCCAACTTTTTTATTGTCAGGCCGAGGAGTGGTGGTGCCCTGAATAGTGAGCTTTATAGTGCTGCCCTCATAAAGTGCTGGCGCGCCCACAGGCTGCTGTTTGGTTTTATTAACCACCATATAGGTCTCAGTGCGAGTCCCAATCAATAATGATCTTTCGATGGTTAAATTAAAGGTTTTATCATCGAAGTCGGTCGGTGAGAGGTAAAGTGCGAAACCATCGTCCGCAATTATAGGTTCTTGATGGCACTCAATAATTTTAGTTGGGCGTTCGTCGATTAAAGGGGGCGTGACTGCCGTTGAAAGATTCGCATGAGCTGGTCCAGTGGAGAAAGTTAAGGGGCTAAGTCCGGCATCGAGGTTGTCAAGCCATTGTGCCAAACTATATCCGGCGGGGCTCGTTGAATTTGAATCAATGCAATCAATCCGCTTTTTTATAACAACCATTGAATCATCACTCTTATAAATAGTGGTTATTTTAGAGGGAGCATCGGCGCAACGAGGAAGGGTTTCGTCAGTAACTAACTCCGCATTGATATCGATGGCGGTGATGGCTGATTCAATTTGATTAATAAAGGTAGGGGCTAGTGTGGCTAAGGATTCAATTCTGTTTTTGTTATCGATGCGTTGTACAACTCCCGACGATAACACTTGAAATTTATAAATTCCGCGAGTCTCAGGTGGAGCAAAACCGACCGCGGTAGTTTTTTCTACGAGCACTCGAGAATGGTGGTGATGGGGGATCGCTTGGGCAATGCCTGCGAGAGTTAATGTGATGGTTAGTAAAAGAATCGATTTCATTTCAGTCTCCTTTGTTAAAAAAAGTTGAAAACGCCTTGGTTGTAACTTGGATTTATTGATGAGGTTAGGAGTTTGCATCGCAACATTTGGGTATTGGGATTATTTTTCCGCAAACAAAAAACGATAAAAGTTAAATCTATAGTTAGATTCTGCTGAAAAAGAGCCAAATTCAAGGCGGCAAGCTTCAAATCGAACGAGGCGTAGTTCCCCTACGTTGAGTGAGAGATGAAGCGAAACCAACGCAGAAGTTGGCCTTTTTCAGCAGAATCTAGTTATATTGCCTCATGGCATTAAGAAAAAATAATTGGCTATTCTCTACCGTAAGACAACGGACTGGATGTTGATGCGCAATCGATGCGCACACCTTAAATTCAGTTCGACAGGCAAAGAAAAAGAGCGGCCACCAGCAGCCAAGATTTCGAATTTCACTGAATCTTGTGATAGAAAACCTCGTGTGATGAGGTTAGTTCTAAATCAGTATTAAACCCACTGATTTTTCGCAGAGTCAGTGGGAGTCGAGAAATCAGTTTGAGGAATAATGCCCATTGGAAAGAATTCCCTTTGGGTCCAATGCTCGTTTGATCGTTCGTAAAGTGGACCAATGAGGAGTCTGTTGTTTCAGTAATAAATCCATTCCGACAGAACCAACTCTATAGGGCACAGCACCCAGTTTGCGTCCAGCTTCAAAGAGATCGTCATAGCAACGCTGAGCTCGATCAGTTTCCTCTCGGTGATTGCGATTGAACAAAAGAGGAATTGTAGTTTCAACGAATCGGGGTGAGCAACAGGTTAGGGTGATTGGGCAATCGAGTTGATGCTGATTGCATATCGTTTGAAACGTGGTGAGAGCCTCTTGAATTATAGCTGGCTTGAATTCAATAAGAGGCGCGTACCATATCAGTCCTATATTACTTTTATCGAGTTGAAGGGGGGAGTTGTCTAGTGCGGTATTGAGAAGATGGGGAGTCTGAGCTGCTGAAGATACCGTTCGCCATCGTGTTAGCTCTAAAGCCCCACGCGAGGGTATGCCATTGAGGATATCATAAGCATCTAAAGCTCTACCTACTTTTTGTGCGAGGTGTGTGAATGGCGTAAAAGGAAATCCTCGTAGAATTCTCTTTGCCAAAAGGAGCTGTTGGCGGCTGAAGATTCTGCAGTCAATTCCTTTACGGGCCAGCACTTTTTTTAATTCTCGCCGCACGGAACTTTCCAATCCTGAAGGAACAAAAATATTGCCAATCCCCATCCAGGCAGAAATGCCAGAAGCTTGCGCCAAACGCTGGATCTCTTCCTGAGGTAAACAAAGACTATTTATGTTAAAATATTCAGGACAAATGCTTTGCATTGTGAGCACGCGCAAATTGTTCATGAGATTGATGCCGCCGATGAGTCCACCGACTTGAAACAAGGTTTCGCGTACCCGATCTAAAGCTTCGTTAAAAGCGTCTTCATTTTTTATCTGGAGAGTCAATAAGAGAGGCGCCTCTGGTTGGGGGGCTAGTGCGAAGGTGCCTTCCACAACAATGCCGAGAGCCGATTGGGAGAAGAGGCCTTTCAAATCGGCGCCAATGCCCCAGCGAAAACAACGCCCTACCGCTGGGACCCCCATTTCGGTGAAGGGATCTGCGAGCGACGTTCCATCAGGGAGAATAACTTGGCAGTTTTGAAGTGCGAAAAAATGGTCGGTATAAGGTGTGAGTCCAAAACCACGCTCTAATGCATTGCCTAGAATTGAACAGTCGGGGCCAGCCCCTGTTGTTGGAACCATATAATGTTTTTTTTGATCCTGCAAAAAAGCAAACAGTTGTGCTTGCGTCACTCCAGGTTCAATCGACACTAGGCCCAGCTCTCCATCGAAATGAGTAATGCGATTCAACCGCGATAGATCCAAAATAATCGAGTTGTCGGCAAAGGCCGTTCGACTTCCATAACCCCAGTTAAAACCGGTGCTGATGGGATATAGAGAAACCGAGTGCTGTTGGCACCAATGGAGAATCAACGGAATTTCTGCGCGCTGTGAGACGCGAAGAAGAGCGAGAGGTTGGTGTCCGCGGCCAGTGGTGTTGGTATCGAAACCCAAATGCAAATCTTCGTTGGGTTGATAGCTCGTCGGAAAGTGCTTTTCTAAGTCTGTAAGAAGGTCGTTGAGATTGCTCGGTTTGCTTGACGTTGAGTGTTGCATAGATTGAGCTTCTTAAGAAGCAGTTACGGGGTCAATTAGCCGGTAGAGTTTGGGTCCTATTCTATTTTAAAAGTGTTTCGGGATGTTCGTTAACTCGACCTTTTGCTTCAATAGAAATAGTTGACAGGTTCATTGGATATTGGGATAGCCCAATTATGGGAGGGGAAAGTGGCGATACAAAGCGAAGACTTTGGGTATCGGCAAATCTTAAGAAGGGAGTTAGATCGGCGGCGAAAAAAAAATGCTAACTATTCCCTGCGAAGTTTTGCGCGAGATCTTAATATGAGTGCGTCGCAGCTCAGTGAAGTTCTACGGCAGAAGCAAGGTCTCTCCTTTAAAAAAGCCCATGAACTGGCGCAACGATTGTCTTTGAGTCCACGAGAAAGGGAAGCATTTCCCTACTTAGTACAAATGCAGGATGGCCGCACCCTCACACAAAAATCAGCGGCAAAGTCTCGCTGGTTGCAACTCAGTCGTGGTCCCGACTATCAACTGCTGAAGGATGATGTTTTTTGTTGGATTTCGGATTGGTATCATTTGGCGCTTATGGAGCTAATTACGATTGATGGCTGTCGATCTGATGTTGCGTGGCTGGCAAGGGCATTGGGAATCAAACGGACCCTAGTTGAGGAAGCTTTAATGCGACTACAGCGTCTTAATTTGATTGGTCGCGATGAAACGGGGAAGTGGATTCTTTTGGCTAAAAATAATACAACGGCAGATGATATTCCCAGTGCCGCTGTTCAAAAGTTTCACCTTCAGATTTCTCAACATTTTCAAAACGCTTTAGCTCAGCAATCGGTGGAGGAACGTGAAGTGGAAACCTTTGTGATGGCGATAGATAAAAATCAGCTGCCTGAGTTGAAACAGCGTCTCCGTCGTATGACTGATGAGTTGATTGCGTTTGTTAATCAAATGGAAAAGAAAGATACGGTTTATGCTCTATCGATACAGTTGTTTCGGTTATTATCTCGTTAATGCACTCTTTATTTTATTTATAAGTCAAACCGCTCGGGCAGATATACAGAGAGTGGGTAATGGTAGTGCCGAATGGTTTGTTGCAGTTCAGATATGGGGATTGTCTCTATTGAACTGCTGGATTTTTATGAAGCGCGAACATTGCGTTGCCAATGGAGCGACTTAGGCAAAGGTTCCTCTTATGAGGAACGATTGCAGATTGCGCACGACCGTGTAATTCCATTTTCAGTTAGAAAGTAGACCAAGCCGACGACGCAGCCAACTCAGCCAACTCAGCCAACGACGGGCTAAGAACTAAATGGAATTGCATAAGAGGAGCTTTTTCTTGGTTCCCATTAATAGAAGTTATAAGTTTTGTTACTATTGGGTGCGCCCACCGAAATATAACTGTCGAAAATTACAATGGCCTTTCCAAATTGATCAGAAGAAGACATTCCGGTTGCAAATGGAGCGAGATCTTGTTTGACCGAATAGCCTGAGGTTTGGTTCCAGTCGACAAGTCCCACCACAGCTCTGGCAGAAGCTGAAGCATCCCCTAGGGCGATGCTGATCCCTTGATGGTCACTCACTGCGAGGTTGGTATCACTGTAAAGTGCAACACTGGTCCAGCCTGAATCCAGTCCCGTCTTCCAAACAAATGAGCTACCAATGTATTTTCCAAGATGTACGCCGCCGGTGGCATCAAGGTAAGCGACTAGAGGCCTGCCTTTTGTTACTTCTGATTCACAGATGTCGACTTGACCTTGAGAGGTGATAGTGAGGCCACTGGCGATGCTGGACACGGAATTGCCAAGGGCCGTATGGGCATAAAGCGAACCACTTCCAGCCGCGCCGGTTCCAACGATATAAGTGGAAGCACTGGCCTGGAGAATCTCTCCATATTTATTGTTTACTCCGGGAGTGGCCTCAGTGTATTTCTGAACGCCTGTCAAGCTTGTGGCCGAGCAAGTGCTACTTGGACACGAGATAGACATTGCATAAATGGCACCACCATCGGTGACTGTGGAGCCACAATTGTTGCCACTGATTGACATACAATCCATACCTGGCGCTCCGATGAGTAGATAATCGGTGGTACCATCGTTCCATAAAGTCATGCTTTTACCAAAATTATCATCATCATAGTTTTCATAGGACTCATTGTTAATGTCTTTGGCGCGAACCCACTGCAGTTTTGCGCCAACACTGCCTCCAGTTTCAAAGTGGCTTATGACCCTACCCCCATAGGTAGCTCCTCCACTGGTGGTGGAGCGGGCCCGTGGAGCACCAATGAGGTACAGGTATTTTTCTGCAGCGACTTTCAAAATAGCCAAACTGTGCCCATAGGAACTGTCGTTGCTGGCAGAGGTTACTCCGTCAGCCGAAGCGGTCAGAGTGGTCCGCAAAGTCCAATGAGAGCGGCTGCCGGAGTTTCTTTGGTAAATGAGTACTTTTTCCGCGACCGGGTCACCAATCATCATACGTAAACCATCGGAGGAAACTTTAATGGTAGAACCTGATTTAGATGTTGCAGGTTCAGATAAGCTTCCATCTGAAGCATATTTAATGAAAAGGGGCGTGTTACTGAGCACAGAAGAAGAACCACCTTGACTATCGAGGGCTTTGATTCCTGCATAGTACTCGTGACCGGGAAGCGCCGAGGCTAGATTGAGGCTCGCACTGAAACTAGTGCCTGCGGTGGTCCACGGAGAGATATTGTTTGCTCCTGTTGAGGAGCCAACGGCGACTTCGTAATGGTCAATAAGACTGAGGGCTTTATATCCATAGATTGAAACGCTACTTCCCAAATCAGCGGCGAACAAGTTCAACGAGCTATTCCAGTAAGAGACGCCAGATCCATCTTTATACTCGAGGCGCGTGTATCCCGTATCATAGCCAATCGAAAGTGCGGTGTTTATAACAGTAACCGACGTAGACCAAGACGACGCTGTGCTTGGATTGCTTAATGCATCCAGAGCAATGCCTGCATTGATGCGAATCTGCAATGAGCCATCCCCTGAACACCCTGATATACTGAGCGTGGGCGTGGTGGTGTTTCCATTTGTGATCGTCACCGCGCAACCAGCGGTTGCACCCTGCAAGCTGACATCGGCATTGGTTAAAGTGACAGACACGGAGCCAGTGACAGAGGCGGTAAATTGAAAGTGTGCCGATGAGCTTCCGGAGGCAGGACTTCCGCTGGAGAGTGCCACGGAAGGACCTTCATTATCGATGGTCACTTGGGAGCTGATGGGTGTTGCTGCGCTCGAATTATTTAAACTGTCCTTTGCAACTCCTGCTTTAATGTTAATGTGCATAGCGCCATTGCCTGAACATCCTGTCACGGTAATAGTGGCACTTGTCAGCGAAAGGCCAGAAATAGAAGCCGCACAGTCCGTCGATCCTGCACCCGAAAACAGAATATCTGAGGCGAGGAGGTTAAACGAAGCAGCGTTCGACACTGTGGCCGTATAAACAATATTCGTGGATGTGTTAGCTGAACTCACCGACGGAGCACTGAGTGAAATTGCAGGGCCGGTATTGTCAATTGTGACGGCGGAAGACAATCCTAATGCGGGAGCCAGGTTGCCCACCAAGTCCATGGCACTTCCGGAACTGATCTGGAGTTTGAGAGTCCCTTCACCCGTGCAGCCAGAAATGGAAATGCTCGGTACTCCCGTACCACCACCTGAGATTGAAGGAGATGTACACCCAGAAACCGATCCAGAGGTGACTGCTGAAACATGGAAGTTTAATAAGTTCACAGTGGTGTAGTCACTGTAGCTGAGATTAAAAATGAAGGTTGTGGTCGATGTACCTGCGGTTGGAGTAATGGCTCCCCAACTGAGGTTGGGAGGGGTATTATCCACAATTGCATTGGTAGAACTTGAGGATGCTCCGGCACTGTTGTTGGCCGCGTCAGTGGCAGATGCCCCAAGGATAGAAAACGCCATAGTGCCATTGCCGGTACAACCCGAAATCGTCACGGTTCTAGAGGTGGTTCCCGAACCTGAAACTAAAGCACTGCAGCCACTGGTGGCCGTTCCACTGAATGAGATGAGGGCGGGTGTAAGCGCGATGGTAGTAGCCCCCGAGTAAGCTACGGTATAAACAAAAGATGTTGAGCTATTGCCTGCAGTCGGTGAAGCACTGCCAATGGATAGTGTAGGTGCTGTATTGTCAATGTTAATGGTTGCAGAATTAGAAGAAGCCAATGAAGTGTTTCCGGCGGCATCGGTGGCTGCTCCACTTTCAATTAAAAATTGAACTGTGCCATTGCCATTACAACCACTGATTTGAACCGTCGGCGTGGAGGTGGTCCCATTGGTCACAACAGCGGTGCAACCTGCCGTGGCTGTTCCTGAAAATAGAATATGGCTGGTGGTCAAGTTGACTGTTGCAGCTTCGCTCAATGAAATCGAAAAAGTCACGTTGGTAGAAGCATTGGCAGCCGTTTTCGAAGCACTTCCAATGGTGAAGGAAGGGATGGTGTTATCAATAGTGGTGGTTCCAGAGAATCCGGAGGCTCCTGCAGAAACATTAGAAGGACTTTTTGCCGTTCCTGCCCCAATTTTGATCGCTACCGTACCGTTGCCTGAACAACCGGTGATATTGACTCTGCGGGTGGTCGAACCCGTGGTATCGATGGATGAGATAGTGCACGAATTGGACGTACCTGTGTAATTGAATGTGACATCACTTGCTGCCAGTGTGATGCTTCCAGTTTTGATATTTGAATAGGTGATGTCGTAATAAAAAGAGGTGGAGGATTTAACAACGGTTTTTGAAGGACTTGAAAAGGCAATGCCGGGAGCACTGCTGTTGAGTTCCGCTTGGACTTGAATAGTGTTTGATAGATTTCCGGCTTTGTCTTTAGCTTGCACATAAAGATAGTAGATCGTCTCGCCCCCGGCTTGAGTAGCTGTGGTGGTGTTGCTGAATGCTGCGGAATCACCCGAAAATGGGGTTGTGGTCGTTGTGGTGCGAATGACGTAACGATAGGTGCAGGGAGAGTTGGCATCAGTACATGCCCAAGTCCAGGTTTTGCTATTTGTTGGATTATAGTCGTCGGTTAGTCCCGTCACAATAGGAAGGGTTCGATCAAGTCCGTAAACAAGATTAGCTGACGAACAGGGTGAGCGATTGCCCGCACCATCAATAACTTGAGCATAGTAGCCGTAATTGCCATCCGCGCTAAGGCCATTAATCTTAAGGGTATCAAGTCCTGATCCGCTAGAGGCCTTTGCCGCAAGGAGAGTTTTGCAGTCACTCTCCTTGTAGATGGCCACTGTTTCATCGGACTTAGCCAAGCTGGTAACACTCAAAGAAATGCTAGTAAAGGTATTGGGATTAGTCGATGGAGTAGACAAGTCAAGCGCAGAGGGCATTGCCGGATTTGATGTTATGGTCTTCAGTGTTGGAGTGATAGCGATGACTTTTTTTCCGCCGGACTGTTCTGACAAACGGAGGCTCGTACCATTGAGAAGATAGTCTTTTGCAATTTCGGGAGAAATAGTCAGTTTTCCGTTGTTCTCTCCCTTGGCGATGGGTATCCAGGTGCCGCCGCCGTCACTACTGATCTCCGCAAACACTTCAGGAGATGCAGAAAGGGAAGAGGTCCAATTCAGTTGGACTCCAAGATTAGGGTTGAAAGATCCATTGATAAGGCCCAGTGAAGACTCAATATTGCTGGTGATACCAAGTTGAGTGCCCGTGGCGATAGGAGAGCTGCCCGCCACAGTGGTAAAAGTGATTGTCCGCTTTTCTGTCTGCCCGTTTTTTGCAAAGCCTCGAATTGAAATGGCAAGAGCATCAGCACTTTGTATTGTGGGATTGGGGACCGCTAAGGATTGGGTAAGAGTTCTAAGGTTATTAATTTGCAACTCAAAATGCCCATCTGTATTGCAACGAGAATTTACAATCACATCTTCACTTTTCGCACGACTAAATGTCTTTGCATCCATTGAGTACTCGAATCCTTCAATGGTTTTTGGACATATGCCGATGAGTTTAAAACTTTGGTTGAATTGAGCAACCTGAATAGTAGAGCCAACGGGAATGGTAATCTCTATGGGTTCGAGTTTGGCGTCAAAAATACCTAATGACTTGATCACAGGATTGCCATTAGTACAACCACTAAGAATCACAAGACCAAGCGAAATTCCTGTGAGGTATTTTATTGGATTCATTTTAAAACGAAGGCGCTGAACCAGTTGGAACGAATAACTTTCGGTTGACGACATTGGCCCCCCCCCAATAGATCCCGTGGATATCTAAATTATCAGACAAAACCACAGATAATTGAATGCAATTTAAACAACTGTTTCATTCTAGATCAGCAAATAACAAATATTGTAGATTTTGAACTTTGCCGTTTTATTCACCTCATTGTTTGAGGGATCAAAATGAGATTGTCGATTCGGGAAGTCTCATAAATTATCAAGATAAGTGAAGTGAAGGCGGCAGATAGAACGATAGCGGATTATTGATGTGCCGACACGGTGGGTTCTGTGAGGTGCTTGCTTCTTCTATAATGATGGGCTAAATTGACTCGATGATTCATTTTGCAAAAGTTAGTAAGCAGTATGGCCCTCGCGTTCTGTACAAGAATGCTTCGTTTCAAATTAACCCTGGAGAAAAAATTGGTTTAGTTGGTCCCAACGGGGCTGGTAAAACTACTATTTTCCGCATTCTTATGGAAGAAGAGGGCTATGATGGTGGCAATGTCTCTAAGCCAGATCGAGTTGTAGTTGGGTATTTTTCGCAAAATATCGAAGAGATGTCTGGAAACTCGGTATTGCAAGAGGCGATGACTGCCAATCCTGAATTTCCGCGCCTTCAAAACCGCATTCGCGAGATCGAAAAAATTTTGGAAAACTCGGCGGAAGTTCCCTTGAGTGATGATGATATGACTAAAATCTTGGAAGAGTACGGAGATGCCCAGGCAGAATTTGAACGTATGGGTGGCTATGATATGGAGGCCCGTGCGGCAGAGATTTTGACGGGTTTAGGCTTTGCGCCTGAAGATCATGATCGCCCCACCGAAAGTTATTCTGGTGGTTGGAAAATGCGTATTGCTCTGGCTAAAATTTTGTTGCTGAATCCTGATGTTCTTTTGATGGACGAGCCTACAAACCATTTGGATTTGGAATCCATTATTTGGCTCGAAGAGTGGCTGGCGAACTTTAAAGGAGCCCTGTTAATGACGAGCCATGATCGAGACTTTATGAATCGACTCGTCGGAAAAATCATTGAGGTTGCCAATCAAACAATTACTGTTTATGGTGGAAATTACGATTTTTACGATCGAGAACGTCAGATTCGCCGTGAGCAACTCGTAGCTGCAGCTCGCCGTCAAGAGGAGATGCTGGCTAAAGAGGAAGAGTTTATTGCTCGCTTTGCCGCCAGGGCGTCCCATGCGGCTCAAGTTCAATCTCGAGTGAAAAAGATAGAAAAAATCGACCGGATTGAAATCCCGACCGAAGAAAGTGTGATCAAATTTGAGTGGCCAGAACCTCCTCGTGGAGGTGATGAAGTTGTTAAATTTGAGGGCCTCGGAAAGACCTGGGTGAAAGAAAATGGCGATGAAAAAGTCGTTTTTCGCAACGCTAGGGCTCTCGTTAAACGCTTGGATCGAGTGGCTGTGGTTGGTGTAAACGGTGCGGGAAAATCAACTCTCTTAAAAATAATTGCAGGTCATACGGAGGCGACAGAAGGATCAGCTGTCCTTGGCGGCTCCATAAAGATGGCGTATTTCTCCCAGAACTCCCTTGATGTCCTTGATCCCAAATCAACTATTCTGGAAGAAGTTCAGCATCGAATTCCAATGGCAGGCTTAGGTGTTATTCGCAATCTTTTGGGAGCTTTTAAGTTCTCAGGTGATGACGCCGAAAAGAAAATTGAAATTCTCTCTGGGGGAGAAAAAAGCCGAGTTGTGTTAGCTTGTTTGTTGGCACAAGCTCCAAACTTGCTAGTGCTTGATGAGCCTACAAATCATTTGGACATCGCTTCTCGCGAAGTGCTTCTGGAGGCAATTAAGAGCTTTCCTGGTACTGTTATTATAGTGAGTCACGATCGCTATTTCTTGCGTGAAATCACTACTAAAGTTTTTGAACTGGATCGTAATCAATTGGAAGTTTTTGAGGGGGATTGGGCTCACTATGCCCGTAAACGTTCCCTCCAGGCTTGATCTTTTTCACTCAGGCAGCGTTGGTCTGCAATTGATCTCCCTGCGGCTTACGGGAAGTAAGCCTCAGTCGCTCAATTTTGGACCGCCTTGCCCGATAAGAGAACATCAAGTTCGCCCTCGCGATCCAATTGAACCATATCGCTGTAACCTCCGATAAATTGGGTCCCAATAAAAATTTGTGGAACCGTTTGCCAGTGGGTCTGCTGTTTTAGTGACCTCAGCTCATCGGGCTTGTGGGTTAGGTCGATCACTTCGAATTTTATACCTTTATTATGAAGGAAATTTTTGGCCCGTGTGCAGTATGGGCAATGTGAAGTAATATACAACTTTACCGAAACCATGAGGACTCCTGTTTAAGGGATAGTGTTTTCTTAGAATATGGCTTTAGTCCAGTTAAAAGAAAGATATTGAAGCTTTGATGAGGCCAGCGGAGAATTAGGCTGTGCATGCTTGGACGTGTGCCATCATCAATATTGAGGTTTTGAATGAGCCGAAAGATCCTAATCGTTGAAGATGAAGAATCCCTTCGTGAAATTATTGTGGAGTTATTGAGTGACGAAGGCTGGCAATGTTTGGAGGCTGGTAACGGGCAGATAGCCTTGGATTTTATGGCCTCTAGTCAGGGGCAAGAGGTCGTAGCGATTTTGTCTGATATCAAAATGCCTGTGATGGATGGTCTGACAATGATTCGATGTCTGCGCGAAACCGGCATCGAAGTCCCAGTTATTTTCTTGTCTGCATTTGGAGACAAGGACAAAGCCATTGAGGCACTTAAATGGGGCGCCTATGACTTTCATGATAAGCCCTTTCAGCGTGATAAGTTAATCAAGTCCGCTGCGGCTGCTGCTGAATTGGGCCGCAAATTAAAGAGTATCGAGATTCAAATAGATGACATATTGAATTTATCTAATTTAACGTCAGAAGAAGTTCTCGAAAAGAAAGAAAGCTTAAAGTCTCTGCTAATGGATAAAGCCGAATCAGACATTCGTTATCGTAATAATAAAAAAGTCAGTTGAGTTTATACATTAATTCCATCTTGAGCACTGCAATAGAACTTTATTTGGAACTTCGTCTATGTTCTCTATGAGAAATAGCGAAAGGATCATTTGTATGGCGACCAAAAAAGCAGTGAGTTCCAAGGCCAAAGAAACTGCCGATTCTATTCTAGGAAAGGCAGTCAACAAGTTCACACTCCCCATGACCGGAGGGAAAAAGTTTAATATCAAGGATTATGCAGGGAAAAAGGTGGTGTTGTATTTTTATCCTAAAGATATGACGCCTGGCTGTACTATCGAAGGCCATGATTTCACGAAGTTAGTCGGTGAATTTAAAAAATGTAATACTGTGGTTTTAGGAATTTCAAGAGATTCTGTTGATAAACATGAAAAGTTTATTAAAAAAGAAAACTATAAGGTCTCTCTTGTGAGTGATGAAGATGAAGCTGCCTGTCAGTGGTTTGATGTAATTAAAGAGAAAAATATGTATGGCAAAAAAGTGATGGGCATTGAGCGTAGTACGTTTCTTATTGGTGAAGACGGTAAGATTGAAAAAGTGTGGCGCAAAGTAAAAGTCGACGGGCATGCTGAAGAAGTTTTAGATTTTATTAAATCGCAAAAATAAATGGTATGACAATGTGATACACCTCGTGAACCTCGTGGCTGCGTTCTAAATGCGGGTTCTATTAACAGGTCTTCACGTTTACCTTGGTAATTTTGGATTTGGTAAAAAGATTTTTAATGAGTAACTCTTCCGTCATAAAGTAAGCCCCCACGTGCTTTGCCATTGTAGGAGCTAATAATACCACCTCCGATCAGTCCCCAAGTAGGACTGTAATTGAGTTTAAAAATGGTACTATTAGCCTCTGGGTTCCATGAACTTAGAGATTTGGTAGTCAAGTCGAAAGCTGCAAGACGACTGCGCCATTGGCCATTGATTAAGGTAAAGTTTCCACCGACGAAAATAAAAGTATTCTCGATGACGATTCCATTAATCGACGCATTTGGACCTAACTGCGCCCACGTTTTATCCACACTGCTCGCATTATTTTTATTCAATACGGCCAAACCATTAATAGGTGTGCCTCCGATGTCGTTAATGATGCCGCTAAGAAAAACTGAGTCTGAACTAAAGGCAATGTCAAAAACGGTTCCATTAATAGCGGGAGCGAAAGCATCAAAGCTCTGTGTGGTTAGATCAAGTACAGCGAGGCTTTGGCGTGGTAAGGACATGGAGCCAATTGTGGTAAAGTTGCCTCCAATATAGAGTTTGGTGCCATCAATTTTTAGAATATTCACTGTACCATCGACATTGCCATCCCATCCGATTACCCCACCCGTACTAGCCGAAACGGCTGCCAGGCCGGCATGATTCTCATTACTCACCCCGGAAAATGTTCCGCCGACATAAAGAATGTTTTGGTAAATAGCAAGGGACATTACACTAGAGTCAGTAGTGGCGCTCCATCCTGGAGTGAGGGTTCCCGTATTAACGTCAACAGAGGCCAAGTTTGACTTACTAACGCCATTGATACTTGTGAACTCACCACCGATAAAAACTTGCTGGCCACTTTCGATAATAGCATAAATAATTCCATTCGAAACTGGTGCCCAGCTAGCCAAATTTCCGGTAGCATTGTCGATTGCGGCTAAATTGGAGCGCGGCATTCCGCCTAAAAATTGAAAAGCTCCGCCGGCATAGATGGATTCAACGTTTTCATGAAGACTATATACCGTAGCAGATGGCGAAGGATTCCAGGCATTGGCGTTTCCAGTGGTTAAGTCAATCGCAGCAAGGTTATTCCGTGTTTCATTGCCAACGGTTGTGAAACTCCCTCCCACGATGAGACTTCCATCAATCAAACGAATGGTGTTTATGTCGCCGTTAGGGTTCGGGTTCCATGGGCTTGCCAAGCCAGAGGTTCGGCTTATGGCGGCGAGGCGAGTACGACTGAGGGAGCCGATGTTTAGAAAACGACCTCCCACATAAACGTTTTCACCGGCAACAACAAGACTGTTGACCGCGTTATCCGCACCAGGGTTCCAAGGTTGCAATGAACCATCATTTGAGTTGACTGCAGCGATATTGTTGCGGGGAATTGAGCTGACCGAGGTGAATGTGCCTCCAAAAAATAAGATCCCCTGATCAAGTGCCATAGTAGCTACCGAACCACTGATGTTAGGATTAAAGGGAAGGAGGTCGTAGCTCGTAAGATCGATCGCGGCAAGGCGGTTGCGTGACTGATTGTCAACGGTAGTGAATGCTCCGCCCAGAAATAAACTATTGTTATTTAGTAGAAGGGTATTCACGAAGCTATTGCAATCTTTACTCAGGGCTGTTGGGGTGCCTGTGGTTGTATTGATGGCCCCGAGATATCTTCTGGGGGCTCCGCCAATGCTGGTAAAGTTTCCCCCAACAAACAACATAGTGCCAGCGCGATTAAGAATATAAACAGTTTGGTCTGGAGCTGGATTCCAATCTCTCGCAATCCCAGAAATGGCATCAACCTTGGCTAATTGGGATCGAGTTTTGTTGCCAATTACAGTAAAACTTCCCCCAACATAAATATCCGAGGTATCTGCTGCGAGTGCGTACACGCTGCCACTAGGTTCTGGTGCCCAAGCGGTGGCCAAGCCTGTTGTGGTGTCGATGGCAGCAAGATTTTTGCGGGCCACAGTGCCGACTTGGCTAAACAATCCTCCCACATAAAGGGTATTTCCCTTTTTTAAAAGAGCGCGAACTGATCCATTGAGTGCGGGATCCCACGGGGAGAGATTGCCCGTGAGTGCATCAAACGCCGCCACTCCAATTCTCGGAGTGGCTCCAATGGCACCAAAGAGTCCACCGACATAAATGGTGTTAGAACCATCGTTGGGAGCAATGATTTGAGTTACAGGGTTGTTCGGTTGTGGGTTCCAAGTTGAGACAGACCCTGTAGTCTTATTGAGACTAGCGAGAAAGTTTCTAGGAACGCCACCAATATTTGAAAAAGAGCCACCCACATAAACTGCACTTGATGTAACCGCTATAGCTTGAACTTGGCCATTGGCATTGGGATTCCATCCGAGAGGTACATTTGGGGAGGCTATGTTAATTGCTGCGATACGGTTTCGCAGATAAGGCACTGTGTTTAAAGTTACATTGGAAAATGATCCACCAATATAGAGGGTGGATCCATCAAGAACCATCGTTGAGATTGTCGCATCGACACTTACGCTAAAGGTTAGATTCAGCAAGCCTCCGGAGTTTATATGCGCGATTCTTCCAACAGGGATTCCGCCAACCCACGCAAAATCACCACCTATATAATAGCCGCCAGAGCCATCCGGCTCACTGGCATAAACTGTACCGCCAAGAATTTGCAGCTGATTGAGATTGAGCGTTCCCGTGGTGCCATCAAAAATCGCACCTTGCGAGCTTAAGGGGGTCGTAATATTAGTGAAGCTGCCCCCAAAATAAAGGGTGGAACTTGCGCTGTCATAGGCAAGCGCACTGACGGCTCCGTTGATATCGGTCTGCTGGCCGATGATAGGGTCGACGGTCCAATCACCACGAATGTGAGCGAGGTTTTTCGAGCGTATTCCACCAACATGGGAAAAATCTCCACCAATAAAAAAACCATTTTGGCCGTCACTAATAACGGTCTTAATAGTGCCAGCCACTTCAGGAAAGGTGCCCAAAGAAGGAGAAAGAGTGCCAAAAGATTTATGAATCGGTACGCCCCCACCCATGCACGTGCCAACAGAACTGAAAGTGCCTCCTAAATAAACATTATTTACTCCAAGCTCCGTGGTTCGAATACCCCCATTAAAACAGAGTGGTCCTGTCGGTGTTGGTGTAATGAATTCGACCGCATTAGGAAGGGTGGAGCTACCGCTTTTAGGTTTATTGACCTCAATGTCATATTTCCCTAAAGATAAGGGCGGAACAGTGCAGCTGAGATTATTACTGTCAATAAAAACTAGCGAACCACAGGGAAACCGCGAGCCTGAGGCCACAATATCCACGGTGGTTTGGGAGACAAAGTGAGTTCCGCTGACAGTTATTGTGCTTGAGCTACCAAGCAAATTGGTTTGTTGAGTGATTGAGTTTATGGTTGGAGCCGCTGTGTCTAAAACATATATTTTGTTGGCTTTAATGCAATCAGATTGCTGCGATTTTTCTCGACCAAAAACTCTGACGGAAAACAAATACTGGCCATCAGGCAGGGAAGGCAAAGTGATCAAAGTATTGCTGGATCCAGCGTTTTGCAAGAATACTTCATTGGCACAAGAATCATCTTTGTAAACTCTAATTGTAGTGTTCAGAGTGGTATTTCTTAGTTGTAGCTGAGGTTGCGGATCATCTCCAGGAGACAGACTTATTAACTCCAATGACATTTCGTTGGAGAAATCCATGAGAGTGGCAACTTGACCGTTGACTAAACTCATATCTAGTTTTAGGCGACCACAGGCTGCAGAAAGTACCGTTGTAGCTAGAATGGACACATAAAATAATATTCGACGATTCTTCCCCATTTTTGTTTACCCCACAACATACAGCCTATCACACCAAGGACAGTGTGACAAAAGTCGGCAAAAATAGGGAATCGTTATGATTCAACCTATGTCTCAAAAAAGGATGAAGCTAATGGCACTATGGCGCTGACCAAAAGTTCGACAGCTTCGATTAGCACTCCTGAGCGTGGGCATGACCGTGTTTAGATTCTGCTGAGAAAGGCCAACTTCTGCGTTGGCTTCGCTTCATCTCTCACTCAACGTAGGGGAACTACGCCTCGTTCGATTTGAAGCTTGCCGCCTTGAATTTGGCTCTTCTTCAGCAGAATCTATTTAGCACTTGAATTCGGCGGCGTCCGTCTTTTCCCTATTCCATCGGGCGCCTATCCTTTGCGATCTAGCATTCTTTAGGAAAAGGATGAAAAAGATTCCGCTAAATCTCACTAGCGGCGTACTGCTTTGGGATCGATGGCATCCTGTAAACCGTCACCAATATAGTTAAAACTAATGGTAGTGGCGAGGATCAAGAGACCAGGGAGAATCGCTAAACCCGGCGCCTGATAAATAATTTCTTGAGCATTAAAAAGCATATTTCCCCAACTTGGAGTTGGTGGCTGGATGCCTAAGCCTAAATAGGAGAGTGCCGCTTCAAAGAGAATCGATTCGCCCACGCCAAGAGTCACTGAAACTAATAGGGGAGCAACCACATTGGGAATCATATGACGGGAAATGATTGTAAAATCGGTGGCACCAAGCGTTTTGGCGGCCAAAACAAATTCACGCTCTTTTAAAGTTAAAACACTACTTCGTACCAAGCGCGCCACCCACATCCACGAAAACAAACACAGGATCACGACCAATTTCATAACGGCTTGGTTGTTCGCAGTGATGATGTTCTTTAAAACCGGAACTTTTGCAAAATCAATCGCGGCCACCACAATTAAAACGGGAAGTAAGGGCAGTGAAAGTAAAGAATCAGTCACTCGCATTAATACGGCATCGAGGACACCTCCGTAATATCCGGCAAGGCAACCAATCAGTAAACCCACCAGCGCCGAGACTAAAGCGACGAGAATACCAACACCCATAGAAACCCGGGTTCCGTATATCAAGCGCATCAATACGTCGCGACCAAGTTCATCCGTGCCCAGCCAATGATAACGTTGAAAACGTTTGGTGAGCTTGGTAAAATCTTTAGGTAAAGAAAGGCCCCTTAGTTTTTCTTGCAGTGTTTGTGTGCTCATAATGGCCATAGAATTTGGTAAAGACTCAATGTCACTCGCCGCAAACGTGGGAACCTGTTTGAGGACCTTCAGAATTTCCTGCGCCAGTTCGGGATTTTGCGAAAGATAGCTCGAAAGACTTTTCTTCTTATCCAGATAATTAGCTTCCACCCGTGCCATGGGTGGTTCAAAACGGTGAAACACATCTTGATCATCAGGACTATGGCCAATCCATTTTTCAAGCAAGGGAGCCATCAAGGCGATCGTGGCAAAACAGGTGATAATAAGGGTTCCTAAGACCGCCAAGCGATGTTCAATGAATTGTTGAAAAACCAGAACCCAAAGTGATTGATGAGATGTTTCTGTGCTTGCTGAGGGGGAACCCATAACTGCTGTTGCTGTTGCCATTTTAAATTGATCCTCAGTGATATGAAATTCGCGGATCTGCAACTCCATAGAGAAGATCCGCGATCAAGTTAAAAATTAAGACCATAGCAATAGAGATCATAAACGAAATCATAGCCACGTTGAAGTCATTGCCTCGAATAGATTCGTAAACGAGTTTTCCGACGCCTTGATAAGCAAACACAGTTTCCGTGATGAGGGCTCCTGAAAAGAGCGAGGAAAAACTCAAGGTGATCACCGTAATCAAAGGGATCAACGCGTTTCTAAAGGCGTGCCGCCAGATGATCACGCGATAGGAAAGGCCCTTGGCTTTCGCCGTGCGGATGTAATCGTGTCGAAGTGTTTCCAGCATACTACTTCGAGTGAATCGCACAAAGCGACCAATCTGCATGATGGTCAGTGATAACGTTGGCAAGACCAAATAAGTAATTCGATCGCTAAAAATCTCCCAAAAAGTTCCACTTTCGATACCAATGGAAGATGTGCCTCCCGGAGGAAAGATCGGCCACCAAATTCCAAACACAATAATCAGAACGATGCCAAGCCAAAAGGACGGCATGGATATTCCAGCTGAGGAAAAGAAATTGAGGAAATAATCGATGGAACTTCCAGCCTTGAGTGCGGTCCACATACCCAAAGGAATGGCAATGAACAGAGAAATAATTAAGGAACTCAATGATAAATAAAATGTATTCATCAGTCGAGGTCCCAGAAGATCCATTACCGGAATCCGGTAGGTGCGTGAGTAGCCCAAATCGCCATGAGCGATTTGCTGCACCCAATTCCAATAACGCACATAAGAGGGCTTATCGAGTCCATAGAGATCACGCAATCGAGCCACGTCTTCAGCAGTGATGCGAGGATTTGACGTTACCATTAGTTCCACCGGGTCACCAGGCATGAGTGCCATCAAGATGAAGCAAACATAGGATAGTATTGCGAGCACTATCGCAGTTTGAACTAATCGGCGTAATATAAAACTCGACATAAATTTCCCTTCGTCAGACTGCAAACACGATCATGGCATTTTTCAGCAGAAATTATTGTAAGTTCGCATCCTCCAGTGACCAATTTTCAGCACTGTAGGTTTCAACAAACTGATGGCCGGTGAGTTGAAAGCCCTTCAATGATTTTGGCGATACGGCCACATCTGATCGATAGTAGAGCGGCAGAGATGGAAGCTCAGTTGTGTATTCTTTCACTATCCCATGAATCAACTCTAAGCGTTTATTGGGATCAAACTCGATCTTCATTTGATCAATCGCTTTGTCTACTTTGGCATTTCTCCAGTGATAAGTGTTTTGACCGGAATAGCCATTTTTTTCACTAGGGATGCTGAGGGAATGCAGCGTGGATAGTGGAATATTTTCTGACGATGACACCAAGGCATACATGGCCAGTGCCGGGAACTTTGCTTTGCGGACTGTTTCGCCAAAGAAAACCCTTGCTGGTTCGTTTTTAATTTCCAAATCGATACCGACTTGTTTCCATTGGTCTTTGAGGTACTGTTCAACGAGTTCCCGGGTTTTATTTTCAGAAGTACTGATAATCGTAAAGGTGAGCGGTTCGCCATTCTTTGTGCGGATACCATCAGCGCCAATCTTCCAGCCGGCTTCGTCGAGAAGTTTATTGGCTTTTTCTTTGGAGTAAGAATAAGCAATTGAAAACTGCGAATCGAGAGTAAACCATGGGTCCATTGAGGCTAGAAAATGCGCGGCTGGTGTTTGCCGTCCTTCAAAAAGGGCATTGGTTAAATCAAGTCGATTCATTGAATACATCAGTGCTTGGCGCACCCGAACATCTTTAAGGACGGGATGTTCGAGATTGACGTCGATATGTTCAAAGGTCTGACCGGGTGTGAAGTGGACGACATAAGGCAAATTATCAGCTTTTACTTTCTTTTCAAAAGAGATCGCTTCATCCAATGAAAATCCAGATGACGAGATCATATCGATCTGGCCCGCTCGCAAATTGGCTTCCAAAGTTCCTGTGTTTGGAATAATTTTGGCGATTAACTTGGTGATTGATGGCTTAGTTCCATAAAAATGAGGATTTGGCTCCAGAATCACATGAGAACCCAATTTAATTTCCGTGATGATATAAGGTCCATTGTACAAACCGGGATTTGTCGGATTTTTAACGTAGTTTGTATTCTTCTCATATCCCTCCGCTTGATCTTTTACCTGGTTATAAACAGCGTCTTCAAGATGTTTGGAGATTGGATATAGCGTACCAATATGAGTAAAATCCCATTTTGCTCGCTTATAAACAAAAAAGCATTTCTTGGGATTAGCTTTATCAATTTCAATGCGTTCAATATCAGTGTAGGTTTCTTTCTCCGCGATGGAAACTAAGGGATTCATTGCAATGGTTCTTGCCAGAGCGAAATCTTCACAGGTGACGGGCGAGCCATCACCCCATGAGGCATTGTCTTTGATTTCCCAAAGGACTTTAATTTTTTTCTGATCGCCCTCGGTGATAATCTCGGCACCATTTCCAACGGTTGGTATGGCTTTGGCTAACATGGGAACCCATTGTCCATGAGCATCCATCACCGTCAGCGGACGAATGACCAATCCACTTAAATAGGTCGTTGCCAACATAGACATGATTAACGGATTTAAAGTTTCAAATTCTTGCGAAAGACCAATTTTAAATTCTTTGTGGGTAGGTCCTGTCGCGCTCTTGGTACATGCACCAAGGCCTAGAATCAGGGCCAGTGCTAATGAAAGACCCAGCTTAAACTTTTGTCTTTGATTTTTCATAGGGGCGAGTTCTCCTTTTCAGTTGGGTAGAGCCAGCATGCGGTTTCATGATTGGGGCCTAATTCAAGAAGTTGGGGTCGCTCCGCCATACACTTCGGCTTTACATGAGGGCAGCGCGGATGAAAGTGGCAACCAGAGGGAGGATGAAGTGGGCTTGGCACTTCTCCGGTTAATCCTCTCTGGATCTTCTTTTTACCAATACCTACTTGCGGAATGGCAGAAAAAAGTGCTTGTGTATAGGGGTGGGCGGGATGCTCATAGATCTCATCTCGGGTGGCGGATTCAACGATCCTTCCTAAATACATCACAGAAACGCGATCGCAAAAGTGTTCTATAACTTTTAAATCATGGGAAATAAAAATAAAGGTTAGCTTGAATTTATCCTGAAGATCTTTAAGTAGATTAAGTATCTGAGCTTGAATAGAAACATCCAAAGCACTCACGGGTTCATCGGCAATGATGAGCTCTGGTTCTAAGGCGATAGCGCGAGCAATGCTGATACGTTGACGTTGCCCACCGGAAAATTCATGGGGATAACGTTGAATATGGCTGGCGCGGAGACCCACTATTTCCAAGAGTTGTTTGGCTCTTTCCAAACGTTCTTTAGGCGTATGAAGATTGTGAATCTTCATGGGTTGTGTGAGAATTTGCCCGACGGTCATGCGAGGATCTAAAGACGCATAAGGATCTTGAAAGACCATCTGAAGGTTTCGGCGCAACTGACGCAATTCAGTGCCTTCAACCTTACAAAAATCCTGACCCTTAAAGTGGATAGTGCCTTCAGTGGGCTCATAGAGTCGGATCAGGGTTCTTCCCAATGTAGATTTTCCGCATCCACTTTCGCCGACTAAACCAAGGGTTTCTCCTTTTTTGAGTGAAAAGCTAACGCCATCAACCGCTTTGACCGCTCCCACTTCACGGCGGAAGAATCCTTTTTTGATGGGGAAGTATTTTTTAAGATTTTGTACTTCTAAAATAGTTTCCATACTGGTGTTTTCTCATAAAGGGTTAAAGCAGGCGACCGATTGGGTCTCAGTGATTTTTTGCATTAGCGGACGCTGATCCCAGCATTCTGTTTTCGCACGTGGACATCGAGTCTGAAATGGACAACCTTTGGGTAAATCCAAGGGCGCAGGAACCGAGCCTTCAATAGTTGGCAAACGATGAAGTTTGGAGCCTAGCTTAGGAATCGATTCTATCAATGCTGCGGTATAGGGATGTTTTGCCTTGTGAAAAAGCTCTTGAGTCGTGGCAGTTTCGCAAGCTTGTCCTCCGTACATCACCAAAACCCGATCGCTGATCTCTGAAATCACTCCCAGATCATGAGTGATAAATTGCACACTCATATGTCGACTTTCTTGGAGGGATTGAATGAGTTCTAAAATCTGACTTTGGATGGTGACATCCAGGGCTGTCGTTGGCTCGTCGGCAATGAGAAATTCAGGGTTACAACTGAGAGCCATTGCGATCATTGCCCGTTGCCTCATTCCTCCAGAAAGTTGATGTAAATAATTATTATAGCGTGATTGAGGGGATGGAATACCCACCAGCTTGAGCATTTCTATGGATCGCTCTTTCGCTTCTTTGGGGGTGACCTTTTCATGACGAAGAATTTGCTCATCAATCTGAAAGCCAATTGTTAGTACTGGGTTTAAGGCTGTCATCGGCTCTTGAAAAATCATCGCCATATTTTTGCCACGGATATTTTGCATTTGGTTTTCGGGAAGATGGAGAATTTCTTTTCCCATTAAATAAAATTGTCCACCGGTGACTTTGCCAGGATGTTCAATAAGTCCCATTAGGGAGAAGGATGTTACAGATTTTCCACAGCCACTCTCTCCGACGATTCCCAGTGTTTCGCCTTTATGGATTTCATAAGAAATTCCGTTGACCGCTTTGATGGCACCCACTTTTGTGAAAAATGTGGTCTCCAAATTCTGAACCCTGACGATAGGGTTGTTAGTCACTGCTGTGCTCCCTTAGTTATACCATTTTCATTTGGTTCGTAGCCCGTCGTTGCCTGCGTCGTCCGAGGTACCCTTCGCAGAGGAGAAACTCCGCCTCTTAAGCGCCATACATTGGGTAGGTTCCCTCGGTGAAGGGAAGACCTGAGGCCTCTGCGTCCCTCGTAAGGCTCGTGCTGTTGGCGCAACTCACTCGGGTCCTTGCCGTCTCGGTCTACTTTCAAAATGAAAATAGTCTTAGCTTCCGCTGTAAAAGGCCTACTTCTAGGTTGAAAAAGTTCAAATCTCACCTAACGTATAGGAACTACGGCTCGTTCGATTAGAATCTTTTATGCCTTGAATTGGGCTCCTTTTCAGAAGAAGCTCTGTTGAACTTCCTGCATTACTGCAAATGTTGTAGTTGAAGAATAGAATCTTAAAAATGCGCAGCTGTCAAAACGAATCCTTCGACAATTTGTTGAGACACGGTAAAACCTATATTTCGGTTTTGGACTTTGCCTGAATAGTATTTTCAGAAATTTCATTCCAGAAACGTATAGCGGCACTTCCTATGGCCTCTGAGATCTTTTCGGAAAGAGCTTTCTTAGCCTTAAAGCTGATATGGATTAAGTCAGCTGTTCGACGCATACCTAAAAGGTAGTCATCGCTGGTGTTGATGCTATCGACTAAACCTAAATCTTTAGCTTGCTGACCATACCAGTATTCACCCGTGGCAACCTTGGTTAGATCTAGAGAAGGACGGAATTGTTGAATGTGGTTTTTAAAAAGCACATGGGTCTCTTCTAATTGGGACTTAAATTTATTTTCTCCTTCAGGAGTGATCTCTCCAAAAACGCTGACAGTTCGTTTATAGGCTCCGGCTGTATACTCTTTATAGTCGACATCATATTTTTTTAAGATGCGATTGAAATTCGGGACTTGGGCAACGACGCCAATAGAGCCCACAATGGCAAAAGGGGCTGAAATCACTTTATCGGCGACCACCGCCATCATGTAGCCACCGGAAGCTGCAACTTTATCAATACAGATCGTCAGTGGAATTTTTGCGGATTTTATGCGCTGCAATTGTGATGCGCAAAAACCATAACCATGAACAACTCCTCCCGGACTTTCTACGCGCACGACAACTTCATCATCAGGAGTCGCCAATGTGAGGATGGCGGTAACTTCTTCGCGAAGGTGATCACCCGCATGGGCTTTGATGTCGCCTTTGAAATCAATAACATAAACTTTACGTCGGGTTTCTTGGTCCCATTTTTTTTGGGTTTCTTCCCAAACTTTGGATTCTTTTTTTAAATCTTTTTTATTAAGAACTTGGGCTTTAATGGTATGTTCAAGCTGATCATAGTGATCGTTGAGGTTTTCAATTTCAAGAAGTGGTTTAAACTGTTGTCCTTTTTGAAACAGTAAAAGAAGTATTAATGCTAAAACTGCAATGGCTGCAATGATAACGAAAACTTTGAGAGTAAATAGGGCAATAGCAGAAAAAAACTCCATGAATTCTCCTAAATTATCGACTGTCGCTTGAGTGGTAATCGAACAAGTATCTAAGCGCAATAAATAATATCGCTACAATTGCCGCAGCCAATCCGCCGCGGCAATTGTTATCTCCTATGTTTCAAGGCTTTTCGCGTTGGGCCTCTGATTTATTTGGTGCCTGGTGAAAGTAGGTCTCTATTTTTTCTCCAGTGATACTTTCGATGCGTTTAAAATAATACATCAGTAGACTCAGCATCATGATCATTGAAGGGATGGCGATCCCCATAAAGCCTCGTTTGTGCATGAGGGCAATTTGCCCATTTAAAATGTTGGCTCGTTCTGTTGCATCCAGAGTTTCGCTGATGGGTGAAAATGTTTGTTCGGCGATGATAAAATTGAGAAGTGCGGAAATAAAGAAACTGAGTGCGAGAAAGTGGTTGCTGGTTAAAACGAGGCGATTAAAATCATCGGTCTTATTGGCCTCTCGCAATTTAGCATCTAACTTTTCAGTATTGAACACTTCGGGAGACATTAACATTTTGCCAAAAAACGGGGATTGCCGCATGCCAGAGATAAAAACAAAAACGCCAATGAGTAAGGGAAAAGAGGCTTCTTTGATGGAAAACCAAATTCCACCCAATTGTAAAAGTCCAAAGCCTCCGGTGATAACCACGTTAATTAACCCAAGCAATGCCAAAAAATTATGTTTTTTTGTGCGCCACCATTCAAAAGCTCCGTAAAGCAAAGGGAATAAGATGGCCACCACTAGTTTTACTTCCGGAGTTAAAGGAAGCTTGGTTGAATTAAGAATAAAAATTGGAATCGCAATACTGAATGCTAAATTGCTAATGACATTAAGCAGGGATTTTGTTTCGTGACTCAAGGCGAGGCTCCTATTGATATTTGCATTAGGATAGATTCTGCTCAAAAAAGCCAACTTCTGCGTTGGCTTCGCTTCATCTCTCACTCAACGTAGGGGAACTACGCCTCGTTCGATCTGAAGCTTGCCGCCTTGAATTTGATTCTTTTTGAGCAGAATCTAAGATTGAATCTGCTCAAAAAGGCCAACTTCTGCGTTGGCTTCGCTTCATCTCTCACTCAACGTGGGCACCCCTTCACAGAGGGGATACCCCGCCCTACTACGGCTCGTTCGATTTGAAGCTTAGCCCCCTGAATTTGGCACTTTTTCAGCTGTAACTAGGATAGGGCCAGTTGATATTGAAGACAATATAAATTCGATTTATTTGAGCCGGCAGCGGTGTTCGGGGATGGTGGTTGCTTTGGAAACGGACATTCGCAGCCCCACTTTTAAAAATAGACTTAGGTCTCCACTCAGTAGGGCGAGTTGACGCACACCGAATGGCTAATTGCGATCCTTTGATTCAAGAAGATCTTGCACTCTCAAGGCGAGATTTTTACTCTGAAGAGAGAAGTCTTGTTCAAGGGAGCGATAATGAAACATCTCGTATTATACACTTTGCTCGTCGCTATGAGTGTTTCTTGGGCGAACCCGAAGGGAACGCCGACCCCAGGCTTTTCTTTAACTTGGAAATCAGAAACGTCACTAGCTAAACATTGGTTGTTTGATAAAGGCGCGAAGTTTAACGGTCCCTCGCGATTGGCTCCATTGGCTCTTGTTAAAAAACATGAACTCGAGGAAAGATTTGAAGACTGTGCGGCTCAAGTTTTGAATGTTTGGTCGAAGTCCCATGGGTTTCAGGGCTGGATGGCCCTCCAAGGGACTCAGTGTTTGAATTATCAGTTAAAGTTTTCAGAGGTACAGAATCCAAAACTCTATCAAAATTGGTGGCGGCATTTGCTCAAGCAAAATGAGGCCTTATTATTCGGGCCTTGGACGGCTGATCTGTTGAGGACTTGGAACGAACTTTCACAAAACATGATGAAGGCTCCAAAGCTACCAGTGAAGTTTCGCGCGGAAGTTGCTGAGGCATGGCGCAAGTATGTGGATAATCTCAATAGAAGTGATCGCCAAGATCTTTATAAAATTATTGTCGAAGATTTAGGGGGTAGCGGTCATTCTGATTGGGCCCAAGCTATCGCCGTTCGTGAAGGATTGGTAAAAAATCAGGAGGGATCCCAAAGTAATATTGGCAACGGCTTGAATGGCAAGAAAAACGGCGAGAATGGTTCAAAAGTTATTTCTGAAGAAGAAGTTTTTTATCAAAAATTTTTGGACGCCGCAAAACAAAATCAGCTTACCGGTGCAACTGAATTAGCAGTTCTGATGCTGGATAAATATCCCAATGGAACGAGAGCCGCAGCAGTTCAGGAAAAATTGTTTCAATCCTATTTTTCACTTTGGGAGGGGGCGCCAAGCTCTGAACAGAAGGCGCAACTGGAGCGCAGTCTGGATACTGCCAAACTATTACATTCCTCCCGGCTCCTAGAGTGGTCGAAATCGGCTCACAGAAAAGCGGACTATAATGCGGCCTATTTGCTGGCTAAACAAGCCTTGTTTAATGAAGAGAAATCAGTCGATGGCGCTCCGTTGCTATTTATTGCCGGCCGTTCCGCCTATTTTATGGGTAAGTATCGGGAAGCGATCGAATTCTTTGATCGTTTGATTCAGCGTCATGCGGGTTACAGTGAGTTTTGGGAAGTGAAGTTTCGCAGAGCTTTAGCATTGATTCGAATGGGTGAAGAAACCAAGGCCGAAGAAGCACTTGGTGAACTCTGGCTCGCTCCCGAAAATAAAACCTACAGTCTTTCATCTTTATACTGGCTTATTCGTTTAAAACAAAAACGGAAAGCCAATGTGGACGAATGGATGCTGCCAATGCAGGAGCGGTTTGGGCTCACTTACTATGGGCTCAAGCTGAATGCCGAAGCCAATCGTCAGAATGTGACTTTAGCCACAGAAGCAGGTCCCATCACGATCAAACAAAGTTGGGTGTTAACTCCAGCTGAGAAAACTCAGTGGGATCGGGTTCAGGATTTATCCAAAGCTGGCTGGTACACGGCAGCTCAGGGTGAGTTAAATAATCTGATTCTCAATGGTGGCCCTGAACAAAAATTTTTATGGGCTCAGCAATTCGTTCAGGTTTTTGCATTTCCTCAGGCGTTGAGGATTCTCAATGAGTTGACGGATCTGGAACCACGATGGCGGAAAGCGACCTATTTAAGAACAGTTTTTCCAAAACCCCTGGAACACATTGTTCAAGCTGAAGCGCAGAAGAATGAACTCAGTCCATTATTAGTTTATAGTTTGATTCGGCAGGAGAGTGCATTTTTATTGGGAGCCACAAGCCGTTCTCAAGCGAAGGGCCTAATGCAGTTGATACCACCAACGGCCAATGAAGTAGCGCAAGATCTCCGCATCAAAAACTTTGATTCGGATCAGATGTATCACCCTGTCACCAATCTCAAGTTTGGAATTTATTATTTGGCAAAAGTGATTCGTCAGTTTGGTGGTAATGTGAGTGTCGGACTCGCTGCATATAATGCTGGGCCGCAGCGGCTCAAAAAATTTTTCGAGGCCCGCGCAGAAGTAGAAAATCCGGCGTTGTTGTCGCAAGAGGATCCATGGTCTGATCTTTGGATCGAAGAATTACCTTGGCTTGAGACGAATTTGTATGTGAAATCAATTTTACGGAATAGAGTTATTTACCAAATCTTGGAGCAGGGCAGCTTTGATTGGCCGGCACCGGTTTGGAAGGACTTGTTTCTTGGGACCAAAAAAGTTTCTCGTGCTGGGAAGGATTCTAGCCAAAGATTGAAGCGATAGCAATCTGATGAGGTGGCGTTTATCTTTTTTAACAGCGAGTTACAGTAACGAAAGGGTTTTGTTTTGTTTAGAGTGCGACAAAATTTATTGATAAAGACACTGACTTTATTTTTTTGTTTAGGACTGATGTCGGCCTGTAGCAGCTTAAAAAAGGTTGCTGGAGTTATCCCTGAATCATCAACACCTGAAGCCATAGCGGTTCATAATACTGAAATAGAGAGCTTTCGCGCCAGTGAACCTGAACCACCGGAGATGGAAGTTCCTGAATTTGACCAAATTCCTGAAGATGTGCAGCCTTATGTTCAAAAGTGGCTTAATTACTTTCAGGGCAAAGGTCGTGAACACATGGAACGCTACCTGTCGCGTTCCAGTCGCTATGAGCGTTTGATGAAGAGAATTCTTCGGGAAAATGGAATACCTGAAGATTTAATTTATATCGCGCTGATTGAGTCGGGATTTAGTCCGCGTGCTATTTCTCGTTCTCGCGCTGTCGGTTATTGGCAGTTTATTCGCGGTACTGGCAAACGCTATGGCCTTGCCATTAATACTTTTGTCGATGAGCGCCGCGATCCTGTGTTAGCGACCCAAGCGGCCGCCGACTATTTTAAAGGACTCTATGGTGAATTCAACTCGTGGTTTTTAGCAATGGCGTCTTATAACGTGGGGGAAGGTCGAGTCCGTCGCGAAATTAATCGGATAAAATCTCGAGATTTTTGGGTGATCGCCAAACGACGGCGACTTCCAAAGGAAACCATCAATTATGTTCCTAAGTTTTTGGCAGCGAGATTGATTGCCAATAAACCTGAAGCCTATGGTTTCACGGATATTCCTTATGAACCACCTATTGAGTTTGAAACCGTATCCTTTCAGCAATCAATCAATATGAAGTTGCTCGCTGAAAAAATGAATGTGGATTATGCCGAGTTAAAGCGATTGAATCCAAAGTACCGCGGCGAAGTTGCGCCTTTGGTTTCTCAAGACTTAGAGCTTCGGGTGCCATTGAACACTAAAGAAACAGCACTGGCATTGGTTTCAGAAGTTTCTGTGAAGGAATTAGTTTTTGTTCCAGATCGTGGTGAAACCGATGTGTATAAAGTTCGACGTGGTGACACATTACTTAAAATTGCTCGCCGCTTTAAAACTTCAGTGGCATTTTTGCGTGAGATTAATGATTTCAAGCGTAGAACTAGTATTCGACCTGGACGAACTATTTTTGTGCCAGTTCCTGCGGTAGCAATGCCAAAAGCCACTGTGGATGCCACATTAGTGGCTAAGGCCGCCGTACCTAACGTAGATAAGAAAGCCAAAATTAACGACGAGGCTTTGTATGTCATGCAAGAGGGGGAGAGTTTAGCGGAAGTCGCGATCAAAAATAATATGACAATGGAAGAGTTAATGGAACTGAATTCCTTTACCGAAGGCCAAGTGGTTGCGGTTGGCATGCAGCTAAAGGTTAAAAAAATTCAGCCCGAAGCAGGAGAGCCATCAGTGGAGGATTTGCCCTCTTCCACAGAGACAACCACTGTGGCAGCTAAAGACGAAAACTCTTCTTCAACAAGCAATGAAGAGAACGGCAAAAAGAACACTCTGAGTGTGGATGCTAGCAGAAAAGACTTTTCTACTCAGCTCATTGAAGAAGTGGAAAAAGAGTTACTTCATAAAGTTCGACCTGGAGAAACTTTATTTAAGATTGCACAAATCTATAATACCACCGTTTCAGCCATCAAGAAGGCAAATAACTTGCGTCGTCGTAAGGTATTGCGGGCCGGAGCACTCTTGAAAATTCCAAACGTTTCTGAACGAAGAAACACTGGTTCCTCTTTGAATACGGAGAGAGGTTTCAAGTCTAATGCTGGTAGAGTTGCTCGATTTACGTCGAGGTGATTTGCAAGATTTCAGAGTGAGTTTCTCAAATTGAAACAGTTGAAAAATCTTTAACATCATCTGAGCCATTTCTGTATATACTGAAAATGAAAGTTGGCTCCGATGTTTAAAAAACTACAATCGATCATTACCATTAATAAATCGAATGAAGGAAAAACGCCCCTTCCATTGAAGATCTGTATGGCGCGATCTCAGCAGGATTTAGAAGGGGCCTTTAAATTACTCTTTGAGTGCCGCACCGAAAAAGAGTGGACGCAATATGACTTCAGAAATATGCGAGTGAGTCCTTATCATTTACTTCCCACCACAACTATGATTATTGCCAAAACACCTGTTGTAGAAAATGGTCAAGCAGTTGAGAAGATCGTAGGTTCAATTACGCTTATTAAAGAGGGGCCCTTTGGGCTCCCTGGCATCAAAGAGGACATCCGCCCCTATGGCCGATGTGGGCAGTTCGTTGAACTCATTGTGGAGCCACAGTGGGTGGCGAGTTCTTTATTTATTAAAGAACAACTACAGTCTTACTGTGCCGGCTATGCCTTGAATTATATGCAACTCGAAACCCTCTTGGTTTCAGAGAAAACAATCTCTATTTATAGAACACCTGATTTGCAAGTGCTGAAGAATCGCCTCGCTAGTCAGGTTGAAGCCGTTTGGCCTGAACGCCACTATCATAAAACTTTGGATCCCGTTATGGATGCTTCAACCATAGAATATTTTTTTGGAACGCGGAGCTCTATTTTTCAGGCCTTCAGTCTGAAACAGAAAATTCGCGCACTGTTATTGTTCCGTGGCGGCCCCTATTTCGAACAAGTGAAAAGAATTCTCGATATTGAAGATGCTCCTGAGTTTTCCATTCAACGAGCTTCAGCGCGATTTGAATCCCTTCTCAAGGGAAAAGTTGTTGGCGCGCATGGGAAAAGTTTTGATGTGGTCATCAGCAAAGTCTCGCGAAAGGGCTTAGCCATAGTTTTACCATCCGTGGTTGATCAAGAGTTTTTTCGCAGTATTACTGAAGTCCAAGCTCAACTTAAAGAAGATCTTTGGTGCTGTCTGCAAGTCAAACCGGTGAGCTTTCAGAACTTCCGAAGTAGTGAACGCGGATTTGAGATTATTGATGCGGATAAGGTGTGGTTCAGCTTTATCTACTATTTAACGGTGGATTATTTTCCGGAGGAAGGGAAGCGCGCCGCCTAACGATCGGGACTATCCCAACCCCCCCCCTTTTTTTTTGTTGATCAGCAAAAACTGTTGAAGAGGAGACTCGTAGGGGATTTTAGCCCCATCAAGTGTTTATGCAGCCTCACTCAATTGGCGAATATGTTCGGCCCCAAGGATACAGTTTACATGTAAGGTGCCCACGGGCTCCTCACTTTCTTCATTGTGCAGTTCGGGCCAGAAGGTATGTTCGTAGCCTTCTTTGAGTCCAAATAACTCTTCACGTAAACGATAAAGCAGGCCGCCGGGGGATCCTAAGAGCCAATCAATCTGGAAAGTATAAAGACTTTGCTCCAACAATTCCGGATTTTGTTGGGAAAAGAACTCTTGCGGTAAGCTAGTCACCAGATAATGGCTGTGAGGAAGATAAGTTTTGAAGGATTGCACCAAACTGTCTTGCGCAGCGGCGCTGATGGCATTCTTCTTTTGCAAGCCCAGAAATTGAAAATAGAGCATTGATTCATTGGTGAGTAAGTCTGGTGCATGAAAATAATCTTTAACGCTGTCTAATTGCAAAATCTCAAAGAGATTGTCTTTGCGGTTCGTATTATAATGAATCGCAGAAAGAGCTCGCAGGTTATAGAGCAAAGAGTAAAGAGTATGAAGGATACTAATAGTGGAAGCGGAGAGTTGAAGTTTAGTGTCAAAGAGCAACGGATGGGACCGCTTCGACTCTAAATAATTCAGACTGTCCAATAGATTCAAAAGCTCACTGAGATTCGTTCCCTGATAGTTGCATGCAGTTTTCAGAATGTCTCTGAGGCTTTGTTCAAAGTTGGATTCCGCCTTTGGATCAGTTGATTTAGAAGCCAGAAGGGGTTTAATGCGATGATTGGCGCGATGGTAAACTTCATGGAGGGGTTCAAGGCGTTGCCAAAGAAGTGCTGCTAGGGCTTCTTCATTGGAAGACAAAGAATCTTTGGAGTGAACGAGGAGTTTAAAAGCGGAAAGACCGACAATGGCATCTGTAAAGTAAGGCAAAGGCGCATAGGGATGTTCTTCTTGTTCTTGAATAGAATCTAACTCCGAAACGAGTAAGTGGGGTCGGCCTAAGACCCCCGAGTTTTCTGAGTGATGAATATGCAGGCGAATGGCCAGGCCGGTATTTTTCTTGTCGTCAGTCGACCAAATTCCCATTAAGAACTCCTCGCAAAAGTGCGTACCATCCTCATTATCAGATGGTTTGAATGATTATTAAAAGTCTGGATTTTTTATTCCCGCTGACTGTCGAGGGTTATTTATTACTCGATCAGCGGAAAGGCTTGATATAGACTAGTTTCATGTATTGGGATGTTCACTGTCATTTGTCGGATTTGCGTTGGGAGCAGGGGGTCGCTGAGGTCATTGCGGAAGCAGAGTCTCGGGGGATTAGTGGTTTTGGGATGGGAGGCTATGAACCCGAAGATTGGCAGCGCCAGCTTCGACTTATTGAACATTTTCCTCAGGTGAAGATAGTGCCTGTTTTTGGTCTTCATCCCATGTGGGTGAGTCAGACTTCCGAAGATGTTTTAGAGAGTGCATTAGATGTTTTAAGTCATGAAGTGAGTAAGGCCAAAGCTATTGGTGAAATTGGTCTGGATGCGCGCAAGGATTATTTAAAGGGGTGGCCCATGCAGATGGAGGCATTTCGGGCGCAATTGGAGTTAGCGGGTTTGGTTAAGAAACCAGTGGTCCTTCATGTCGTCCGCAGTCATCCGGAAGCACTTCAAGTGCTTTTGCTTCATCAAGAATTAATTGTCGGAGGCTTTGTTCATGCTTATTCTGCGGATAAAATTACTGCAAAGCAGTATTTAGATTTAAATTTAGCCCTGTCTGTTGGAGGAGCCATCACCCACCAGCGTTCGGAGTCATTGCGAGAGGTGGTGCGATGGCTACCTAAAGATCGGCTCTTAATCGAAACTGACAGTCCCGATCAGAAAATCAAAGATTGGCCCAGCTCTTCCTTGCATCGTCCGGTAGCTTTATGGAATATTGCCCAAGTTGTGGCGGAGCTAAGAGGGGAATCTTGCGAAGAGATTCTTCAACGGAGCTCAGAAAATTTTTGTCGAATATTGGGGCTATAGGTGACAACAGAATCAAAATATTTATTGCATCGCCGTTTTGACCGTATGGGGCGTTTGTTGGGCGATCAGCGCATGGAAAAACTTTTTCGCAGCCATGTGATGATCATTGGTTTGGGAGGCGTTGGTGGCTGGGCTGCTGAAGCCATGGCCCGCAGTGGTGTTGGGCGTATCACACTCGTGGATTTTGATGATATTTGCGTTACTAATACCAATCGCCAAATTCAGGCCATGCAGAGCTTAGTTGGACAGAAAAAAACCTTAGTGCTGGCGGAACGCTTGCAGAAAATTAATCCCCAAATCGTGGTGGCGCCCATCGTAGAGTTCTTTCGTGCTGAAACTTCAGAGATGATTTTAAATCACAAGCCTGATTGGGTGTTAGATTGTATCGACAACATCACCGCGAAATGCCTCTTGCTGGCTGAGTGCCGGAAGCGCGGTCTCAATGTTATGACCAGTGGAGGTGCGGGTGGCCGCATGGATCCTCTGAAAATTCGCCTTTTAGATATGGCAGAAACCTCTGAGGATCCCATGTTGCAGCAGTGTCGAAAGGTCTTGCGCCAAAAATATGATTTTCCGCGCGAAGGGGCCTTTGGTATTCCTTGTGTTTATTCGGAAGAGCTAATGCAAGCACCTATTGATTTGCATTATGATCAAGGGAAAGGGTTTCGTTGTGTTTGCCCTCAAGGAGAAAATGATTTTCATAGTTGCGAGAAACGCAATATTATCTACGGCAGTGCGAGCTTTTTAACTGGTAGCTTTGGATTTATGATGGCCGCTCATGTGGTGAAGCAATTAACTCAGGTTGCTGAGGACCTTTCAAGCTAGGATTATATATGTCAATTTTTATTTTCTTCGGATTTTGTTTTTTAGTGGTCGTTGTATCAACAATTTATGTGACCGTTGCTATCCGGCACTTGATTAAAAATAAAAAAGACAGTTCAATGCCACCTACGACCACAAACGAAGAGAGACACTAATGCGACTTTTATTTACCTGCCTAGGATTATTGTTGGGGCTCGGTTTTGCGGCAGAGGCTGCGAGCTATTATGAAGTCTCTGGTGGCTATCGTTCCTTTCCAGGAAGTGCTTCCGTGGAAGTCAACGCTAGTTACAATGAAAAACTTTGGAGTGGAGATGTCGCTGATAAACCTTGGAACTATGGCTTTTGGAAGGTAAGCGGTTTTGCGGCGACTCATGGGCAGGCCGGTTTTAAAATTGATGTTTATCCTATATCGATTTGGCAGTTGAGTTTGCAGCGCAGTATTACCTCACGTTTTTACGATACATTAACACTCGATTGTGTTCAGATTGAGTGTCGGGGGTTGTTGCAACGTGGAGCTTTAAAAACGAGTCTGGCTTTGGGGTACGGTGATTTTTTTATGATTCCAAGTTATATGATCACTGATTTGACCCTCAGTTCTGATTCTAAGGATTTTAGCACTGAAGAGGATAATCTGGTGGCTGATAAATCGGGAGATCAACTCACAACGTCGCAGCTGGCACTTGGATATAAGACTAATGTGAATAGATTTGTTTTGGTTTATAAAAATTCTCAAATGAAATTGACTAAAGATCATAATACTTCACAGTATTTGGTATGGAGTAAAAGCCTCGATAAAGAATGGAATTATTTTGTTGGGGCAGGATCCTTCAGCTCCAATCACGTGGAAAATGGTTTTTCTATGGTGGCAGGATTGAATTGGTCTATGGGTGAAAAATTATCCCTTTTCTAAGTGAGGCAACAATGGAAGCCTGGGAGTCGTTCGAGAAGCAAATGGTGGATGTCAAGAATCAATCGTGGACCTCGCTGTTACAAATGTATGGTGCTTTACGGTCCCTACTTTATGTCGCAGAGACGCTCCCACTCTCGGTTATTACGCCTACCGCAAGGCAGAAGTTGAAAACTCTGCGTGGCGATGATCTTCAACGTTTAAGGCAAGTCATTGCGGAGGTTTGGATTTTAATTCAACAAGACAGTGAGCGCATCGCCGCTGGTCTCTATCCCGCAACGGTTTTGCAGCCCGATTTAAATTTGGGTCATTGGGGACAATTGGTCCATATATGGTTGAATGGATTTAAAGCTTCTTCCTCCGGATTTCAGGACTTGAGTTCTCATGATTTAGATCTGGAAGATGTGGAGGCACTCCGTGATGTTCCGGGGTATTATCGTCAGCATTTTAACTATTCAGGTAATAGCTTTCTCGATCCAAATGCGATTTCAATTTATGAACATCAGATGGAAATGTTATTTTTGGGTGCGATGGATGCTATGCGACGTCTTATTTTAGCACCGATGAAAAAGGCGTTCCGTTTTTCAGAAGGGGAAGGACTCCGATTTTTGGAAATTGGATGTGGTTCTGGAAGAATGACCCGTTTCGTAAAGATGGCATTTCCAAAAGCAAAGATTGTGGTGCTTGATGCGAGTCCTGTTTACCTAAAGGAAGCTCAGAAAAATCTAATGGAGTACAGTCGCATTGACTTTATGCAAGGGGATGCATTGGATTTGCCCTTTAAAGACAATCGGTTTGATGCTGTGTTTTCCAGCTTTTTGCTCCATGAAATGCCATTAGATATTCGACGAAAAGTTTTAGCTGAGGCTTATAGGGTCTTGGATGTAAAAGGGTGGTTTGGCTTTGTGGACCTGATTCAATATGATGATTGCCGAGAATTAAACTGGGTCCTGGATCAAAGTTGGTTTGTGGGTTCTCAACCGCACATTAAAGACTATGCCATGAATAGTTTGTCAGGAATCCTGCAGCGCCTCGGTGTTGAAAATATTGGTCATGAACGAGGCTTTCTGGGGAAATCCGTCTTTGGGGTTAAAGTATCGATTTAAAATTCAATGTGGTGATTTCTTAGGGTCTAGATTGGGCTTTTTCTTTGGACGAGGGCATTGTCAAACAATAAAATCAATTTATACAAGAAGTATTCCTTAGGAATATGGTGGGCCTTGCACAATGAGAAGATTAAGAGGCAGCGATGAGTTTTTTGAAAGATAAAAAGATTCTAGTCGTGGATGATGAAGAAGGAATTCGTGATCTTGTTGTGAGTGAACTCGAGTTTAATGGGGCCCGTTGTTTTCAAGCGATCAATGGAAAAGAAGCCTTCGAGATTTACCAAAAAGAAAAAATGGATGCGGTAATCTCAGACATTCGCATGCCTGAGGGCGACGGGATCTTTTTTCTCGATAAAATCCGCGAGAACAACATTGAACCTTGTACTATGATCTTTATGACTGGTTTTTCTGACGTACCTCTGGAAGAGTTTTATGATAGAGGTGTTGAAGCGGTCATTGCAAAGCCTTTTCGCTTGGAGCAATTAGTTAGTACTTTAGAATTAGCCTTAAACACTCCACGCATGGCTTGGCGTCGGGTGCCTCGGGTAGTTGCGGTTCTTAATATTGAAGTTTCATGGGCGGGACTTCCGGATGCCTTAAAGACTAAAACATTTAATGTTGGTCGCGGGGGAATTTTCGTTCAGACGGCCAAGGAAGTCCCCAAAGTCGGGTCTCGAGTTAAATTCACGCTTTCATTCACATTCGAAGGGCGTGATGAAATCATTTGTGGCGAAATGATTGTTCGTTGGGCCCGTTTAGAACCTACCTTAGGTGTGCCCTCAGGGTTTGGTGGCGAGTTTATTGGCTTAAGCGAAGAACAAATGGATGAGATTGCTTCGATCGCTGGGTTGGCGCGGACCCGCGTCTATATCCCCAAAAAATAAATCAATTTTCTAGACGAATTTCCTATAAATAGGTTAGAACGTGGCCTTCTTATATTTAAAGAGGGTGCCATGATTTCTAAATTTATTGATCATCATTATCGTCACTTTAATGCTGCGGCCTTGAAAGATGCAGCTGTAGGTTACAAGGCTCACCTAAATAAGGGTGGTAAAATGCTTGTGACGCTCGCGGGAGCGATGAGCACCGCTGAGTTGGGGCTTTCATTGGCAGAAATGATTCGCCAAGGAAAGGTTCATGCTATTAGTTGTACCGGTGCAAATCTTGAGGAGGACGTATTTAATCTAGTAGCGCACAATCACTATGAGCGTATTCCAAACTACCGTGATTTGACTCCTCATGATGAAGCTAAACTTTTAGATAAACATTTAAATCGTGTGACCGACACTTGTATTCCTGAAGAAGAAGCTATCCGTCGCATCGAAAAAGTCGTTTTGGAAGAGTGGCAAAAGGCGGATCAAGCGGGGCAGGCGTTCTTTCCCCATGAGTTCATGTACAAAATTCTTTTGTCTGGTAAGCTCAAACAATACTACCAAATTGATCCAAAAGACTCTTGGCTTTTAGCCGCTGCGGAAAAAAATCTACCAATGGTTGTTCCTGGCTGGGAAGATTCTACATTAGGAAATATTTTTGCCGGCCACTGTATTAAAGGTGATATCAAAAATGTTCACACTGTTAAGGGTGGAATTCAATACATGATGAGCTTTGCTGAGTGGTACATGAGTGCTAGCAAAAACTCTACCATTGGTTTTTTTCAAGTTGGTGGGGGAATTGCCGGAGATTTCCCGATTTGTGTAGTTCCAATGTTAAGCCAAGATTTACTCCATGATGATGTTAAAGTTTGGGATTATTTTTGTCAGATCAGTGATTCAACAACGAGCTATGGTTCTTATTCTGGAGCTGTGCCAAATGAAAAAATCACTTGGGGCAAATTAGCGGTGAATTCTCCTAAGTTTATTATTGAATCGGATGCGTCGATTGTGGCGCCGTTGATGTTTGCTTACATCCTCGGCTGGTAATTTGCACTATACAGTTCACCACAGTCATGCCGTCGTTCTCACCCCACTCGTTGGGACTGCGACTTACAGGCAGTAAGCCTCTGCCAACTTGGGGGCTGCGGCCTCGACCTGACCAAAGCTAACTGCATTGCTTATGTGGGCCCACTTTTGAGAAAACTAATTGCGACACTATTTGGTTTTTTTCAAAACTATTGACTGCATGTCAAATAAAGTGGGCAGCTTCATTTCCTGAAGCTGATCGATCAAAAACGCCAAAAACATGAGGTTTACTAGCCACTCAAAGGCGAAACCGGAAAATCAGTGCTCTTCA
>CAZYOE010000027.1:38622-39492 GCA_964648725.1 uncultured Pseudobdellovibrionaceae bacterium | reverse complement strand
ACCCGCAACCCTCAGCTTGGAAGGCTGATACTCTAGCCAATTGAGCTACTCCCGCCCAGAGTCAAAAGACTCAAGTTAAAACAAATTGGTGGAGAGAGTAGGATTCGAACCTACGTAGGCGCAAGGCCAGCAGATTTACAGTCTGCCCCCTTTAGCCACTCGGGCATCTCTCCATTTGTTCCACTTAGTTTTAACAAAGTGGAGCTGGTTATGGGACTCGAACCCGCAACCTGCTGATTACAAATCAGCTGCTCTACCAATTGAGCTAAACCAGCCCTGAACAACAATCAAAACACAAACGACTTAAAAATAATGCCGTGGGTATTTTAGATTGTCGACTTAGATTTCGTGTTCTATGGAGATTTTCTGTAAGAGTCAAAGGATTCCAATAAAAAAATTAAACTTTTTCAATACTGGCCTGTCTTCGAGTCTCATAGAGCGCAACTCCAGTCGCCACTGAAACATTGTAGCTAGCTGCATTATCTGACTGAGGTATCGAAATAAGCTCGTCGCAAGAACGCTCAGTGGTGGTGCGCAGCCCTTTGTCTTCCGCACCCAAGACCCAAACTATTTTCTCAGGGATTTTTACTGTCTCCATTGTCTGCTTACCACCAGCCGCCAATCCAAAAACCCAATACCCTTTGTCTTTCAGGCCACTTAGAACATTTGAAAGATTTGGAACCTCAATTACAGGAACATGTTCTACCCCTCCACAAGAAACTTTATGAACCGTTGGAACAAGGCCCACCGCTCGGTCGGATGGAAGCAAAACTGCTTCAACTCCCATCAGCCAAGCCGTCCTTAGGATTGCTCCTAAATTTTGCGGATCCTCAACCCCATCCAAAGCTAGAACTATTGATCTTTGACCTT
>CAZYOE010000027.1:28735-38612 GCA_964648725.1 uncultured Pseudobdellovibrionaceae bacterium | reverse complement strand
CCTTGGCCAATTTCGTCAATTTCAACCTTTGGACGACCATTGATTTCGCAAATGACTCCCTGATTATGATATCCGACACGATCTAGCTGCCCGGAATCCCGCTCTTCTAATACAACCCTCTGTCGTCGCGCCTCCTGCACAAGAATCTGAAGATCTTTGGACGACTCCCAACCCTTCTTTATAATTAACTTCACAATATCTTTTGGACGCACTCGCAAAGCTTCTTTAACCGCATGAAATCCCAATGAAACTCGCACATTGGATTTTGGTTGTCGAGGCCCATCATTGGATCCGCGTTGGGGTCTGCGCATTGACTGAAGGGAATGCCGATTTCTCATATTTTCTCCTGAATTAAGCCCGTTTTATGACATAAATCCAAGTCTTCAACAAGAACGGCGTGACTGCCACATGAAGAAACTTCATAATTATTTTAATATCGCGCTCATAGCGAATTTTCAGGGAGGCAGAATGAATAGATTTTGTTTAGTGTCGGTTTTTTTAATTTTAGCTGCATGCGCGAGCACTCCTGAGCCTACCCAGACTTTCACTCTTTCAGAAGATCAATATGACGAAGTTGTAGAGTCCTATAGCGACCATTCTCAAAAATATGACGGCCCTTATAATGTTTTGGACGTCAGTGCGACCTTATTGAACTCCCATATCATTGAGGCTCAGACATTGAGACAAGCGACAATGTTTCAATGGGATAAAATGAAGTATCAAAGCGAACTCAAAAGTAAACAAGATGCATCTAAAGGAAAAACTGAAGTTTTTGTGAGTTTTTTTACGCCAGATAGGAAGACTGGCGACCTGCTTCGCGCTGATACTCTTTGGACGACAATGCTTAAATTTAATAATCGAGAAATCGTCGGTAAACCAAAGAAACTCTCCCTTTTACCAGTGGAAATTAGAAGCCTCTACCCAAGCCACAACCGATGGAGCACGGGTTATATCATTAGCTTTGATTTGCCGGTTTCAGAACTTGAGATGCAAAACTCCGAACTTATCATTACTGGTCCAGTTGGAGCGGCCTCTCTCAAATTTAAGCCAATCAAGAGCGACACCACTAAATAAATTTTATAATACCAAGCCCGTTCCAAAATAGAGAAAGGCGCGCACGAGATGGCATCCCCATCTGTGAAGGGGAGCCAAGAATCGACTGAGCCCCGATGCTCTTCGAAGCAAATGGATTTGCAATGACCTCTTCTATACTTTGAGATGACCAATCATCTTTAAATAAATTCCCTCTGGAAATGACATTATAATCGGATGATCAGGAGAGTGCCCGCCCATCACCACAGATGGCATAATTAATGATTGCCGTACCTGCGCTTTCCGCAGAATGTCTCTAAAATTATCCATCTCCATTAACCCGGAACAGGAGCAAGAAACCACGAGCCCTTTGTGCGCAGCCAATCGAAAAGCATGGGTGTTCAACTTTAGGTATGCGTGAGAACCAGTTGGAATATCTTTTTTAGCTTTTATAAAAGCTGGAGGATCAGCAATGACAATATCGTATTGACCATCTTGAATCTGATCGAGAGAATTCAAAACATCTGCCTGATGAACTTGAACCTTATCGGACCCAGTACAGACACGCCTCACGTTTTGTTCAGCAAACTTTAATGCATCTTTTGAAATGTCCAATAAATGCACTTCGACAGAAATATTTTGGGATTTAAAGAGTCTCACCAACTGAGTAGACCAATGACCGACATAACAACAAAGATCGAGTATCCTTACTTTCTTTTGCTGCAACGACGGCAATGTTGATCGTTTTAAATACTCCAGGACTTGAAAGATATTGCCTCTTTGGTCTAAAAAAAAACCTGTTTTTTGGCCAGCCTCTAAATCGACTGTCATCCATACTGGCTCAGATTGATCAATACTATCAACGGCAATTTCAATGAGATTTAATCCGCAGGACATTTTATTGATCAAAACTCTAGGTTCTTCAACTTCCAGACCCTCTAACTTTCGAATATTGACATCATTTCGAAGGACAATTGCCATTTGAGTTTGATTGAACGCAGAAAGCCCCTGAGTGTTAGCTTTGTCGATAAGGTTAGAAAAAACTTCTTCGATTTTGGATAATAACGCTTTTTGCAAACCCGCAGTGAGAAGTTGAACCGCAAACACCACTCCAGTACGAGTGATGTAGCGATCTACAACAAGGCCAGGAAGTCCGTCCGCCTCACCATAACAAAGTCTGAAACTATGATGTAAACCAGACAGGGTACGCAGTTGCCAGGCCCGCATTAAACGGTTCACAAAAAAATCCGCGGTGAGGATGTCTTTTTCACCTTCACTCCAGCTGACAGAGCGAAAAGCGATTAGCGAGTGTGGGTTACCGTAGCCACGTGCTAAAAAGTGCCCCTTTTGATCCACCACTTCAACAAGCTCGCCTGGATTCAAACCTTTGGGGCTCGACATGAGCTCATTGGAAAATACCCATGGATGACCTGAACGCAAACGTCTATCTTCGCCTTTTTTTAGAACCCATTTAACCATTTAAACCTGCCTTACCATCAAGAGGAGGCATCATAATAGCAACTCAGGACCTTGACCAACTGAATTTTGCTGTCGGCGATGCTCTCACTGGAGCGATTACAATCATACTGGACTCGGAACAACTATCCTCACCTTATTTTAGTTTAAAGGCCAACCAAACGGATCGCTGCAAAGGAGTGAAGTTATCGTCACTGATAAAAATCAAGGTCTTCTGGCCTTTGATTTGGGGTCCCCAAGAGATCCCTTCTAAATTATCCAAACCTCTTCCATCAGTGAATTTATCTTTAATAGCAGAAAAATCGTATATCAGTTGCTTTGCGAGCACTGGCAAATTCCCCCCTATCAAACCCTGTATCGAGACTTGATGAAGCTTTAAATTATAATTGATTTGAGTACCAGTAGTATAAACACCTCTTTCAAGAACTAGAACATCAGTATCATTGAGTGCAAAAACTTCTGAACAACCCTGACCTAAAACCAGCTGACTCTCTTGTCCTGGAGGGGTGGCTAATTCCATGGGATATTTCCATTCAGACTCATACTCCCATCCACCCTTTGTCTTTTTCTTGAAGCGCAAAAGTCGTGAAAAGCCGGCATCCCCCTGCTTCCAGTTTGGTTGATCCTGAAGTAATGGCTGTTCAGTCGCTACCCAGAAATAATCACCACTTGGAGACAAGCTTAAACCCTCAAAAGAACCATTGGAGCGAACTCCTTTGGTTTGTTTGCCTGTTTTTTGTGGCAAATACTGGGATGGAATAGGAATTTCTCCTGTTAGTTGCCCACTACTATTAAACTCTAAAAGTGCCGGCAACTCTCGAGGCTTTTGATCGAGCAGGCCTTCAGACGCAGTTAAAAAACTATTTCCAAACGAAATAATCCCCTCTAGATCTAAGACTTTTTCGCCAAAAGGCTTTCCTTTTTTGTTTTTTAAAAAAACAACTTTTGAGGGCTTCACGGTGAACTCAATATCCGTTAAATTTATATTGAAAGAATACATTCGAGGCTCACCTTTTTGCCCCTTTGCATCACTTACGGCCCAATATCGATCACCGTTTTTGGTGATCCCTGATAAACCACCAATTTGTGTTTCTTGGAATTTTTCCGCAGTAGAAAAAATGAATGAACTTAAATATTCGAGAGTGAGAGCTTTAGCATTTGATGTCAACCCCCAATAAAATGCTAAACAAAAAATATGAGCTTTCATAACCCTCACTTTTATTTCGCGACCTTTAATTGCGCCAAAGTCATGGTATTTTCAAGGAGGCACGCGATGGTCATGGGTCCTACTCCACCCGGAACTGGGGTGGCAGCACTAACCCAACCATCTAACTCTTGAATTCGCACATCTCCAGTGACACCTTTGCCTTGCCCGGACCCATGAATGCCCACATCAATTACCACTGCCCCTTCTTTGAAATCCTCTCGACCCAATAGATGCCGTTGCCCGACCGCTACTACAACGATGTCAGCATTCTGAGTGTATTCCCGCATATTTTGAGTACGGCTATGACAAATGGTCACAGTACCATCAGCCATCGTCAATAAATGAGCCATCGGCCGACCAACAATTTGTGATCTGCCTACGACGACACAGTTCTTACCTCTAACAGGGAGCTGATAGTGCTCCAAAATCTTCATAACTCCCCAAGGAGTGCAAGGGGCAACACGTTTTCGGTTCGCCCACAAGTATCCTAAATTAACTGGATGAAGCCCATCCGCATCCTTCATTGGATCAATGGCATCCAGGGCTACATCTGTAGAAAGATTTTTTGGCAGAGGCATTTGAACCAAGAAGGCATCAATGAGGGGATTCTTATTCAATGAATCGATGGCCTTAAGGAGATCAGCTTCTGTCGCAGTCTCAGCTAAATCCAACTTTTCGGAATGAAAATTGACAGAAGCACAGGCTATTTCTTTATTTCGAACATAAACATGACTAGCTGGATCATCTCCAACTATAATCACTCCCAATCCTGGCTTTCGACCCACCTTTTTTTCAAACGCTAAAGCCATCTCAGCAACTCCTGATTTTACTGCTTTAGCCACTAATTTCCCGTCTAAAATTAACATTGTAGCACCTCAAATCGTTGGATTCTGGATTGATAACGAGGAACCCCAAGCTTTGCAAACAAACATCCAAGTTGACCACGTTGATCTATTGCATTAGTTGTGAGATCTTATAACATGGTCTACGACACAGTGGAGGATCAATGGCAGAAAAGGTAAAACTCTCAAAAGACGGTAGCTCAATCGACTTCGTGCAATCTGAGAGCGTACCAACCTCTATTAAAAAATTTCGCCAAAGCCCTGAAATTGAAGGTTTTTATCGTTTTATTTATGAGAACGACCTTCAAAAGGAAGCTTTTGATATTTTAGATCGTATTGTGACAGCTCGTAAGCAAAAGAAACTGAAAGAAGTTAAAGCTGCTGTTGCCGACACTAAGGCAAAAGATGATAAATCCGCAAAAGTAAAAGCAAAATCCAAGTAACGGACAAAAGATTCTATTTGATCTGGTTCATTAAAGCTTAAATGGTCTCGCATTTTGCAGAACCCCCATTCACTTTCCAAAAAAAAGGGGTGTTCTATGAAATTTATCAAAAATAAAAAAGGCCAATCACTGATTGAGTATTTAATCATTGTCGCCTTAGTCGCCGTTGCCGCAATAGGTATGATGAAAGCTGTCGGAACAAACGTTTCAGTTCACTTTGCTAACATTGCCAAAGCACTCGCAGGAGATGCCACCCATAAACTTGATCCGGTCAAAGTTCAGAGCAGCGATGTAAAGACGAGAGATCTCCATGACTATATGTCTGGGGCGACGAGTGGACCGACACGATAATAGCAAAGGGCAGAGTTTAGTTGAAGCAGCAATTATGCTGCCTCTTATGTTTACCTTGCTCGTGACTTTTTTTACCTTCATTTATGAACAGCTTTGGTCGCAAGTTATTGAACATAATCTTCACGAAGCCCTGATCTGCGAAAAAACACTCGGAGAAAAATTTTGCCTTGAAACTGCAAATTACCAAGCCAATCGCTACAACCTATTTGGCACTGTTATCATTCATCGTTCACCACTCGATGAGTTAATGGCCGAAATGATCGTCTTTAGGAAACTGAAATGGAAAACGCTCTCTATCAAAGAAAAACCAGTTCAAAACTAGAACGTCAGAAAGGTTTTGCACTTGTTTTTCTGATCACGCTGTTACCTCTTGTCTTGGCTGCTCTAACCTTTCTATATGTTGCAACCACACAAATTGAAATCAAAAGTACGCTTCAACAGACCTGTCGAATTGAGCTCATGAAAGGACAACAAACCGCTTCGAGTTTAATTAAATCACTCATGGCATTAAATAAACTTGTTACGGTTGTTAAATGGGGTGATTTTATTGCGCGCGTCCTCAGCCTCGCAGCCACCCCATTTCCTCCAGTGGCCGCAGCCATCAGGGGCATTCTCGCTTTAGCCAAGACGGCAAAAACCGCAATTCCACTCATACAAAAAGCTATCCTCATTGGACTAGGGGCTGGACTAGAAACCTATCTTATGAATGGTCATCGAGCATTATTGAAGATTCTAAATCACTATGCACGGAAGTCCACCGACTTAGTCACTTTGTCCAATAAAATCGTATTTGCAAATTATATTCGAGGACTCTCTGTAGAGCCAGAGAACCCAAATGCCAGACTCACCACTTACCGACTCAAGAAGGATTTCGAAAATAAACAAGAATTATTTCTGCATTGGAAATACCAATTGAAAACAAGCCCGTTCCTCTTTGAATGGGCGCCATGGCAACAAACATTTCATGGATACTGTTCAGCGACATTGAAGAAGGAGGAACCATGGGAACCCACTCTATACGCGGGCAAATTATTCTGGAAGTTCTTCTAACCACTGTGTTTTTTGTTTCTCTATCTGGGTATGTTTGGAAGAACCTCGATGGTCATCAAAATAGACTCCGAAGCAAATATCAAAATCATGAGGTTAAATATGAATTTCAAGACTCTTTGGGAAAAGTTAAAAAGAAACTTACTCGATCCAAAAAAACCGATTTGGATCCTCGTAACTCTCGCACTAATGGGCGTGATGCTGACCATATTCCAACAAAAAGACATCGAGCCACCAAAGAGAAGTCAGGAAGAATCCGCTAGCCTCGATACTTTTATTCCTGCGGGCTTTGTGCTTGTCACCCTACAACTTATCAACAGTGACTCGATTGAGTCTATGATTGGCTCTTACTGCCTGGTTGATCTCTATCCAGGAAGCAATGAACCGGATTTTCAATTAGAAAAGATGGCTAAACCTATTGCTAAACGATTGCGCCTCATTCGAGCTCCGAATAATCCGAGTTTATTTGGAGTACTTGTTCCCGAGGAAGATCCCGTTGTTATTCAAAAGTTAGCGGGCCCAGTGTTTGCCGTAATCCAAGGCCCTAACGCCAAGGCTCTTCCCGCCCCGGTGAGGGTGACCCCAAAACGATATCGTTCAATCAAATATGGAGACCTTTTATGAATAAAGGCTTATTGTTATTTTTAAGTATCATTGTTTTAAATCCCAATATCTGGGCAACCAGTTCGGTTCTCATTGCTAATGAGGCTATTACACCAGCAGAGTTTACGAAGTTCATAAACTCTAAAAAAGGATTGATTAGCTTTATAGATATCGTTGAGGCAAATAGTGGCTCTGTTTCCCGAGAGTTAATTCAAACGGTTGGTGATTTAGATTCTGCTCCCGAAAGCTTAACCCGAATTCAAATTGAGGAAGAACTTATCAAAGAATTAACCTCGGGACCTCTCACACCTATCCGCAAAAATCTATTGCTGAAAGTGTTACAAACATCTAGCAGAGAGCCCCTTAATCGCGAGCTTCAAATGCGCACTATATTTGAGTCTCCAATAGTTTCGCATGGGAGTGTCACTTCCACTTTGAAACTCTTGCGTGACGATGACCAGCTTTATATTAATGGTTTTAAAATTAACCCTAATGAACTCGCCAATCTTAAACTTTACCCTAAGGTACGTTATCACATAGCTTACCTCTCAAATGTCACTTATCCCCATTACCAATGGGTTCTTGGCGAAGATATAAAACCCCCTCGACAAATAAATTTAGCAACTGGGACCTGCCTGAAGCCGCATGTTGACAATCTGAAGTATGTCGAAAATCCCTTGGTGCTGTTCCAACAAAATTGTATTGGCCGGGCTTCCAGCAATACAGAGGATATTCAATTGGGTGCCCAAAAGTTCGCTCCGAATCTTTCAGCGGTTGAATCTCAGGCGAAAAAAAATCAAGCTTGGGCGATTGGCGGGAGCCTTCTGTTATTTGGCACTCTAATCTATGAAGCACAGCGTGAATACGACATCAGTGTCAATCTTCCTTTTTAGGATGAACAACTGCCAACTAATCACGACTAAATGTGACTTTAATGTGACCTTCAGCATCTAACCTAGTAACACAATTTCTTCCCCAAGTTCCGTCTGGATGCGAATGAAATGACCAAGGCGAAATCGGAGGAAGTGCAATTCCCTCTTGGCTAGCGGTCTCTAAAGCCCTTTGAGTGTTTATGAGAGAAGGCATCTCTATTGGGCTATCGCTACCAAAATTAATTGGAATTCCACCTTCGATCAATCCGCGCCATGGAAAACAAAATTTATAGAGATCGCCCAGCTTACCTTTGAGCCAACGACGATCAGACAAAAAATGGGACGGCTGCAGATGGCAGCGTACATTCAGTGCTCGCATCCAACTGATTGTCTCAGGTCTAACGACTTCACAGTGTTCAAGATTCAAAGGGCCTTCAATACCTCGTTCTTTTAGGCGATTGGCCACTCCCACGATTTCATGAACGGCTTCATCACCCAATGTATGAATCGCTATTGGAATATTTTTTTCCCAACAACGGTGAAAAATCTCTTCGATTTTTGACAATTCGAAAAGTTGTATCCCATTTTTTCCATTAGCGTAGGGCTGACTCAAATAAGCACCCTCAGAACCCAAAGCGCCATCAAAATAGAGTTTTAACCCCGCCACGCGCAACTGCTGACTCGGCTGTGTTCGACAAGTTAAAATTTCTTGAATTCGCACTGATAGCTGTTCTATCGAATCGAGATTGAAGTACATCTCACAAAAGAGGTTAAGCGTCGATTCAGCTTCGAGTTCATTTGCCATTGCCCAATGTTCAATACTCCCACCCACATCTCTGATATGTGTAAACCCTGCTTTATTGAAAACTTCCATCCCCTGAAGGAGGTATCTTTTAAGATCTATTTTAGAAGATTTTGGAATCTGCGCTTCAATGAGGTCCTTAGCCGCATCAATAAAAACACCGGTCAAATGGCCCTGCAAATCGACCTCAACTCTTCCGCCACTTGTTTTTGGTGGCATCGACTCATTGGAAATTTGAGCTAGCTTCAGAGCTTGAGAATTAACCCACAGAGCATGACCATCCACCCGACTGAACGCCACCGGATTATTTGGAAATAGCTCATCTAAGACTGAAAAATGAGGCTGACTATTATCTTGCCATAAGCTTTGATCCCAACCAAATCCGAGAATCCAATCACCACGATTTGGTTTGATTTTAAAAGATCGCAACTTCATTTCATCGATGGATCGAACTGACGATAAATCAATTAAATTTAGAACCTCTCCCGTGCTTAACCAATGCACATGAGAGTCATAACATCTGGGTATGGTTACAAAAGTACCTTTGGCCACAGTTTACCGAACTGGAGGCACGCCTGGTCCTCGCTGAGGAACAACCGGACCTGGATAACCACCAGGAGGATAAGCCGGTTGAGGATAGCCAGGCTGTGGAATTTGACCTGGGTAACCAGGCCGAGGGTAAGCTCCTCCAGGATATCCGCCTGGATATCCGCCTGGGTAGCCACCAGGGTAACCACCTGGATAAGCGCCACCAGGATACCCACCGCCCGGATAACCAGGAAGTGTGAGATCTATACCCAAACCAACACCTGACTGAGCTTGTTGCAATCGGAATAAAAGTGAATAGAGTTCTTGCTGGAGACCAGAGACCACTCGCTGTCTTGCAAACATATTTTCTTGAGTTCGTCTTTGTTGTTCCATCATGACTTGATACTGCTGCATTTGCATTTGCATCATCTGCTGCTGCATTTGCCACGATCCGAGGCCTCCGTCCATGCCTCCCATCATTGGCATTCCCATACCACCCATTGGCATCATTCCCATGCCCATCGGCATTCCCATGCCACCCATTGGCATCATTCCCATACCCATCGGCATTCCCATGCCCATCGGCATTCCCATGCCACCCATTGGCATCATTCCCATACCCATCGGCATTCCCATGCCCATCGGCATTCCCATGCCCATCGGCATTCCCATGC